>JACEST010000126.1 GCA_013911715.1 Sphingopyxis sp. | reverse complement strand
GCTGACGGGGCGGATGCTGGAAGCCAGCAAGGTCTATGATTTCACCATCGCCTTCGGGACCGAGACCGAGGGCCTCGATGCCGAAGGCGCGGTGGTCGCAACGAGCGATGTTCGGCCCACGTTGGCAGAGGTCGAGGCGGTGCTGCCGCGCTTCACCGGACCCATTGAGCAAGTGCCGCCGGCTTATTCGGCAATCAAGGTGGGCGGCCAGCGCGCTTATGACAGAGCAAGGGCTGGCGAGGATGTAGAAATGGTAGCGCGGCAAGTGACGGTGCATGCCCTCCGCGTCTCCGCGCCTCCGCGTGAACAGAAAAATCTCACGCGGAGACGCGGAGACGCGGAGGAGTTTGAGTTTGTTACCCTCACCGCGCATGTCAGCAAGGGCACCTATATCCGCAGCCTCGCCCGCGACATCGCCCATGCGCTCGGCACCGTTGGCCATGTCGCTATGCTGCGCCGCACCCGCGCGGGCCCCTTCACCCTCGAACAGGCGATTTCGCTGGACAAATTGAACGCATTCGGCCAAGGCGCCGCGCATACAGATGTATTTCTGCCGCTGAAGGCAGGGCTGGTCGACATCCCGGCTCTGATCCTTTCCCCGGAAGCGGCAGGGGCGGTCCGACAAGGCCGCACTCTGACCGGGGTTGCCACGGACGACGGGCTATATTGGGCGCATGCGGGCGATTTCGTTCCGCTCGCGCTGGTCAGCCTTTCAGCAGGAACGCTGACAGTCGTGCGCGGTTTCAACCTGTAAGATGTTCGAAGGAAAGAAAAAATGTCGATTACCGCTGAACGCAAAGCCGAAGTTATTGCTGAATATGCCCGCGAACAGGGCGACACCGGTTCACCCGAGGTGCAGGTCGCGATTCTGACCGACCGCATCAACACGCTGACCGACCATTTCAAGGGCCACCACAAGGATAACCACAGCCGCCGTGGTCTGTTGATGATGGTCAATAAACGCCGCTCGCTGCTCGACTATCTCAAGAAGAAAGACGAAGTGCGCTACACCGACCTGATCGGCAAGCTGGGTCTTCGGAAATGAAGTAATCGCTCGGCCCGCATTTGCGGGCCGTTTGCGTTTTCTCGTCGTCCCGGATTTGATCCGGGACAATACACCTCCGCTCGTTGTCCCGGATCAAGTCCGGGACGACGAAACAGGAAAAAGGGGCGACCCCGCATCCGGCGGGTCCGCCACGGGGCGTTTAAATGGCCCCGCACCGCACCGGGCCGGTCTGCCCGGAAATTGAGAGGCCCCGCGCAGCATTGGGCTGGCGGGCGAAGGAAAACACATGTTTGATGTAAAGACTGTATCGATCGAGTGGGGCGGTGAAACGCTGACCCTCGAAACGGGCAAGGTTGCCCGTCAGGCCGACGGCGCGGTGATCGCGACGCTGGGCGAAACCGTGGTGTTGTGCGCTGTCACCGCCGCCAAATCGGTCAAGGACGGGCAGGATTTCTTCCCGCTCACCGTCCATTATCAGGAAAAATATTCGTCCGCCGGGCGCATTCCGGGCGGCTTTTTCAAGCGCGAACGCGGCGCGACCGAAAAGGAAACGCTGGTTTCGCGGCTGATCGATCGCCCGATCCGCCCGCTGTTTCCAGAAGGTTTCTATAACGAAATCAACGCTATCGCCCAGGTTCTGAGCTATGATGGCTCGAATGAACCCGACATTCTTGCCATGGTTGCCGCCTCGGCGGCGCTGACTATTTCGGGCGTGCCCTTCATGGGCCCGATCGGCGCGGCGCGCGTTGGTTATGTCGACGGCGAATATATCCTCAACCCGACCGACGAACAGGTCGCCGCAGGCGATCTCGATCTGGTTGTCGCCGCGACGCACGATGCGGTGATGATGGTCGAATCCGAAGCCAATGAGCTGTCGGAAGAGGTGATGCTCGGCGCCGTCATGTTCGCGCACGATGCGTGCCGCGAAGTTGTGAAAGCGATCATCAAGCTCGCCGAACAGGCCGCCAAAGATCCGTGGGATATGGCCTCGTCGGACGACAATGCCGCGCTCAAGGACAAGCTGAAAAAGCTGATCGGCAAGGATATTGCTGCGGCGTACAAGCTGACCGACAAATCGGCGCGCTCGAACGCGCTGAATGCGGCGCGCGACAAGGCCAAGGCGATGCTCGCCGCCGACGGCCTCGAGCCGCAGCAGGTCATGGCCGGCATCAAGCTGACCAAAAAGCTGGAAGCCGACATCGTTCGCGGCGACATATTGAAAACTGGCAAGCGCATCGATGGTCGCACCACGACGCAAATCCGCCCGATCGTATCGGAAACGCATTTCCTGCCCCGCGCCCACGGCTCGGCGCTGTTCACGCGCGGCGAAACCCAGACCATCGCGACCTGCACCCTGGGCACCAAGGAAGCCGAGCAGATGATCGATGGCCTCACCGGCCTGCGCTACGAACATTTCATGCTGCACTATAACTTCCCGCCCTATTCGGTCGGTGAAGTCGGCCGCTTTGGTGCACCGGGTCGCCGCGAAGTCGGGCATGGCAAACTCGCCTGGCGCGCGCTGCACCCTGTGCTGCCAAAGAAGGAAGACTTCCCCTATACCATCCGCCTCACCAGCGACATTACCGAGAGCAATGGTTCGTCGTCGATGGCGTCGGTGTGCGGCGGCTCACTGGCCATGATGGATGCCGGCGTGCCGATTACGCGTCCGGTGTCGGGCATCGCCATGGGCCTGATTTTGGAAGGCAAGGATTTCGCGATCCTGTCCGACATCCTCGGCGACGAAGACCATCTTGGCGACATGGATTTCAAGGTGGCGGGCACGTCCGAAGGCATCACCACGATGCAGATGGACATCAAGATTGCCGGCATTACCCGCGAAATCTTTGAAGCCGCGCTGGGCCAGGCCAAGGAAGGCCGCGCCCACATCCTCGGCGAAATGGCCAAGGCGCTGAATGAAGTGCGCAGCGAATTGTCGGCGCACGCCCCGCGCATCGAAACGATGAGCATCGACAAGTCGAAGATTCGCGACATCATCGGCACCGGCGGCAAGGTGATCCGCGAGATCGTTGCCACCACCGGCGCGAAGGTCGACATCGACGACGAGGGCACGATCAAGATCAGCTCGTCCGACCTGACCCAGATCGAAGCCGCGCGCCAGTGGATCCTCGGCATCGTCGAGGAAGCCGAAGTTGGCAAAATCTATAATGGCAAGGTCGTCAACCTCGTCGATTTCGGCGCGTTCGTGAATTTCATGGGCGGCAAGGACGGGCTCGTCCATGTCAGCGAAATCCGCAATGAACGTACTGAAAAGGTCAGCGACGTCCTCTCCGAAGGCCAGGAAGTCAAGGTCAAGGTGCTCGAGATTGACCAGCGCGGCAAGGTGCGCCTGTCGATGCGCGTTGTCGATCAGGAAACTGGCGAAGAGCTGGAAGACACCCGCCCGCCGCGTGAACCGCGTGAAGGCGGCGACCGCCCGCGCGGTGATCGTGGTGACCGTGGCCCCCGCCGTGATGGCGGCGACCGCGGCGATCGTGGCCCCAGAGGCGGTAGTGGCGGCGGCGGCGGCGGTCGTGACCGTGATCGCGGCCCCAGAAGGGATGGGGGCCGCGACGGCGGCGGCGAGCGCGGTCCGCGCCCCGAGCGCAGCGACGACGGCCCGGTCGACGAAGGCCATCTGCCCGGCTTCCTGAAGGCCGATTGAGCTTGACTTAGGGACAAGAAAACGGGCCTCGCGAGCAATCGCGGGGCCCTTTTTTGCCCGTCATTACGCCTTCCGAACTTCCAACGGACATGGAAGCACAGCTCGACATCTGGCGAGAGTTTATCGCCAACACCCCCTTGCAATGTAGGATTTGCCATGGTTTCTTACAGCCATGGCTCTTCGTCGGTCCTTCGCCGCCCATCCCGTGTTACTCCACCAGCACACAGGTTTGATCTTACCGCGACGTAGTGCCAATTTCGGCAACTTTGTAATAATGTTACGCCGAATCACAGCCGTCGCCCTAGGCTTTTCAGCCATTGCCGCCTTCGCCGCGCTTGCGTCGGCCCAGCCCGCCCCGATGCCTCCAGCGATACCGCCTGCGCTCGCCGCGCCCAAGCCGCTCCCCCATGTCGCGGTCGAAACTTCCCTCGGCACCATCATCCTGCGGATCGAGGCGCAGCGCGCGCCGCTGACGGCTGCCAATTTCCTCAAATATGTCGATACCAAACGCTATGACGGCCAGAATTTCTATCGCACCACGCGCAATTGGGGGGCGGACAGCACGCTGATCCAGATGGGCGTGCGCACCGACGCGCGGCTGGTGCTGCCGCCGGTGGCGCATGAGCCGACCACGGTGACGGGCCTCGCTCATTGTCCGGGCTCGGTCAGCCTGGCGCGCAGCGCGCCGGGCACGGGGGCCAGCGATATTTTTGTCGCGCTCGGGCCGATTTACGGTTTTGACGCCGATCCCAAGGCGGAAGGCGATAACGCGGGCTTCGCCGTTTTCGCCGAAGTCGTCGATGGCTGGGCGGTCGCGCAGGCCATTGCCGCTGCGCCGGTGTCCGAGACGGCGGGCGAAGGCGTGATGAAGGGCCAGATATTGGCTGCGCCGGTCAAAATTGTCCGCGCCAGGCGGGTTCCGCCGCCTGCTTCACCCGATCCAGCCAAACCGCGCCCCGGCTGCATCATAAAAACACCCTGAAAATCCGCCGCATTTATTTTGCGTTCAGGCGCACCATGGTTATATCGCCTCTGTGATGATCAAAGCTTCCCAATTCGCCCGCCGCCCCGCCGCCCGTCTGCTGCTGATCGCGGCATTGGCCGCCCCGCTGCTTTCGGCCTGTGCCGGTGGCTCAAGCAACAATGTCGCCGACCAGCGCTATATCGCGCGCGACGTCAACACGCTCTACCGTGCGGCGCAGGATCGGCTCGATCGCGGCAATTATGCGCTGGCCGCGGGCCTGTTTGACGAGGTCGAGCGCCAGCACCCCTATTCGCCCTGGGCGCGCCGCGCCCAGCTGATGAGCGCGTTCAGCTATTATATGGACCGCGAATATACGCCCAGCATCGAATCGGCGCAGCGCTTCTTGTCGATCCATCCGGGCAACAAGGACGCACCTTACGCCTATTATCTGATCGCTTTGTCCTATTATGAGCAAATCAGTGACATTACCCGCGACCAGAAAATCACCGATCAGGCGCGCAATGCGCTGGGTGAGGTCATCCGCCGCTATCCCGACACGCGCTATGCCGCCGATGCGCGGCTCAAGCTCGATCTGGTCAATGACCATCTGGCGGGCAAGGAAATGGAAATCGGCCGCTATTACCAGCGCGCCTCGTCATGGCTCGCCGCCTCGATCCGCTTTCGTGAGGTCGCCGACAAATTCCAGACTACCGGCCACACGCCCGAGGCGCTGTACCGGCTGACCGAATGCTATCTGGCGCTGGGCATCCTGTCCGAGGCGAAGAAATCGGCAGCCGTGCTGGGGGCCAATTACCCCGGCAGCAAATGGTATGAACGCGCCTTCGACCTGATGCAAAAGCACGCGCCGACGGCGTGAGCTTTCGGCTTTCTTTTGGTTTCACGCAGAGAGCGCGGAGTTTCGCAAAGACCGCAGAGATGATGTTGCGGCCGATAGGCCGCCTTCGAACCTGACGACGAGGCTTTTGCCCAATCCAAGTTGAAGGCCGCTTTGCGGCGGTGCAACCTCTCTGCGGTCTCTGCGAAACTCCGCGCTCTCTGCGGGAAACATTTCCCATACCAGACTATCAGCTTAACCAGTCCAACCCGCCAATAGATTCCGCTTTCGTTCTGCGCTAAGTTAGCCGCAATGCTCACCGCGCTGGCCATATCGAATATCGTCCTCATCGACGCGCTCGACCTTGATTTCGGGGGCGAGCTGGGCGTGCTGACGGGCGAGACCGGGGCGGGCAAATCGATTCTGCTCGACGCGCTGGGACTGGCATTGGGCGCGCGCGCCGATTCGGGGTTGGTGCGCCAGGGGTGTGAG
>JACEST010000125.1 GCA_013911715.1 Sphingopyxis sp. | reverse complement strand
GGGTTGGGGTGGGGACTGTCGGCATAGCGCAAGGCTTTGAATCCCCACCCCGCTGCGACTAGGCAGCAAGCTGCCAAGTCTCGCTGCCCCTCCCCTGAAGGGGAGGGGGTAGGGCGCATATCGACCCACGCCCGCCGTTCGTCGAATCAGGCCATTGCGCGCGCTCGCGCATTCGCGTTTAAAAGCTGCATAATTTAGCCAACCGGGGATGTCTGCCATGCGTTATCTGACTTTGATTGCCGCCCTTGCCCTGCCGCTCGCGCCCGCTTTGGCGCAGGAAGCCCCATCTGCACTGCCGTCCGCTGCGCCCAAGCCGGCCGCACTGGTCGCCGATGGCATGCCTGAGGTGCCCGCCGAACTCGCCGCCGCGACGCGGCCCTATATGGAAAATCGCGGTGCGGGCTTTTCGGGCTGGCATCCTGCCGACCGATCGATGCTGATCGGAACCCGCTTTGGCAATACCGCGCAGCTCCACCGCGTTGCGTCACCGATGGGCGCGCGCAAGCAGCTGACTTTCGAAGCCGAGCCCGTCGGCGGCGGCAGCTGGGCGCCCAGGCGTGGCGACGTGCTGCTGGTGCAAAAGGACATTGGCGGGAATGAATTTTTCCAGATTTTCGCGCTCAAGAACGGCAAGCTCGAACTGCTGACCGACGGCAAGAGCCGCAATGCCATCAATGCGTGGAGCGATGACGGCGAATTGGTGGCTTACACCTCGACGCGGCGCAACGGGCGCGACAGCGACATTTATGTGATGGACCCACGCAATCCGTCGTCGAACCGCATGGTTGCCGAAGTGGCGGGCGGTGGCTGGGGCGTCGCGGCCTTTTCGCCCGACAAGAAATGGGCGTTGGTCGGCCAATTTGTGTCGGTGCAGAAAACCAACGCCTTCAAGCTCGACCTGGTGAATGGCGGGCTGACGCCGGTGGGCGACCATAGCAAGGCAGTCAGCATTCAGGGCGTCCAGATCGCGCCCGACGGAACGATCTGGATTACGAGTGACGAGGGCAGCGAGTTTCAGCGACTAGGAACAATGGACCCCGTCTCAGGGCAATTCACGCCCAAGGGCCCCGCCGAGAATTGGGATGTCGATACGTTCGATATTTCCGACGACGGTAAATTCCTAGCTTATGTCATCAACGAAGCGGGCATGAGCAAGCTCAAGATTATGGACATGAAGTCGGGCAAGGTGAGGAGCGTCGACGCTTTGCCGGCAGGGATCATTGGCGGCATCGACATCGCGCCATGGGGTGAGATTGGGCTGACCTTTACCTCGGCGCGCAGTGCGGCCGACGTGTGGAGCGTCGATCCCAATACGTTGAAACTGACGCGCTGGACCGAGAGCGAAACCGGCGGGCTCGATGTCGCGCAAAATGTCGAGCCCGAACTCGTTAAGGTGAAGAGTTTTGACGGGCTGGAGGTATCGGGCTTTCTCTATCGCCCCGACCCCGTCAAATTTCCCGGCAAACGCCCGCTCATCATGAACGTCCATGGCGGACCCGAGGCGCAATCGCGGCCCGGTTTTCAGGGGCGCAACAATTTCCTGCTGAACGAGGAAGGCGTCGCGATTTTCTATCCCAACGTCCGCGGTTCGACGGGCTATGGCAAGACTTTCGTCAGCCTGGACAATGGCCCGTTCAAGCGCGAGGACAGCGTCAAGGATATGGGCGCGTTCCTGACCCATCTGGAAAAGGACGCGGGGCTCGATGCGTCGCGCTTCGGGCTGACGGGGGGCAGCTATGGCGGCTATATGTGCTATGCGGCGGCGATCCAGTATCAGGACAAGCTGAAATCGAACCTGTGCGTGGTGGCGATTTCGAACTTTGTGACGTTCCTTGAAAAGACCGAGAGCTATCGCCGCGATTTGCGCCGCCCCGAATATGGCGACGAACGCGATCCCGCGCAGCGCGCCAAGCTGATCGAAATCTCGCCGCTCACCCGCGTGGCGGAAATCAGAAAGCCGCTGTTCGTCGTGACCGGGGCCAATGATCCGCGCGTTCCCAAGGCCGAAGCCGATCAACTGGTCGCCGCGGTGCGCGCCAATGGCGGCACGGCATGGCATCTGGTGGGGACGAACGAAGGCCATGGCTTCGCGAAAAAGGAAAATCAGGATTATAATTTCTGGGCCGGGCTGATGTTCTGGCGCGAGACATTGTTGAAATAGCCTCTCTCAACCCGTT
Source organism: Sphingopyxis sp. (assembly GCA_013911715.1). Lineage (GTDB taxonomy): Bacteria > Pseudomonadota > Alphaproteobacteria > Sphingomonadales > Sphingomonadaceae > Sphingopyxis. The sequence continues at coordinate 3,784 of JACEST010000125.1, read as the reverse complement.
CGTGTCGAGCGAAGTCGAGACACCCCTCGGCATTGCGCTAGGCCGATGGGCCTCTCGACTTCGCTCGAGGCGAACGGGATTTGGAAAACTTGTTTACCGCGGCGTCGGCTCCGGGAGCGGTGTCGCGTCCGGATCGCCCTCAACCGGCGCACCGCCGCGCTCTTCAATTTCGGCTTCGCGGCGCGCGCGTTCTTCGCGGGCCTTTTCATCGGCGACGACGGCGGCTTCGACTTCGGCTGCAGCGGCGTCGATACTCGCCATGCGCCGCGCGCGTTCGTCAGCGATCAGCGCTTCCCAATTGGTCTTGTCGGTGGCGAGGCGTTCGGCGGCGGCGCCCGCGACCAGGCTTTGGGTACAACCGGTAAAGCCGCCGAGGCCAACCGGCGAGCAGCTGTCGGTGCCAAAGCGGCCGACGCGTTCGAGCGCGACGACCTTATTGGCCCAGGCGTCATTCTTGGGGCTGAGCAAGTCGCCGCCGCGAAACAGTTCGGGGATGCGGTATCGTTCTGCCTCGGGCAGGCGCGCGCAGACGATAATTTCGTCGCTCGTGGCGGTGGGGCAGGCGTCCTCGCCGTAGACAATAGCCTGCGAAATCCTGTCGCCGCCGGTGTTGGCAGGTCCTTGCTGGGCTGCGGCGGGGCCGACCGCAATTGCGGCGATCAAAGCGGCTGGGAGAAAAATGCGGGTCATGATGCTTCCTTGATAATCCGGCGACATGGCCCGGCGATGAACATGGGTTCGGACGGTCAAATCCGTTTGGCGAGCGCAATGGCGGCACGGCACCCGGCGCGGATTGTTGCCGACAACAGCGGATAGCCGGGCGCACTCTCGGCCCCGGCGGCAAGGGCAGCTTCCTTATGCTCGAGTTCCTCGGCGCGGAATTCGGCAATGGCGGCGCTGAGCTCGGGGTCGTCATCGCCGAGTTGTTCGAGCTGTTCGCGGTAATGTGCGTCAATTTCGGTTTCGACCGCAGCGGTGCAGGCCATCGCGGCGCGCGGACCCATCGCGGCGGTGGCGGCGCCAAGGGCAAAGCCCGCGACGTGCCAGAAGGGCGACAAGATCGTGGGCCGAACGCGGCGTTCGGTGATCATCCGGTCAAAAAAGACGCGGTGGCGCGATTCCTGTTCGGCCATATGCGCGATGTCGCGCGCGATCGGGTGGCGGTTGCCGAGCACAGCGAGTTGCCCCGCATAGATGCGGGTCGCGCCATATTCGCCCGCCTGGTCGACGCGGATCATGCTGGCGATCTTGGCGCGGCGGGCGGGGCTGATGGTCATGCGCTCTGGTCCTGGCGGCGGAATAGCAATGCCAATATGGCGACACCCCCCGCAAAGGAAAAGAGGGCGTTGAAGCCTGCGAGCGAAATTCCCGCCAGCGTCCATTGCGGCTTGTCGCACGCGATGACAGGCCCGACCATCAGATCCTCGATAGATACCGGCCCGGTTGCAGTGCTGCTGCACGCCGGGCCGGGCCAGAAGCCATATTCGACGCCGGCGTGGAATGCGCCAATTCCGCCGCTGACAAGGATGGCGATGGCGGCGAGCAGGGTCAGCGCGCGCAACGCCGCGCGGTTGCTTTTGAAGGCAAGCGCCAGCGCGGCAAGCAGGATCGCGGCCTGATGCGGCCAGCGCTGCCAATAGCACATTTCGCACGGGAAGAGGCCGAAGGCGTATTGCGAGATGAGCGCGCCGCCATAGAGGGCGCCGGGGATGACGAGGGCGAGGAGCGTCGGGCGGAGGGAGGGCATGTTCAACCTATATCCGTTCGTGTCGAGCGAAGTCGAGACACCCTGCAGCATGGCACCATGCCGATGGGCCTCTCGACTTCGCTCGAGGCGAACGGAGAATGGGGTCTAATTCCGCCGCGCGCCCGCCGCCGCTTTGGCTTCGGCCAGTCTGGCCTGCGCCGGGCCGATGCGGCCGATCAATTCGAGTGCATAGTGAAGCTGGAAGTCGTCGATACCCTTGGCCTTCAGTTCCTCTGGCGTGGCGGTGAAGCGTGGGTCGGGCTTTTCGTCCTTTTCCAGCAAGCTGTTATCGACGCGCTTTTCGTTGACGAGGTGGCGGCGCAGGTCCGATTCGCGGAATTTGGGCCGCGTCGCATAATCGGGATCGGTCAGCTGCGGCACGCGGATGTCGGGATCAATCCCGCCTTCCTGCACCGAACGGCCCGAGGGGGTGTAATAGCGCGCGGTGGTCAGGCGCAGCGCGGTGGTGTCGGTGAGCGAGAGGACGGTCTGGACCGATCCCTTGCCAAAGCTGCGTTCGCCCAGCACGACGGCGCGGCGCTGATCCTGCAGCGCGCCCGCGACAATTTCGGACGCCGAGGCCGAGCCTGCATCGATCAGCACGACCACCGGCAATCCCTTGGCCAGATCGCCGGGTTCGGCGAAATAGCGTTCGATGTCGCCCTTACGGCGGCCGCGCTGCGAGACGATTTCGCCGCGTTCGAGGAACAGGTCGCTGATGCCGACGGCTTCGTCGAGCAACCCGCCAGGGTTCGAGCGCATGTCGAGGATATAGCCGCGCGGCTTGCCCCCCAGCGATTTTTCGACCGCCATGATGCCCGCTTTTACGTCGGCGGTGGCGTCGCTCGAGAAGCTGTTGACGGTGATGACGCCGACGCCCTGCTTCACTTCCCATTTGACGGGCTTAAGGTCGATAATCTCTCGCGTGAGTTTCAGCTCCATCGGCTTGTCACGCCCTTCGCGCACAACGCGCAGGTCGATGCTGGTGCCCGGCGCACCGCGCATCAGTTCGACCGCCTCGTCGAGCGGCAGGCCGACGATCAGTTCATTGTTGATATGCGTGATATAATCGCCGGCCTTGATGCCCGCGCGGTCGGCGGGGGTTTCGGCCTGCGGCGCGATCACCTTCACCACGCCATCTTCCTGCGTAACCGACAGGCCCAGCCCGCCATATTCGCCATCGGTTTGCGTGCGCAGCTGCTTGAAATTGCGCGCGTCGAGATAGCCTGAATGCGGATCGAGGCTAGCGAGCATACCCGATATCGCACCTTCGATCAGCTTGTCATCGCTGACCGGCTCAACATAATTTTGCCGCACCTCGAGGAACACGTCGAGGAACCGCTGCACCTCATCCTCGGTTGCGGCATCGACCGTGGCCATTGCGCCGGTCGCCAGCGGGACAAGCGCCAGCGTGCTGAGCGCAGCCGCGCCCTGCCAAAGTGCCCATGTGCGGTTGCGGCGGGCTGCGGGGGTGCGGGTATCGGCCATCAGACTCGGGTCCTTAAAATCTCGGTCGGCAACTATATGCGCGCGCGGGGCGCGCTGTCCAACCCTGTTGCGCGCCCTGTCATGAACCTTCCCGAAACGGGGCAAAGCTTCGGCCAGCGGTAAATTTCAGCCGACGAGCGCGGTCAGGCTGACGGGTTCGCCATTGCGGCGCAATTCCACTGTGATGCGTGGGCGGTTCGATCCGGCGCGGCCCAGCGGGCTGCCCGCGTCGATTTCGTCGCCGATCCGTGCCGACAGACCGATCATTCCGGTGACGAGCGAAGTCCAGCCATCGCCATGGTCGAGGATGACTATCTTGCCATAGCTGCGATAATCGCCCGCGAAGACGACGCGCCCGTCGGCAGGCGCGACAATCTGGCCGCCGGGGCGCACCGCGATGGTAAGGCCGCGCGAACGCACGCCGCTGCTGCTCACCTCGCCCAGCCCGGCGACGACGCGCCCGACCGCAGGCAGGCGGAAAGCTGGCTGGCTGCGCGCCGTGGTCCCCGGTGGCGCGTCGGTGCGGACGTTCAAGGCGCGGGTCGGGTC
>JACEST010000124.1 GCA_013911715.1 Sphingopyxis sp. | reverse complement strand
GCCGAGGATCTGACCGAGTTTCTCCACGAGGCAGGACTCAAGGTCCGCTATATGCACAGCGACGTCGAGACGCTCGAGCGCATCGAGATTATCCGCGACCTGCGGCTCGGCGTGTTCGACGTGCTGGTCGGCATCAATTTGCTGCGCGAGGGGCTCGACATTCCCGAATGCGGTCTTGTCGCCATCCTCGACGCCGACAAGGAAGGCTTCCTGCGCAGCGAAACCTCATTGGTTCAAACGATTGGCCGCGCCGCCCGCAACGTCGATGGCCGCGTCATCCTCTACGCCGACCGCATCACCGGCAGCATGGAACGCGCCATGCGCGAAACCGACCGTAGGCGGGCGCGGCAGGAAGCGTTCAACGAAGCCAACGGCATCACCCCGCTGAGCATCAAGAAAAACATCGGCGACATCATCGCGCATGTGGCGTCGAAGGACGGCGTCGTCGTCGACATCGGCGAAGGCAAGCCCGATCATATGGTCGGCCACAATTTGCGCGCCTACATTGCCGATCTTGAAAAACAGATGCGCGATGCGGCAGCAAACCTGGAGTTTGAGACGGCGGCGCGGTTGAGGGATGAAATCCGCAAGCTGGAGGCGGATGAGTTGGGGATTGGCTCGGGCGAGAGCGCGGCGCCGCGGGTTGGGCGCAGCAATGAGGGCAAGCCGGGGACGCGGAAGGACCGGTTTGGGAAAACGCAGCGCAAGTGGGGGCGGTGAGGGTTGACTCGCTGACGATTATATTCTATCTAATCTATCTAAGATAGATAGGTGCGCAAATGCAGATTGACATTGATTTTGAGGTTTTCAAGGCTCTCACTGCAATGAGAACATCGGAAACGGACGGCTACAATGACGTGCTACGCCGCATCTTGCGGCTGTCCGAGGATAGCTGTGGCCAGGAGCGGCGCGTACGTTCGCCCTATCGGCAAAAGAGTCTATCAGGCAGTCAGTCTGCCACTCGCAGTCTTTCTGGCGAGGCAAGCGCCGACTCGGCTGTCTCTGGAGCGTTCGCTATTTTCAACGGGGTCATTTTTCCTGAGGGCACCTTATTTCGTGCCACTTATAAAGGCGTGCAATACAAATCGGAAATCAGAGACGGTCGCTGGGTTGATCAGAATGGGGTTATCCGCACCAGTCCTTCAGATGCTGCAAGCGCGATTTCAGGTACGAACGTAAACGGGTGGCGCTTCTGGTTCGGCAAATTGCCCGATAACGACGATTGGGTTCGATTGGATGAGCTCAAGTGACGGGCCGAGTTGACAACACGTCAAATGTCCTTCATAAAGGACAAGCCTTCTCGTTGGAGGAGACGCTGGACTTTGCCAGGTGGCTTGCAAAACTTCGCGACCGCAAGGCCAAGGTCATGATAGCAGACCGCATTAAGCGCGCGGCGAATGGTAATTTCGGGACGATCCGCTCAGTCCAAGGCGGCGTATTCGAAATGAAGATCGATCATGGCCCCGGTTATCGGGTCTATTATTTCCAGCGTGGGAAGCAGCTTGTCATCGTGCTTTGTGGCGGCGACAAGCGGACGCAGGATGCCGATATTGCTTATGCAAAACGGCTCAAGGAAGAGATCGAACGTCATGGTGGAACTACGCCCTTTTGATGCCGCCAACTATCTCGAAAACGAGGAAGATATTCTGTATTTTCTGGAGGCGGCGATGGAAGGGAATGACCCGAAGCACATCGCATCCGCGCTGGGTGATGTTGCTCGATCCAAGGGCATGACGGAAATCGCCAAAAGAACCGGACTAGGACGACAGGCGCTGTACACCGCTCTTTCGGAAAACGGCAATCCGACACTTGAGACGCTTATGGCCGTGCTCAATGCACTCGGCCTAGAGCTCACCGTTCAACGAAAGGCCGCGTGATGCATCACAAACGTCAACGCCCCCGCAACGCCCGCGCAGGCTGCAAAATGTGCAAGCCGTGGAAAGCGAATGGCTTTCGCACCGAAGCCTACGAAGGCGAGAAGTTCAGCGACCACCGCCGCCGGATGTTCGCTGGCAACGACCTTTAACAGACAACCCTACCGCAAAACCCCAGCCGCCTTCTGCCGCTGTGCATACCACAGCAGCACTGCCGCAATCGCGATGATCACATAGGGCATCACCGCGTTCGCGCCCTGCGCCATTTCCGGAATGTCGACCGGGTTCATCAGTTGATAGCCAATCCCCACAATCGCCCCGACCAGCGACACCGCGAACGCCGTCACCGCATGCCTGCTGCGCGCGAGCAGCAGCAGCGATCCCGCCAACGCGCCCCACACGCCGCACGCCCAACCGGTGCTCGCCCAGATGGGAAAGGCGTCGATATAGGCCATGAATTTGGCGCTATCGACGCCGGGCATCATCTGGTCGATCCATGCGGTGCCGCGCGTGCGGGTCATGAAATAGTCAGTGACACCAAAGCTGTTCCACAGCGTCGCCACGACGCCGACAATCCACAGATGCACCGGCGTTTTTCTGACTTCGATCATTTGCTCTCTCCCCCTCAAACTGGCCGTTGCTCCTAAAAAGGCGCTGCCTTTGGTCCCGTTTCAACTAGCCCGAATAGGCTGATCGGCAGTCGGACGATCCCGACGCACAAAGATCTGGTGATTTCCTGGCAACCAGCTGTTCCCCCCGTCCAGCGACCGTTCCATGCGAGATTCAAACCGGTCGGGCGTTACGGCAAAGCGCGTGAACCGTAGTTTCAATGTCGAACCGTCAGGCGCTAGCATTTCTTTCGTTTCGCGCGTTTCGCCGTTCACGGGCCCAGACATCGTCCATAATATGCCGTCGCGCCCAACGGATACCATCTCGATTTCGGCGCTGGCCTCGCGCACATAAAATAACAAAGCGCTGCTTTGGCTTAATGCAGCAATTTCGCTCTTTCCGCGCACCACCCGATCCGGTGTCACCCAATCGAAATCATACCGGCCGACAAATACGCCCAGCGGCTTGCCTTTGGCGTCCAAGAATGTCGTTGTTACGTCCCAGCTGCCAACTATATGGCGCAACTGGGCAACGCCCGCGTCCAGCGCGTCAAACCGCTGCCATGCTTCACGACTGTCGTTGACCGCAACAAACGGATGTTCGATAATCCTGCCGCTGGCCAAATGAAAACGAAGCGTAACCTGCTGTCCTTCAACGATGAGTGTCCGCAGGTTCATCACCATCAAATGGCGCACAGAGCCAGGCGGAGGAATGGCGGTCGACTCCCTGGCATGCAAAGTCAGCGGCCAACTGTTAGTCATCGCCGGGCGTGGGCCGCTGCGGTCAACGACATGCAGTTCTACCCTTTCGGCGCAGGCGCATTCGGCGCTGACAATCTGCGTTGCTGCGCCTTCGTTCACGAACAGCGCATAGGCGGCAACAGCATCGCCATCGCCCGCCACAATAATCGCCCGCTCGATGCGCACATTGTCTTGCGCAAGGACTGCGGAGGGACAGATCAAGGCCGTGATTGACAGTGCCACAGCCGCCATCATTTTACGCAGCCGCCTCATGCCGCCACCTCCACCCCCAGCCGCGTGAAATAGTCGCGCAGCACCGCGACGTTGCGGTCGAAATAGCCGATGTCGCGATGGGTGTTGGCCTGCATCACAGCGCCCTCCATCACCGTCAATATGAACTCGGCCAGCGCCGCGCGGTCGCAATCGGACGGCAGGCGGCCGCCTGCGGCATCGAGGCATTCGCGCACCGCCGAAGCCCAATTGCTGAAATTGGCGGCCAGCAGTTCGCGGACCTTGGGATCGGGTTCGTGCAGTTCGAGCGCAATGGTACCGATCGGACAGCCATAAGTGCAGTCGGTCATCACCAGCTGGATGCGATAGCCGTTCAACAGGGCAAAGATACGGTCAATCGGATCGTCCACGCCCTGCCAATTGGGTGACAGCAAGTTTTCTCGGATTCCGTCGCGGTAAAATTCGAGCACGCCGACCAGCACGTCCTGCTTGCCGGGGAAGAAGTGATAGAGGCTGCCCGAATGCACCTGGCTGCGCGACAAAATGTCGGCAACCGAGGTCGATCCATAGCCTTTTTCCCAGAACAGCTCCATCGCGGTCATCAGGATGCGGTTGCGCGTGTCGAGATTCATTGCTCACCTACCCTGCGCGGTCATAGGCTGCGCGCAGCCATCCCGCCAGTGCAGCGTCGGCAGGCACGCCAAAGGCGATACGCACCCGGTGCGACACCATCGCATTCCAGCTTCCCGCCAGCTCGAGCGCGCCAACGGGCGCTTCGCCTTTCAGCGCCAGCCCGACGTCGAAACGATCCTTGGTCGACGGCTGCAGCAGTGCGAATTGTTTCTTGCGGCGCAGGCTGACATAGCCCTTTTTCGGCGCGAGCTCGACATCTCCGCCAAATGCCATGATCGCCGCGACCAGCGCGTCATAAGTGGGACGCCACGCAGCGCGCGGGCCTTCAAACATGGCGGTGATCAACGCATCGCTGTCTTGCGACGCCGCCGCCGACGCATTGGCGGCGTGCACCACCGTATTGGCATGGCCGTGCCCCAGTCCGTGCGTGTCCTTCAGATGCTGGACCAGCGCCATATGTCCGGTGATGCCTGCGTTCCGCGCCACATCCACCCAGTGCAGCAGATCTTGACCGGTTTTCGCCAGCAACCCCTTGCCCGCCGCAGCATAGTCCGGATTGTCCAAAAGTGACATATCCATTCCCTCCCTCGCTACTTGATTGAACAATCAATCAACCAAATTGTCAAGGGGCATCTTCATGCTGGCACATCGCATTGGTTGCGGGCATGGACATGGCATGTGCGTCGTTGCCCTGGCCCTTTACCAGCATCCCGATTGGCCGATCGTGCTGGTCGGCAACCGCGATGAATATCATGCGCGCGCATCGGCGCCGCTGCATGCGTGGGACGATGGCAGCGGCATCGTCGCCGGACGCGATCTGGTTGGCGGCGGGACATGGCTGGGGGTGGTGCCCGCGCAGCAGCGCATGGTGGTCGTCACCAACGCGCGCGGCGAGCGCGGGCGTGATCCTGACAAAGTGTCGCGCGGCGTACTGGTGCGCGACCTGCTGACGGCAAGCGGCGATTTCGCCGCGCCGCACCCAAATCAGCTGGAATTGTTCAACGGGTTTAACTTGATGGCGGTCGCTGGCGCAGGCGCGCAGGTGATGACCAACCGGCCTGATGCCAACATTCGCCAGCTGGAACCGGCAGTGCACGCTATCGCCAATGAGGTCGCGGGCCGCGCCTGTGACCGGTCGGCGCGGCTGGCGGCGGCGGTCCGCCTGTGGCTCGCGAGCGGCCAGGACCCAGCCGTGCTGCTCGACACGCTGCGGGCGGAAGATGGGCCTGCACTATTTCTGAATGACAGCATCTATGGCACGCGTTGTTCGACGCTCGTCGCGATTGCGACGGATGGTTCGGGCCAGATTGTCGAAAGGCGATATGAAAGGGGCGGCCTCCCCACCGGGGAAACCGCCCTTAAATTTCAGTTCGGACTTTGAACGCACCTATTTGGGCGCGATCACCATCAGCATCTGGCGACCCTCGGTGCGCGGGTGCGCCTCGATCTTCGCGATTTCGGCGGTCTGTTCGGCGACGCGCTGGAGCACCGCCAGACCCAGCTGGGTATGGCTCATCTCGCGGCCGCGAAAGCGCATGGTCAGCTTGACCTTGTCGCCTTCTTCCAGAAAATCGAAAACCTTGCGCATCTTCACATCGAAATCATGGTCATCGATGTTCGGACGCATCTTGATCTCCTTGATCTCCTGCGTCTTTTGATTCTTGCGCGCGGCGTTGGCCTTTTTCTGCGCCTCATATTTATATTTGCCGACATCGAGGAATTTGCACACCGGCGGGTCAGCGCCCGGCGATACTTCGACCAGATCAAGGCCCACATTGGCGGCCTGTTCGATGGCTTCAGCGGTCAGCATGACCCCCAGATTTTCGCCTTCTTCGTCGATCACCCGCACTTTGGGCACGGTGATATATTCGTTGAATCGCGGGC
>JACEST010000123.1 GCA_013911715.1 Sphingopyxis sp. | reverse complement strand
GATCAGCGCGGTGGTGTCCGACATTCACGGGTCGCTGTTGCTCGGCCAATGGGGCGATTGGATTGTCGAGCTTGCCGCGAGCTGGGCCATCGTGCTGATCCTGTCGGGGCTCTACCTCTGGTGGCCCCGTGGTCGCGGGCCAGCCGGAATCCTTTGGCCGCGCTTCGGCTTGAAGGGCCGAACGCTGCTCAAGGACCTGCATTCGGTCACCGGCTTCTGGGTCTCGACACTGGCACTTGTGCTCCTTGTCACTGGCCTTCCTTGGGCCAGCGTGTGGGGCGACGCGTTTAAGGCCGTGCGCTCTGCGACCGGCACGATGCAAGGGCCGCAGGATTGGGCGACGCGCGCTGGCAGCGGCAGCGCCATGGCGCAACCCGAACTTGCTGCCGCCCCAGTCGGCACGGTACCCCCGGGTCATAAGCATCACGATCATGATCATGCCACGGTTGGCGATGCCGATATAACGGCAACACCGCAACCCGCTGTGCCTTTGTCGTCGACCGTGACACGGGCTCAAGCAGAAAGCCTCGCATTTCCGGTTGTCGTCCAGCCGCCGGGTATTTCCGGGCGCTTCGGCGCCCCGGCAAGCGAGCACTGGGTGGTGCGCTCGGATGCGCAGAACCGGCCGTTGCGGGTCACCATTCAGTATAGCGCCATTACGGGCAATGAAGTTGGCCGCGAAACCTTTGCCGAGCAGCATATTATCGACCGCGCCGTCGGCTATGGCATCGCTTGGCACGAAGGGCAGCTGTTTGGGTGGATCAACCAGGCGATTGGCGTGCTTACCGCGCTGGCGCTCATCACAGTCGCAGTGACCGGCACGCTGATGTGGTGGCGGCGCAGGCCCGAAGGCGTGCTCGGTGCACCGCCCGTCCCCGCCATGCCTGATGGCATGCTGATGCGCGGGCTGGTCGCGATCCTAATTGGGCTAGCCATCCTGTTGCCGGTGCTGGCGCTGTCGCTTTTGGCGGTATTCTTGTTGGAGCGATTAGTGCTGAGATTTACAGTCGGCGGACGCAGATGGTTGGGATTGGTGCCGGCGTAGGCGATGTTGCGGACTATGTTTGATGCGCGGCCTGATGATGATCAGGCCGCGCATGACCTATCAATTCAGATGACGGGGCAAGGGCATCCAATATGCCGCACTCGGCCACAGTGCTCTGGCCGCATTGGCTGATGATGGCTTCTAGCTCATGATCCAGAGCCGAAAGGTAAGCAATCTTGCGCTCAATCGCGGTACGGTGCTCACGAGCGATCGCTTCGACTTCGGCGCAAGACCGATCACTATGTTCGGCCAGACTCAACAGCTTGCGGGTCTCGTCGAGGCTGAATCCCAGATCGCGCGAGCGGCGAATGAACGACAACCGGCGAAGGTGGATTGCCTCATAGATGCGGTAATTGCCTTCAGTGCGTGCTGGAGCAGGCAACAGACCGATCTCCTCATAGTAGCGGATGGTCTGAATCTTCGTTCCAGTGCGTTTGGCTAGGAGGCCAATCTTCATAGATACCGCTTGACTCTACAGTTACTGTAGACTGCATACGCAGCAGTCTGGCTAATGTCGAGGAATGAACGAATGGCTCAAATTCTTGAGCAGCAAACTATCGAGCGAACGCCTGCGCCGCTACGCGGTCTCACATCGCTGGCAACCGCTCTTGGGCTGGGGGCGGTTACATCGGCTGCCGCCTGCTGTGTTCTCCCAATGGCCCTTGCCTCGATCGGGCTCGGCGCCGGGTTCGCCAGCACGCTGGCAGGTCTAGCGACCGTGAAAACGCCGCTGCTGATCCTGAGCGGCTTGGCATTGGCTGTCGCTTGGGCGATGTGGTCGCGTAAGCGGGAAATGGCGTGTGCGGCTGGTGACGCCTGCGCAGCGGATGCCCAACCTCGCCGTCCGGTTGGCCTTCTGCTTGCGGCAACCGCATTGGTTGGTTTGGCCGCGATTTGGGGTTGGATTGAACCAGCGCTGATGCGGTGGGTGTCATGATCCAACTCATATCAACCCTGACCTGTCCGAGCTGCAGCCATCAGTCCAGCGACACAATGCCGACTGACGCCTGCCAGTTTTTCTACGATTGCAAGGGCTGTGGAACGGTCCTGCGGCCGAATGCAGGCCATTGCTGCGTCTATTGTTCGTTCGGCGACGTTCCGTGCCCGCCGATTCAGCACGCCAACGCTACAGGATCAAAAGCCGACTGCTGCGGGTAGCTATTGGTCGGAGGATAACATAGCCCATTCGCGATCAGCTTTTTCACACATCTTGTCTCGGAACCAGCCGATTCCTTCTGCCCTTTCGCTACGTTACGCTGACCAGATTATCCTGTTGCAATAGACTGTTTTGATGCCTCTTTGATCCGCCTCGCAAGCGCAGCCGATGGTCGGTGCGCTCGACGACACGAGGCATTCCATGAGCGTCATCCCAATCCAGTCCCAGGCAACATCGCGCGGTGCGCGGATGTTGCGCACGGCCTTGGGAACGGAGATCGCCGCCTGGCTTGAAGACGCTTCGGTCATCGAGGTCATGCTCAACCCCGACGGGCGGCTGTGGGTCGACCGGCTGGGTGCCGGGATCGCCGATACGGGGAGCGGAATGTCCGCTGCCGATGGTGAGCGGATCATCCGGCTGGTCGCGCATCATGTCGGCGCCGAGGTTCACGCCCGCTCCCCCCGCGTGTCGGCCGAGCTCCCCGATACGGGAGAGCGATTCGAGGGTCTGCTCCCGCCGGTAGTGGCCGCGCCGAGCTTCGCGATCCGCAAGCCAGCCGTCGCTGTGTTCACGCTTGCGGATTATGTCGCGGCAGAGATCATGTCCGGGTGGCAGGCTGAGGCGCTGATTGCTGCTGTTGCTGCCCAAAAGAACATCTTGGTCGCCGGCGGCACTTCCACCGGCAAGACCACGCTTACCAATGCGCTGCTCGCCGAGGTCGCGAAAACCGATGATCGTGTGGTCCTAATTGAGGACACGCGCGAGCTGCAATGCGCCGCGCCCAACCTCGTCTCGCTGCGAACCAAGGACGGGGTAGCGACACTCTCCGACCTGGTCCGCTCCGCCTTGCGGCTGCGGCCTGACCGCATCCCGATCGGCGAGGTGCGCGGCGCGGAAGCGCTCGACCTGCTCAAAGCCTGGGGCACCGGCCATCCCGGCGGGGTCGGCACGATTCATGCCGGTTCGGCGCTCGGCACTCTGCGGCGCATGGAACAGCTGATCCAGGAAAGCGTGGTCACCGTGCCGCGCGCGCTGATCGCCGAGACCATCGACGTCATCGCCGTACTGGTCCGCGACGGCACCGGGCGGCGGCTTGCCGAACTCGCTCAGGTCACCGGGCTCGATAGCCAAGGCGACTACCAGATCCTTCCCATCACCCCTGAACCTCAAGGAGAATATCCGTGATCCAGAGCCTTTCCCGCGCCCGTACCCGTGTTTCGACCGCAGTCTTGGGCGGGTTCGTCGCGCTGTCGCTCGCAACGCCCGCCCATGCCGCTGGCTCATCGATGCCGTGGGAAGCGCCGCTCCAATCGATCCTGGAATCGATCCAGGGACCGGTTGCCAAGATCGTCGCGGTCATGATCATCATCGCCACCGGCCTCGCGCTGGCCTTCGGCGACACATCGGGCGGCGCACGGCGGATGATCCAGATCGTCTTTGGCCTGTCGATCGCCTTTGCCGCTTCGTCCTTCTTCCTGTCGTTCTTCTCGTTCGGCGGCGGAGCGCTGATCTGATGGATGCCGTCCCGCCCGAGGCCGTGCCGGGATACGTCGTGCCGGTCCACCGCGCGCTCACCGAGCATATCCTGCTCGGCGGCGCGCCCCGCGGGCTGGCGATCGCCAATGCCACGCTGGCCGCCGCGATCGGGCTGGGCCTGCGACTGTGGATCGCCGGGGTGGTGATCTTCGCGCTTGGCCACATGGTCTCGGTCTGGGCCGCTCGCCGCGATCCGCAGTTCGTCGATGTCGCGCGGCGGCATCTGCGCTTCCCCACTTTCCTGAGGGTCTGAGGCTCATGCTCTCGCTTCGCGAATATCGGAACAAGGCCGACCGGCTTGCCGACTTCCTGCCCTGGGCCGCGCTGGTCGCACCCGGCGTCGTGCTCAACAAGGACGGCAGCTTCCAGCGCTCGGCTAGCTTCCGCGGACCCGATCTAGATAGTGCCACGCCCGCCGAACTGATCGCGACCACCGCTCGCCTCAACAGCGCGTTGCGGCGGCTTGGTTCGGGCTGGGCGATTTTCGTCGAGGCGGTGCGGCGTCCTGCGCAGGACTATCCCGGCAGCGAGTTCCCCGATCCGGCCTCAGCGCTGGTCGAACAGGAACGCGCGGCGCAGTTTGCCGAGGAGGGTGCGCATTTCGAGAGCCGCTATTTCCTGACACTCTTGTGGATGCCGCCCGCCGAAGACGCCGCGCGTGCCGAGAGCTGGCTTTACGAGGGCAAGGCCGAAAAGGGCATCAACCCCAAGGAACTGCTCGATCTTTTCATCGACCGCACCGACCGGCTGCTGCGGCTGATCGAGGGTTTCGTGCCCGAGGTCGCCTGGCTCGATGATTGCGAAACCCTGACCTACCTCCACAGCTGCATCTCGACGCGAGCCCACGGGGTGCGGGTGCCCGAAGTGCCGATGCACCTCGACGCCCTGCTCGCCGACGAACCGCTCATCGGCGGTCTCGAACCCCGACTCGGTCGCGCGCATCTGCGCACGCTGACCGTCGTGGGTTTCCCAAGCGCAACCTTCCCTGGGCTGCTTGACGAGCTCAACCGGCTCGCCTTTGCCTATCGCTGGTCGACCCGCGCGGTGATGCTCGACAAGACCGATGCCACCAAGCTGACCGCCAAGATCCGGCGGCAATGGTTCGCCAAGCGCAAGTCGGTGGCTGCGATCCTCAAGGAGGTGATGACCAACGAGGCATCGACGCTGCTCGACAGCGACGCCTCGAACAAGGCCGCCGATGCCGATGCCGCGCTGCAGGAGCTCGGATCGGATTTTGTCGGCCAGGCCTATGTCACAGCCACCGTTACCGTATGGGACGAGGATCCGGCGCTGGCAGCCGAAAAGCTGCGTCTGGTCGAAAAGGTCATCCAGGGCCGCGACTTCACCGTGATCGTCGAGGGCATGAACGCGGTCGAAGCCTGGCTCGGATCGTTCCCCGGCCATGTCTACGCCAATGTCCGGACACCGCCGATTTCCACGCTCAATCTTGCCCACATGATCCCCCTGTCCGCCGTGTGGGCGGGGCCGGAACGGGACGAACACTTCAATGCCGCCCCATTATTCTATGCGCGGACCGAAGGCTCGACCCCGTTCCGGTTTTCGCTCCATGTTGGCGATGTCGGGCACACGCTGATCGTCGGCCCGACCGGGGCAGGCAAGTCGGTGCTGCTGGCACTGATGGCACTGCAGTTTCAGCGGTATGATCGCGCGCAGGTCTTTGCTTTCGATTTCGGCGGATCAATCCGGGCAGCGGCGCTCGCATGCGGTGGGGACTGGCAGGACCTCGGCAATTCGCTGACCGGTTCAGGCTCATCCGAAGACAGCGCTGGCACGGTGTTGTTGCAACCGCTGGCCCGGATCGACGAACCGGCGGAGCGCAACTGGGCAGCCGAGTGGCTCCAGGCGATCCTCACTGCTGAAGGCGTGACGGTTGATCCCGCCACCAAGGAGCATCTCTGGTCGGCGCTAACCTCGCTCGCCACCGCACCGATGGCCGAGCGCACGCTGACCGGGCTGGCCGTGCTCCTGCAGTCACAGGCATTGAAGCAGGCGCTGGCACCCTATTGCATTGGCGGGCCGTTCGGGCGGCTGCTTGATGCCGA
Source organism: Sphingopyxis sp. (assembly GCA_013911715.1). Classification (GTDB taxonomy): domain Bacteria; phylum Pseudomonadota; class Alphaproteobacteria; order Sphingomonadales; family Sphingomonadaceae; genus Sphingopyxis. The sequence continues at coordinate 220 of JACEST010000123.1, read as the reverse complement.
GGTCGAGCATTTGGGGGAAGCCAGCTTTCAGGCCTTCGAAACCGAAGGACTGACGGGCTCGGCCGCAGCCCCTGCCGTGCTGTCCTACCTGTTCCACCGCATCGAAGGCCGGCTCGACGGCTCTCCGACCATGATCATCATCGACGAGGGCTGGCTCGTCCTCGACAGCCCAGCCTTTGCCGCACAACTGCGCGAATGGCTCAAGACGCTGCGCAAGAAG
>JACEST010000122.1 GCA_013911715.1 Sphingopyxis sp. | reverse complement strand
GGGGTGCTCGGCCATTGGACCAACGCCGAGGGCGAAACCAAACGCTGGGCCTTTCCTTATTGGGCGACGATCCCATCGGGCTATAGCCTGGCCGACGGGCGGCGCTGGCATCTGCTCTTCGCCTGGGTGCTCGCGATCAGCATGACGCTCTATATGCTGTGGTCGCTGGTTTCGCGGCATATCAGCCGCGATTTGCATGTCACCCGATCCGAATGGTCTCCGCGCCATATTTTGCACGACATCAAGGAACATGCGCTGCTGCGCTTTCCGACCGGCGAAGCCGCGGCGCGCTATAATGTGCTGCAGAAATTTGCCTATATCAGCGTCATTTTTGTCATGCTGCCGCTGATGATCCTGACCGGCCTCGCCATGTCGCCGGGGTTCAACGCCACCGCGCCGTGGATATTGGACCTGCTCGGCGGGCGGCAATCGGCGCGCTCGATCCACTTCATCACGATGCTCGCGCTCATCGGCTTTTTCTTCGTGCATATGGCGATGGTGCTGCTTGCCGGGCCGATCAACGAGGTGCGATCGATGCTGACCGGCTGGTTTACCCTGCCGCAGCCCAAGGCGCCAAAGGGAGACGCGGCATGAGCCAGTTGATCGTCAATCGCCGGTCGCTGATCGGGGGCTTGGCGGCGCTGCCGCTGCTGTCGGGCTGCGATGCGCTCAATGCGAACCCCCAGTTCCGCAAGATTTTGTCGATGGGCGAAGTCATGCACCAGCACAGCCAGCGCGCGCTGACCGCGCGCGATGCGCTTGCACCCGAATATACGCGCGCCGATCTGTCACCGGTGTTCCGTGCCAATGGGTCGCGCATGGGTGACGGGCCAAGCTATGCCGCGCATGTCGCGACGGGCTTTCGCGATTGGCGCGTGCGCGTTGGCGGGCTGGTCAACACGCCGCTCGCGCTGTCCATGGCCGATATTCGTGCGCTGCCGCAGCGCACCCAGATTACCCGCCACGACTGTGTCGAAGGGTGGAGTGCGATTGGCGAATGGCAGGGGGCCAAATTGTCGGCGATCCTGGCGGCGGCGCAACTGAAGGACAGCGCCAAATATCTGGTGTTCCGCTGTGCCGACAAAATCGGCGGCGTGCCCTATTATGAAAGCATTGACCTGACAGACGCGCTGCATCCGCAGACGATTCTTGCGTGGCGGCTCAACCAGCAAGCGCTGCCAGTCGGCAACGGCGCGCCGCTGCGCCTGCGCATCGAGCGCCAGCTGGGCTATAAACAGGCGAAATTCATCGAAAGCATCGAGGCGGTCGCGAGCCTGCGCGGCATCGGCGATGGCAAGGGCGGCTATTGGGAAGACCGCATCGATTATGAATGGTATGCGGGGATTTAGCGGCGGCTAAGCCCCGAAACCGCCGTCGATGGTGTGCGTTGTCCCGGTGATCATCGCCGCCTTGGCGCTGCTCAGGAACAGCACCAGATCGGCCACTTCGTCAGCATGGGCGTGACGTTTGATCGCCATGACGGCGTGCATCATCGACGCGAGCGGGCCTTCGGCGGGGTTCATGTCGGTATCGACCGGGCCGGGCTGGACCGTGTTGGCGGTGATGCCGCGATGGCCGAAATCGCGCGCGAGGCCGCGTGCCAGTCCCTGCATCGCCGATTTGGACATCGCATAGGCGGTCACCCCGGGCCAGCCGGCGCGGTCGCCGTTGACCGAGCCGATGATGATGATGCGGCCATTGTCGTTCATTTTGCGCCCGGCTTCGACGGCGGCGAAATAGGGCGCACGGACGTTGATATCGATCAGCCGGTCGACGGCGTCAGGGTCAAGCTCAGTCGGGTCGCCCATCATCGCGACCCCGGCGTTGATGATCAGGATGTCTAGCGCACCGGCGGCGGCGACGGCGGCGACCACTTCGCCGCGCGAGGCGCTGTCGGCCTTGGTCGCGGTTGCGCCGGTTTCGCTGGCGAGTGAGGCGGCGGCGTCGGCGGACCCGGCGTAGGTGAAGATGACCTTTGCCCCCGCACCGGCAAAGTGGCGGACGATGGCGGCGCCGATGCCGCGGCTTCCCCCCAGAACCATGACGGATTTGCCAGCAAAATCGCTCATCTTGATGCCTTTCAAATGGTTATCGGGGATATTTGCGGTCCATCCATGACAGGTCGAAGGCAATCAGCTCCTTGAGCACAGCCAAATCGACGTCGGACAATTTGTTGATGTAAAGGCAGCTTGCCCCAACCTTATGTTTGCCGAGCTGCGCGCGCAGTGCATCGACCTGCTGCTGTGTTTCGGGGTTGCAATATCCGCCCATCAGATAAATCGACAGATTCGCCTTGCGCGGGCTGAACCCGGCGCGTGGCCAGTCCCCGGCGCAGCTCTTGGTCTCATAACGGTAAGTGCCGTAACCGATGATCGATGGCCCCCACATTACCGGCGGCATGCCCGACACTTCGCGGTACAAAGCCAGCAGCGCTTCGCCATCGGCCCGGCGAACCGGATGGTCGAGGGCAGCGATATAGTCCGCCGGATCGGCGTCGGTCGGTTTGGTTTTCGGTTCTGCCTTTGCCATCGTATCACTCCCCTGCGCGGACGATTCCACACTGTGATCCGTCTGTCGAGCATTGCGCCGCCAGTTTGCGTAAACTACTGATTTACCATGACGCATTATGGCTGATTGCACTGCGCCGCCGCATTGGTGCAGTGTCAGCGGGAAAGGCAGTTGGATGACGAAACGGATGGTTCAGCGCCGTGATTGGCTGGGCCAATGGATCACTGACCCAGTGCCGCCGGAAATCGCCGACGACCTGCGCCATGCTCAGCTGGACAGTCTGATTGCCCAGGTGCCGGTGCTGCTCGCGGTGGCGGCGCTCAACACGGTAATATTGATCGCGGTGTGCGCCTGGAACGGCCTGCCGTTGGTCAACTATGGCTGGATGGGTGGTTTGATTGTCTACGCTATGGTCCGCTTGCGCTATCTCAAGCGCCAGTTTGCGCGGGCCGTGACCCCGGCGCAGCAGCGACGCGTGGTGCGCGTTTCGACAATTGCGGCGATCGCGATGCTCGGTGCGCTGGGGATTGTTGCCGCGGCGAGCTATGTGACCGAACTGTTTGACCGCAGCCTGTTGATCCCGATGTCGCTGGGTTTTGGCGCGATTTCGATCGCCCATTGCCTGTACCGGCTGCACCGCGTCGCGCTGGCGGCGATTGCGCTGGGGATCGGACCGACCGCCATTATTTTGATAATCGCCGGGGATTTCGAAGCAAAAATGCTCGGCGCGTCGATCATCAGCGTCGGGCTGTTGATGATGCGTTTTGTCTCGGCGCAGTATCGCCAGCTGATCGATAATCTGTCCCTTCACCATCATATCCGCAACATGGCGAACAGCGACCCGCTGACCGGCCTTGCCAATCGGCGGGCAGTGGATGAGTTTTTGGGGCTGCACGCCGGAAACGGCGGCCTCGCGGTCGCGCTGATCGATCTCGACGGGTTCAAACAAGTTAACGACGAACATGGGCACGACATGGGCGATGCGCTGTTGGCCACGGTGGCGCAGCGGCTGGTCCAGCATTTTGACGGGCCCGGCCTGGTCGGACGGCTGGGGGGCGACGAATTTATCGTTATCCTGACCGAGGTCGCCAGCGACGAGCAACTCGATGCGGTAGCAACGGGCCTGCTGGCGGCCCTGTGCGTGCCCGCCGGGGTTGGCGCCGTCCAGTTGCCTGTGGGGGCGAGCATCGGCCATGCGCGCGGATGTGGCAGAGATGAGAGCGTCGCCGCGCTACTCAAACGCGCCGACGAGGCTCTCTATGCTGCCAAGCGGCTCCGCCGATGGCGCGCTAGCAATCCTGCGGTCGCGCACGTGGGGTGAGCGAGCCGGACACCGCAGCCCTTGTCGGCTGCGGGCATGGCTGGTAGGCGCGCCCGCGCAGCCCCAGCCGGAGATTTCTGCCCATGTCCGATTCCGTCAAACGCGTGGTGCTCGCTTATTCGGGCGGGCTCGATACCAGCGTGATCCTGAAATGGTTGCAAGTGACCTATAACTGCGAGGTGGTGACTTTTACCGCCGATCTGGGGCAGGGCGAGGAGCTGGAACCCGCGCGCGCCAAGGCCAAGCTGATGGGCGTGCCCGACGAGCATATCTTCATCGACGATCTGCGCGAAGAATTTGTCCGCGATTTCGTATTCCCGATGATGCGCGCCAATGCACGGTACGAGGGCGATTATCTGCTGGGGACCAGCATTGCGCGCCCGCTGATTTCCAAGCGGCTGGTCGAAATCGCGCATCAGGTTGGTGCCGACGCGGTGGCGCATGGCGCGACCGGCAAGGGCAATGACCAGGTGCGGTTCGAACTATCAGCCTATGCGCTCGATCCCGACATCAAGGTCATCGCACCGTGGCGCGAATGGGATTTGACCAGCCGCACCGCGCTGATCGCCTGGGCCGAGGCGCATCAGATCCCGGTGCCAAAGGACAAGCGCGGCGACAGCCCCTTTTCGACCGATGCCAATCTGCTCCACACCTCGTCCGAGGGCAAAGTGCTCGAAAATCCGTGGGACGAAACCCCCGACTATGTCTATTCGCGCACGGTCAATCCCGAGGATGCGCCTGATACGCCCGAATATATCACCATCGATTTCGAGCGCGGAGATGGGGTCGCGCTCAATGGTTCGGCGATGTCGCCTGCGTCTTTGCTGACGGCGCTCAACGATTTGGGACGCAAACATGGCATCGGACGGCTCGATCTGGTCGAGAACCGCTTTGTCGGCATGAAGTCGCGCGGCATGTATGAAACGCCGGGCGGCGAGATTTATGCACGGGCGCATCGCGGGATTGAGAGCATCACGCTGGATCGCGGGGCGGCGCACCTCAAAGACGAACTGATGCCCAAATATGCCGAGCTCATCTATAACGGCTTCTGGTTCGCTCCCGAGCGCGAGATGTTGCAGGCCGCCATCGACCATAGCCAGTCCAAGGTCAGCGGCACGGTGCGGTTGAAACTGTACAAAGGCATGGCAAGCGTCGTCGGGCGCAAATCACCGCACAGCCTGTATAGCGAGCGGCATGTGACGTTCGAAGATGATGCGGGTGCCTATGACCAGAAGGATGCGGCGGGGTTTATCAAGCTTAACGCGCTGCGGCTGAAATTGCTCGGTAAGCGGGATCGGGGGTAGGCTATTCCGCCATGCTGAATTTGTTTCAGCATCCATGGCGCAGGGTTTCGCTATGGCACCATGGACCCTGAAACAAGTTCAGGGTGACGGCGGTTCCTGTCCGGCCCTACCCCCGCCCGCGATAGCCGGCGACGCCCTGATCGGGCAGCCATAGTCCGGCCGGCGGCGGACCCGACTGCCAGAACACATCGATCGGAATACCGCCGCGCGGATACCAATAGCCGCCGATGCGCAGCCATTTGGGCTGCATTTCGTCGAACAGACGGCGGCCGATGCCGACGGTGCAGTCCTCATGGAATCCCGCATGATTACGAAAGCTGCCAAGGAACAACTTTAGCGATTTGGATTCGACGATGGTCGCACCCGGCGCATAATCGATCACCAGATGCGCGAAATCGGGCTGGCCGGTGACGGGGCAGAGCGAGGTGAATTCGGGCACCGCGAAGCGGACGAGGTAGAGCTCGCCGCCACGCGGATTCGGGACATAGTCAAGCACCGCCCCGGCCGGATCAGCGGGCAGGGCGGAGGTGTGGCCCAAGTGGAGCGGGCGCAGGCTTTCGTGGCTGGTATCGGTCATCGCCTTCGTCTAATGCGCCGCACGGTTCATGTCATGCCCGTTGTTTGGCGTTCCAGCAGCCGACATAAGTCAGCCCCAATTCAGGCCGCATAGGGAAAGAGACCCGCCGTGAGGGCGATAGCAGCAACGATGGACAGCCACCGATGGACGCGCGCTGCTGTGATGGCAGCGGTGCTGTTGACTGCCCCGCCGGTTGCCGCGCAGGAAGCGCAAGGGCCGCCCGATGGTTTCCTGCCACCCGCACCGACGCGGCCTGCCGAACGGCCCGCCCCCCAGCCCGCGCAAGGCCCCGACAATGGCGGCATCGCGCCGATTGTGACGCCACAGCCGCGCCGGTCGACATCAACGCCTGCTCCGGTGATTGCCAGCCCAGCCCAGCCCG
>JACEST010000121.1 GCA_013911715.1 Sphingopyxis sp. | reverse complement strand
GGGGCAGGGCGATCTGAATGCGCTGGCGCTGGAGGAAGCCGAAGCGCTGCGCCGCGCGATCCGCAGCTGGCGCAGCGGCGCGGCGATGGTGGGCGATGGCGCAGCGCAGGCAGCGCCGGACGACGATGTAGAACTGTTCCGCATGTCGCCGCAGCGGCTGGTGCTGGCGGGGCTGTTCAACTTCTCGCTCGCGGCGCTGGCGGTGGTCGGCGTGGCGGCGCAGTGGTTTGACGATTTGCTGCCCATCGATATTTTCAGCGTGCGCTTCTGGATAAATCTGGCCGAGAATAGCGGGGTCGGCAATTGGGTGGCGACGCACCAATGGGTCGCGGGGGTCGCGGCGGTCATCGCGCTGCTGTTTGTCGGGTTCGCGACCGGCGTGGTGCGCACGGTGCTGGTCAACTGGAATTTCCTGCTGACGCTGGGCCCGCGCGCGTTTCGCCGCGTGCGCGGGCTGACGACGCGCACCGATGTCGCCATCCCGTTGGCTCGCGTTCAGGCGGCGGTGGTGGCGACCGGGCTGATCCGGCGACACTGGGGCTGGCACGAGCTGCGCCTGCAAAGCCTCGCCAGCGATGGCGACAAGGAAAAGGACCATCAGCTGGTGCCGTTTGGGCAGCTCGACGATATCGACAGGGTGCTGGCACCGGTGCGGCTGGCGCGGCCCGGGGAGGTACTGGTGCCGATCGCGGTGCCGGTGCTCGCGCAGGCCCTGGGGATGATGGTGGTCGCGGCGCTGCTTTGTGTCGGCGGCGTTGGCGCGATGGCATTTGGACAATGGCAAGGCGCCGTACCGCTGGCGGTGGCGGCGCTGCTGGCTGGCGGCGCGCTGCTGTCGGCGACGCGCCACCGCTGGGCCGATGATGGCGCGATACTCTATATCTGGCGCGGTTGGTGGTCGCCGCGGCTGACCATTTTGCCCTTAGCCAATGTGCAGAGCGCGGACCTGAGCGATGGACCGGTGCTGCGGCGCTTTGGCTGCGTGCGCGTCGATCTGGGCGTGCCTGGTGAAAGCGCGCTGGCGTCGCACAGCATCGATGCCGTGCCGGTGGCGGCTGCCGCCGACCTGCGCGCGCGCATCCTCGCCGCGCGGGGGCGGCGGGCATGAGCGGCGAAATCGCGCTGGGGATTACGAATTCGATCAGCGGGCAGGGGTGGCGCTGGCGGCGGGCGAGCGCCGACACCGCCGCCGACGGGCTGACCCCGCAGGATCTGGTGACACAGTTGCTGCTCGCGCGCGGGGTGGAATTTGACGATCTCGAGCGGCACCGCGCGCCCAGCCTGCGCGGCTTCATGCCCGACCCGGCGATTTTTCAGGATATGGAACGCGCCGCGACGCGGCTGGCCGATGCGGTCGAGGGCGGCGAGGTGCTGACCATCTTTGGCGATTATGATGTCGACGGAGCGACGTCGGCGGCGCTGCTGGTGCGCTTGCTGCGGCAATTGGGGCTGAATCCCGGCGCCTATATCCCCGACCGTTTGATGGAGGGCTATGGCCCGTCAGGCGCGGCGCTGGTCAGGCTGGGGGAGGCGGGATCGCGGCTGATCGTCACGGTCGATTGCGGCGCGCAGGCGTTTGAAGCGATTGCCGAGGCGCGCGCGGCAGGGATCGAGGTGATTGTCGTCGACCATCACCAATGCGCGACCTCGCTTCCCGACGGCTTTGCTATCGTCAATCCCAACCGGCTGGACGAGTCACCGCAAGCGGCGGCGCACGGCAATCTTGCGGCGGTAGGGGTGGCATTCCTGCTGGGCGCGGCGCTGCTGCGGACCTTGCGCACGCGTGGCTTTTTCGCAGGGCGCGAGGAGCCTGATCTCAGGCAATTGCTCGACATCGTCGCGCTTGGCACGGTTGCCGATGTGGCCAAGCTGACCGGGTTCAACCGCGCGCTGGTGACGCAGGGGCTGAAGGTGATGGCACGGCGCGGCAATGTCGGGCTTAGCGCCTTGATGGACGCCTCGCGCCTGACGCGCAGCCCGCAGGCGAGCGACCTTGGCTTTGCGCTGGGGCCGCGCATCAATGCGGGCGGACGCGTCGGCAAATCGGACCTTGGCGTGCGGCTATTGACCACCGAAGACGCGGGCGAGGCCGCCGCCATTGCCGCCGAACTGTCGCGGCTGAACGAAGAACGGCGCGGGATCGAGGCGGGGGTGCTGGATGAGGCGCTGGCTAAGGGCAGCGCCACCGCCAATGCCGCCGTGTCGATTGTTGCCGGCGAAGGCTGGCACCCTGGCGTTATCGGCATCGTCGCGGCGCGGCTGAAGGAACGCATGGGGCGGCCAGCGATTGTGATTGCGGTCGGCGACGATGGCATTGGCAAGGGGTCGGGCCGGTCGATCAGCGGTGTCGATCTGGGCGCAGCGGTATTGGCGGCCAAGGACCATGGACTGCTGATCGCGGGCGGCGGGCATGCGATGGCGGCGGGGCTGACCATCGACGCGGGCAAGATCGACGCATTGGGCGAATTTCTGAACGAAAGGCTGGCCGAAGCGGTGGCGCGGGCATCGTCGGACCGCATGTTGTCGATCGACGCGGTGCTCGCGCCGCGCGGGATTGCTCCGCTGTGGTGCGACGCCATCGAAGCCGCTGGCCCGTTCGGAGCGGGCTGGCCCGCACCCCGAGTGGCGACGGGGCCGGTGCGGATTGTCGACGTGTCGGTGGTCGGCACCGACCATGTCCGCGCCATTGCGAGCGGCGATGACGGAGCGCGGTTCAAGGCGATGGCGTTTCGCAGCGCCGAAACCGAGCTGGGGCAGGCGCTGCTTGCCTCGCGCGGGCGGCGGCTGTGGCTCGCTGGCCGCGCCAAGCGCGATGATTGGGGCAGCCGCCCTGCTGCTGAACTGCACGTCGAGGATGCGGCCTGGGCGGAGTAGACGCGGAAACCATATTCTGTCATTGCGAGCGCAGCGAAGCAATCCAGAGCGGCGCAACACCGCTCTGGATTGCTTCGCTGCGCTCGCAATGACGAATCCTGCTCGACCCCCTTGACCCCCCGCAACCGCGCGTCTAATGCGCCCGCTCACCGAACGACGGCCCCTTCGTCTAGCGGTCTAGGACGTCGCCCTTTCACGGCGAAAACACGGGTTCGAGTCCCGTAGGGGTCACCATCGCCGTCGCGGTTTCCACACAAATGGTCAGGCTAAACCGGCGTCGTTGATGCGTCGGGGGTAAGTGCGGTGCGAATTCGTCGCAGCAGCTTGCCCAGTGCCCAGATAACTGCAATCGCGGCCAGCGCCAGCAAAATGGCAATTCCAATCGCGATTGCCGGAAAGGCGATGGCGAGCGCGAGCAGGCCGCCGGTGGCGATGTCTTCGCCCGCCGACACCGCGACATTGCTGAAAGGTTCGGGGCTGACATTGACCACGGCGCGCGTGGTGGCTTTAGCCCCGTGGCTGAGCAGCGCACCACCGCCGCCGAGCAGAAAGGCGATGACCTGCCATGTCGGATCGCTGGCGTCGACCAGCGCCAGCGCCAGCAGTGCGCCGCCGAGCGGACGGATGACGCTGTGGATCGCATCCCACGCGCTGTCGACCCACATCACCTTGTCGGCGAAAAATTCCGCCAGGGTGCCGATGGCGGCGACGCCCAGCACCCAAGGTTCGGCGAGCACCTGGAGCGCCGCCAGATGGCCGGGCAGCGGCAACCAGCCGAAGTGCATCGCTGTGCCGGTGGCCAGGATGGTCAGATATAATCGCCATCCCGCAAGCAGGCTGAGGCTGGCGGCAATGCCCAATATCTCGATGATGCCCATGCTGTCCCCGCGGCTGCGCTGTGGTGCGCGTTCTGCATGCGCGCTGGGCCGCAGCCTTGCAAGCGCTTGCAAGGCACTGCTGTTGCGTTACGGACAGCAGCGTGAACAATGAACCCCTCATCCCCGGCGCAATTCCGGCGGCAACATTGGTGATCATGCGCCCCGGCGCGGGCGATGCAGAGTTGTTGCTGGTCAAGCGCGCAACCACCATGGCCTTTGCCGCAGGGGCAGTGGTGTTCCCCGGCGGGCGTATCGACCCCGATGATCATGTTGTCGCGGCGATGCATGGCGCCGACGTTACCGATATTGTGGCGGCGGCGCGCGTTGCCGCGCTGCGCGAGACGATTGAGGAAACCGGGCTGGCGGTGGGTTGGCCGGCGCTCGAATCAGCGGCCATTGGCGCGGTGCGGGCAGAATTGCTCGGCGAACGCCCGCTGTCCTCTATCTTGGCGGAGCGCGGCGACCGACTCGAACTCGATACTCTGGTCCCCTTTGCGCGCTGGTGCCCCAATTTCAAGGAATCGCGCACGTTCGACACCATCTTCTTTGCCGCGAACGCGCCCGACCATGATCATCGGCTGAGCGTCAGCGCCGCCGAGCACAGCCATATTTTCTGGGATTCGGCGCGCGGCGCGCTCGACGCTGCGAATCGCGGCGACATCAGCATCATTTTCCCGACGCGGCGCAACCTGGAACGGCTGGCTGGCCATGCTTCACTGCGCAGTTTTGCTGACCATGCGCAGCAATTTCCGCTGCGCCGGATTACCCCGTGGATCGAAGAGCGCGACGATGGGGCGATGCTGTGTATTCCCGATGATCTGGGCTATCCGGTGACCGCAGAGCGCATCGATTTGGTCCGCCGCGGATAAAAATTTCACCGCATTCGGCGCTCAACTCGGCGGATTATCGTGTCGGGCCGCCGCCGAAGGTTACCGGCTTCATAATATGGGGCAAAAAGGATGTTGCATTGCACCCCGCCAGTAGCTAATGGGCGGATGACTGTTTGACCGGGCGAGAGAATCTCCTACTCGTAAGTGGTTGAGTAGTTGGCAGTCCAGTGGATGGAGACGATAGTGAATATTCTTAACAAGGCGGCTGTTGCAATCGCCGCAACGTCGATGGTCATTGCACCGGTTGCCGCTTCGGCTGCTCCGCTTGCCGACCTGCGCGCCGTTTCGGCCGTTGAAGGCGAAAGCGACATCGCAGGCACTTCGTGGATTCTGATCCTGCTCGGCGTTGCTGCTGCCATCGGCGGCATCATCGCAATCGCCGACGGCAGCGACGACGAACCGACCAGCCCGTAATCAGCTGATCGTTTCAATGCTATACAAAGGGGCCACTGTCTTGCGCAGTGGCCCCTTTTGGCGTTTTCGCTGCGCAGCGCGGGTGCGCTACGTCTAATTGCTGCTAAAGACGAATATTCCGCACCGCACGCGAGCGCGTCAGCGGAATGGCCGCGCGCGCTTCGGCCACGGTCGCCGGATCGATTTTTGCCGTCAGCGCCACCGGCGTCGATGCGCCGGTCGAACCCGGCGGGCCCTCGGCCAGGATTTTCCCCCACGGATCGACGATCAAGCTGTGGCCATAGGTGGTGCGGCCGTCGGCGTGGCTGCCGCCTTGCGCCGCAGCGATAATATAGCAGCCGGTCTCGATGGCGCGCGCGCGGAGCAGGACGTGCCAGTGCGCGGTGCCGGTCGGCACGGTGAACGCCGCTGGAACCGCGATCATCGTCGCCCCCGCACCGACCAGCGCCGCAAAAAGTTCGGGAAAGCGCAAATCAAAACAAATGGTCAGGCCCAGGCGGCCGGCGGGCGTGTCGGCCAGCGCCAGCCGGTCGCCCCCGGCATAGCTCGCCGATTCGCGCCAGCTTTCACCGCCGGGCAGATCGACATCGAACATATGGATTTTGTCATAGCGTGCGACGAGCCCGCCATCGGGCGAATAGAGCAGGCTGCGGTTGACGCGGCAGCCGCCATCGTCGGCGAGGAACGGTGCCGAACCGCTGTGCAGCCAAAGACCATGGTCCGCTGCAATGGCCGCCAGACGCGCGGGCCAGGGCGAGGCGGCCTCAATGGTCATATGCGCCGCCGACCGCGTGCGGTCGCGGTCCAGCAAGAGAGCCATTTCGGGCAGAAATAGCATCGCCGCGCCAGCTTCGCGCGCCGTTGCGGCGGCCGATGCAATCTGTTCCAGATTGGCGTCGGGGTCGATGCCGCTGGTCATCTGGGTGACGGCGATAGTAACGCTGTTCATCGCGCCACTTTAGGCAGCTGCCGACGCTGCAACAAGAATAATGGCGGGTGCGCCCTTCGTTCAGTGGCGGGTAAGCTATTGTCCCGCTACAAGAG
>JACEST010000120.1 GCA_013911715.1 Sphingopyxis sp. | reverse complement strand
GCCTTTCATCCTTGCGGCGCTGGTCGTGCTGCTCGCCATCGCTAGCCTCGCGACCGGCCCAGCCGGCCTCGATCCGGCAACGCTGATCGGCGCACTGAACCGCGGCGATCCCGCCGCCGCCATCATCGTTGGCGAACTGCGCCTGCCGCGCACGCTCGCGGCGCTGCTGGTCGGCTTTGCGCTGGGATTGTCGGGTGCAGCGCTGCAAGGTCTGACGCGCAATCCGCTGGCCGAACCCGGCGTGCTTGGCGTGTCGGCGTGCGCCACCCTCGGCGCGACGCTGATGCTCTACTTCGGCATCGCCGCAGCAGCCCCGCTCGGCGTCGCCAGCGGCGCGATTGCGGGCGCGCTCGCCGCCACTGCGATCCTTGCGGCCTTTGCGCACCGTCTCAGCGGGATCGCGGCATTGGTGCTGGTCGGTGTCGGGCTATCAAGTTTTGCGGGGGCGCTGATGGCGCTGCTCCTTAACTTCGCGCCCAATCCCTTTTCGCTGTCTGATCTGGTCAACTGGACCCTGGGATCGGTCGCCAACCGCTCGCCAGTTGATCTTGCCTACGCCGCACCGCCCGTGGCAGTCGGAACCATGTTGATGCTGCTCGCGCGGCGGCCGCTAACCTTGCTCTCGATTGGCGACTTGGCCGCTGCGGCGCACGGCCTTGATTACCGGCGAACGCGTCTGCTCGTCATTGGCGGCACCGGCCTCGCGATTGGCGCTTCGGTCGCATTGGCGGGAGCGGTGGGGTTTGTTGGCATTGTCGCACCGCATCTGGTGCGCCCCTGGGTGCGGCACGATCCGGGCAAAACGCTCTTGCCGGCCGGTCTGGCAGGCGCAGCCATATTGCTGGCCGCCGACATGCTGATCCGGCTATTGCCGACGGGAACCGAGCTTCGGCTGGGCGTCGTTGCGGCGCTGGCCGGCGCACCCTTGTTCATGCTGATTGCGTGGCAAAGGGGGACGCAGGCCCATGACTGACCTCATCCTCGAGCGGTTGGAGGTGTCCGTGGGCGGCAAAACCCGCCTTCACCCGTTCAGTACGTCCATCCGACCCGGTCAGATTGTGGCGCTGGTTGGGCCCAACGGCGCCGGCAAGTCCACCCTGCTGCGCGCCATCGCCGCGCTCGTCGCTGCGCGCGGACAGGCGATCTATGGCGGACAGACCATCGCTGCCCTCCCGCCGTCGCTTCGGGCACGGACCGTTGGCTTTCTTCCGCAGTCCCACGTCGCGGGATGGTCGATGCCGGTGCGCGACATGGTGGCTTTGGGACAATATGCCTTTGGAACCGCGCGGCCACCTGCTGAAATCGCCCGCGCTGTTGACGAAATGCTCGCCGCTTGCGGCATCGCCGAACTTGCTGACCGCCCCATCGACCGGCTGTCAGGCGGCGAACAGGCATTGGCTGCGCTCGCGCGCGTGCTCCTGACCGACAGCCCGATCCTCTTGCTCGACGAACCCGTAGCCGCCCTCGACATCGGGCGGCAATATCAACTCCTGGAACAGCTCGCTGTTCTTGCAGCATCTGGCCGGACGATACTGGTCGCGCTTCACGATCTGACCCTCGTCAGCCAATTTGCTGGCCGCATATTATGGATGGACGCTGGCCGGATCGTTGCCGACACGCCCAATGATCGCGCGGCGATCAGCACTCAAGCCGCAATACTCTTTGGCCGTGCAGTGGTTTGGAGCGACGCGGCAGCAGAGCACCCCGCCACGGCGTTTTTCGCGCGCGATCAGACATTAGACCGGGATTGACGGGAGATAGACCGCGATGAGCGCGAGCGCCTTAGCCGCGCAGTGCACTGGCCAGTCGCGTACCGACAAGTCCGCGCAATATGGCCGGGTCGAGCGCAGCCAGCAACTCAGCAGCAAAACGGCGCAGCTGCGGGTGTTGGCTTTGCCGGGGGTCAGCGCGTAATGCCGACATGCGCACCAACACGCCGTCGCCAATATCTCCGGACAGTGAAGCGCGCAACCGCATGCGGCGCTGATCAGCAGAATTCTGGGGCAAATCCTCGCCAACCCGCGTCCAGTAAAGAACGTCTTCACGCCGCTCAGCAAATTGAGTTGAAATTTCCACGGCTGGCAAAACGGCACCATTGCCGATCGACAACATCAGCTTGCGATAGTCAATGATCTGAAATCCGACGGCGGGATAACAAACCTCGGGCCGGTGCAATTGCAGGGCATCGCTTTGTCGTGCGCCGTAAGTCATCAAACACATCACCGGTGATTGTTCAAGGTCCGCCGGCTGGAAATAAGCACGCGCCATAATTTCGTCATACAGGCGGTCGGCCAGCGTTCCTTCGCTCGGCGGCATAACCACGCCCAAACCGCGATCGATGTCCCACGCCCCAAAACGTTCGGGTATAGCATCCACCAGCTTTTTGTTGGGCATCAGCCGGACATAATTGTCGGGACGCAGCCATAATGCCCCGCCGGCGGCGACGGCACAGCCCGCAGCGAAAATCACCTCACGCCGGTTCATGATGCCGCCCTCGCCACATTATGGCTGGGCAAGCGCCGGATCGCAACATCAACGAGCGTCATCAACGCCAGCGAAAATGCAAACAGCAGGATGCCCGCAAAATTATGGATAAAACCCTGCGCCACGGCATCACCGAAATAGTAAGTGATCAGAATCAATACCAAAACCCGGATCAAATTGACGAAAATGGCGATGGGCAAAATCGCCGCAACCAGCATCAGGGCGTGGCGCCAATCCGCCCGGTGCAACAGATAGATATAAAACAGGCTGATCGCGATCAAACCCAGCAGTGAATTCATGCCCGAGCAGGCGTCTTCAACCAGCAGCTGATATTGCGCCACCAAAATGACGATGCCCTGCTGCTGCACCGGATAGTCCAGCGCCGCCAATATATATGTCGCCGAAGACGAAATCATGTGCTGCAGCCCGATCGTCAGGCTGTCGAGAAGCCAACCCGGCACGGGAACCAGCAACGCAAGATAAATGAACGGAAAAGGGCGCGTCCAGAACATCCTGAACCCGCCATGCATCGCCGCGAGCAGATAGGCCATTGCCAACGCCGCCGCCGCCTCGAACACCAAAAGATCGAGTGCCCGGCCCAATATATACGCAATGACCATGGGCGTCATCAGCAATATAATCATCCACAGCGGTGGCGGCGGTGAACGGCGCGCGGCAAATTCCGGCATGCTGTGGTGCAACAACCACAAACCCGTGGCCAGCACGATGGGACCATGCGCCCCTGCTTCGGTTGACCATGACTCGCTGGCGACACGGACAAGCGTGGGCACCACCACCAGCATCAACGCAGCCAGCGTCCGCCAGTTGGACCGTATCAGGCCCATCAAATCGGGGGACCCGGCCGCCGCCGCCTTCGGCACAATGGCAGAAATTTCAGTCAAGGATGTTGAGGAATGTGCCGACAACATTCACTCCATCTGATTGTAATTCTTCGATCAATGTTTTCACGTCGGACACAAAGCTGTGGTCCCGGCGCACCACAACCATGGCATAGCGCAGCAAAGTCGCAATACGTCTCGCATCGCCATAATGTGCCGCAGGGGGACAGTCGAAAATCGTGAAATCAAAGCTGCGGACCGCTTCTGTCACTAACAATTTCAGCGCACGCCGCGCCAGCAACGCCGATGACTGGTCTCCGGCGGCCGTGGTGTGGATGACGGACAAATTTGGCCCCGCGCGCGACACGCCCAGCTGCGGGCGGCCATCGTCGGCGGACAGAAATTCGCGCAACCCGATAACTGGCCGTTCGGGCGTCAATATCTGGTCGATGCCCGGATCGCGCATATTGGCATCAACCAACAGCGTGTTGACGCCCGAATCGGCCATCGCCAACGCCAGGTTGGTCGCCACAAAGGTGGCCCCGGCCCCCGCATGCGGCGAGCAGATTGCTAGCGTGCGGCAACCCTGATGATGGTGCTGGCTGATCAAATGGTTACGCAGCGCCGAGACCGATTCCGCCGCTGGAGTGCCCGGTATCACAACGCTGTCGCGGTTGACCAACAGTCGCGGTGCCACGTAACGCGGTGGGGGGTCACCCTCGACGACAAGGTTGCCGTCCGTTCCGGAAACCAGGGATTCCGGATTGTCGATCATGCGGCAGCGCCTTTGGGCCCGGCGAGCCGTAGCAAGCGCTGGAGCCGCGGGGCCTGAGTACCGCTCGACGTTCCGTTGATGACGCCAATCAGCGGCACGCCATGAATCGCCAGATCGGATGGACCGCGCACACGGCGATTGAGAAACTCGAACAGAAGCGACATCATCAATCCCAACAGCACGCCCAGCACGACCGCGCCGGCCAAAACCGGAATTGGCTTGGGGAAAGACACTTCGTCCGGCGGCGCGGCGCTGCCGAGCAGCGTTAAGCCGGCATCGACCGACTGTGCCTCCTGTTCGGCCTTTGCGGCCTTGATCTGGGTTTCGTTCAACTGCTCGCGCAGCACTCTGACTTCGCTTTGCAATTGTCGCGCCTCGGCCAGCTTGCCCCGCTGCGCCAGCACTTTTTGTCGCTGGGCATTAAATTGTGCACCGACCGACGGACCGGTTATGGTTGGCCGTGCCGCTGCGTTTCGTGCATTGGCGGCGGCAATCGAACGTTCCTCAGCTGCCGCAGCAGCTGCTTGGTCACGCTGCTGCCTCAGCGCAAGATAATCGGGGTGATTGGCGCCCAATGTCCGGCTCGCTGTTGCCAGCGCCGCCTCGATTTGTGCCAATTGAAGCTGCGCGGGGCCCGGGCCTGACAATTGCACCACCGGCGCAGACGTGACCAGCGGCGGCGGCGCGGCCGATTGCGCAAGCGCCCCCAAACGCGCGGTGTCGGTGTCAAGATTGTCGTCCTGCAAAACGATATCATTGGCCTTTTCAAATTCGGCCTTGCGCTGCTCGGCGGTGGCGAGCCGTGTTTTCAAAGCCGTCGTTTGTTCGGCAAACCACCGCGCATTGGTTCGCGCACCCTGCCGCTTGAAAGCGATCGTCTGCTCTTCATAGGCCTCGCGCAGCGCGTTGGCCACGGCCGCGGCCGCCTCGGGCGATTGGCCCGTATAGCTGATTTCGAGGATGTTGCTGCCCTCGATCAATCGCGCATTGGTGTTCTCGATGATCAGCGATGCCAACCAGCGGCGGAACGGCTGGTCGCTCCCCGATTGATCGTAATTTTCAGCCAAAATTGGCACACCTTCCCAACCCAGCTTTTCGACGGTGCGTCCGGCGACCCGATAATCCTGGATCAACTCAACCTGGGTCGAGGTATAAGCCCGGGCAAAAGCCGAAGACATAACCTCGCCAGTGACCGGGTCAGGACGAATGATCTCCAGCAGCACGCGCGACGTCGCTTCATATTGCTTCGGCACCAACATCACGACGGCGATACCCGCCAGCACAGACGCCATCAGCGCCACCAGCGTGATCGTTCTGCGTACCCACAAGATTCGTAGAAACTGGGAAATATTCATCGTCAATCAATCCCGAAAGCAAGGGTCGGAGGGTTGCCCCAACCTTGCCGCGTCAAAAAATCCGCTGCCCCACCTGAATCGTATCATCGGGTTCAAGCGGAGCGTTCAGGTCAAATTTCTTGATCACCTTGCCATCCCGGATAACCTTGACCCGCCGGTCCGTTCCCAGCGCGGTCACGCCGCCGCTGCGCGCCAATGCCATGCGCAGCGACATGTTACGCTCCAACTTATACGATCCCGGAGCATTGACCTCGCCGTAAATGTAGAATTGCGGCGCTTGGGCGACAAAGATGCGGTCACCGGGATTGACAATGACATCCTGCGCCAGATCGCCCGTCGCCACCGCGATCATGTCGAGCTTCATCGTCTCGCCCGTGGCGCGCGCAAGGGTGATGACTTCGGCTGCCGTTGGCCGCAAACCGCCAACTCGCGCCATGATTTCCGACAGACGATAGGAACGATCAATTGCGACAATCCCGGGCGTTGCAACTTCGCCCAGCACGGTAACATAGCGGCTGGCATAGTTCACCACGGTGACTGAAACGGCGGGTTCGGTAAAATATTGGCCGCCGATCAACATGCCGCGAATATCGTTGCGCAGTTGCAAAACGGTGCGATTGGCTGCTGGGATATCGCCGAGCAGCGGCAACTGGATGGTAC
>JACEST010000012.1 GCA_013911715.1 Sphingopyxis sp. | reverse complement strand
CGATTTTCTGCGCGACCGGGATCGAGCGCGCGTTGGCGAGGCTGCAATAATCGAGGCCGGGGCAGGCGATGATGTCGCTGATCAGGCCCAGATTGGCGTCGGCGAGCTGCGCATCTCGCAATGCGCTCCATACGGCGTGCAGGTCGCGCTGGGCGACATGCGGCAGCACGATATTCTGGGCATGGGTGACGCGCAGCTCGTCGAAGCTGTAGCGTTCGGCGAGGTCTGCCATAACATCGATTTGCGCGCTGGTCGCATCGCCCGGGATACCGCCAATCGGCTTCAGGCTGATGTTGACGATGGCATAGCCGGGGGCCTTGTGTGATTTGACATTCTGGCGAACCCACTGCTCGAAATCATAAGCATCGTCACCCCCGCGAAGGCGGGGGTCCATCTCCAACGCTTCCCAAACATCACCATTGGGAGCTGGATTCCCGCCTTCGCGGGAATGACGAAGTTGCTCTTGGATGGGTTCCGGCAAAGCGAAGAACGCGGCAATCCGCTCCAGCTCAGCCGCAGGCGGATCGATGCCCAGCGCCTTCACATGGGCAAATTCTTCCTCGACCTGACGGCGATATTCATCCGCGCCGAGTTCGTGGATCAATATCTTGATCCGCGCCTTATAGATATTGTCGCGCCGTCCATAGCGGTTGTAAACGCGCAGGCAGGCTTCAGCATAACTCAGCAAATCGTCGATCGGGACATAATCCTTGATCAGCGGCGCAATCATCGGGGTGCGGCCCATGCCGCCGCCAACATAGAAAGCCGCGCCCAATTTGCCATCGCGTTCAACCAGTTGGATGCCGATGTCATGCAGGCGCATTGCCGCGCGATCCTCGTCCGACGCGATCACCGCAATTTTGAACTTGCGCGGCAAAAAGCTGAATTCGGGGTGAAAGCTCGACCATTGGCGCAGCAGCTCGGCCCAGGGGCGCGGATCGGCAACCTCGTCGGCGGCGGCCCCGGCATATTGGTCCGAACTGATGTTGCGGATGCAATTGCCGCTCGTCTGGATCGCGTGCATTTCGACCGACGCGAGGTCGGCCAAAATATCGCCAGCATCCTCAAGCTTGATCCAGTTATACTGGATATTCTGGCGCGTGGTGAAATGGCCATAGTCGCGGTCATATTTGCGCGCGATATGGGCGAGCATGCGCATCTGGCGGCTGTCCATGGTGCCATAGGGGATGGCGACGCGCAGCATATAGGCGTGGAGTTGCAGATACAGGCCGTTCATCAGCCGCAGCGGCTTGAACTGGTCCTCGGTAATTTCCCCCGCCATGCGGCGACGCACCTGATCGCGAAATTCCGCGACGCGCGCATCGACCATCGCTTGGTCATATGTGTCATATTGATACATGGTCAAACTCGCTAAAAAACTTCCGTTCGCCCTGAGGAGGGGCAGAGCGTATGCGAAGTCCCGTCGCGAAGGGCAGCATGCGCATACCCTGCTTCGAGACGCCATTTCGACAAGCTCAATGGCTCCTCAGCACGAACGGGGAAGGTAAGGGCCATCAAATCACCCAGTCGCCAGCCGACGGATCGGCGGGTTTCAATGTCAGATCGGGGCGCACCGTGGGGCCGAGCGCGCGCACACGGTCCTTGATATGCGCGGGGCGCGGGCCGTTCGGTGTGGCCTCGGCAGCGATAATGTAGGGCGCGTTGACGCGGCGCGCGCCCTCTTCGGCGGCAAGGATCGCGTCGCCTGCTTCGCCAACATCGGCAGCATCCTCGACATGCAGCGACCAGCCGTTGCCGGTCCACCATGTGACTGCGCCGCTGGCCAGATCATTGCCGGTCAGGATTTTCATGCGATGCCCTCCGCTTGCATGGCAATGGCGTGCAGCCGGTCTTCAGCGTCAGCGAGCGCCGCAACGGCGCCGATCACGATCAGCGCCGGGCTTTGCACCCGTTCGCGCGCCACCATGTCACCCAGATCGGCGAGCAAGGTGCGCAGCGCGCGTTGGTCCTTGCGCGTACCGCGTTCGAGCACCGCCACCGGAACGCCCGGCGCAACCCCGTCGGCCATCAGCTTGTCGGCAATGGCGGCGGCCGTGGCGATGCCCATATAGACGACCAAAGTCCGCCCATGCCCAGCGAGGCCCGACCAGTCCTGGTCGGTCAGGTCCTTGCACTGTCCCGCTACAAAGCTGACGCTGTGGGCATGGTCGCGGTGGGTGAGGGGGAGGCCTGCGGCGGCTGCGCAGCCGGTTGCAGCGGTGATGCCAGGGACAATTTCGCATGGCACACCGGCGGCGCGCGCAGCTTCGAGCTCTTCGCCGCCACGGCCGAAAATGAACGGGTCGCCGCCCTTCAGCCGAACGACATCGCGGCCCGCGCGCGCCGCATCGACCAGCAGGGCATTGATTTGCTCTTGCGGCAGCGTGTGGCGGCTGCGCTGCTTGGCGACCGATACCAGTTCAGCGTCCGGCGCGGCAAGCGCAAGGATTGCGGCATCGACCAGCCCGTCGTGGACGATCAGGTCAGCGGCGGCGATCAGCCGCGCGGCCTTGACGGTCAGCAAATCGGGGTCGCCGGGGCCGGCACCGACGAGCCAGATTTTGCCCGTTTGCAGGGCGGAAAGGGGAGTGCCTGTCATTGCCGCACCATGGGGGATCGCGCCCATGGCCGCAAAGCACCGTTTTTTGGCGCGACTAAAGGCCAGCTATGCCTGTTGAACTTATCCGTCGCCCCTGCGCAGGCAGAGGCCTCTGGCAACGGGGCTCAAGGTCTTCAACGACCCCTGCCTGCGCCGGGGCGACACACCATTTTGCTATGCCCCCTTGCGCACCAGATTGGGCCGGTCGCCTTCGCCAACCGGATCGCGCAGGCCGACGCCAATTGACGCGCGTGCCGATTCGCTTTCCGAGCTGGCTACCGGATAGGCGCAATAATCGGCCGCATAATAGGCGCTGGGCCGGTGGTTGCCCGACAGGCCGATGCCGCCGAATGGCGCCGCCGATGACGCGCCATTGGTCGGGCGGTTCCAGTTGATCACCCCGGCGCGCGCATTGGCCCAAAACTGGTCATACAGTTGCGGTGTCCCGCCAACCAGCGACGCCGACAGGCCAAAGGCGGTGTTGTTCGCCTCGGCAATGGCTTCTTCAAAGCTGTTCACCCGGATGATTTGCAACAAGGGCCCGAAAAGTTCGGCGTCGGGCCGTTCGGCAACGCCGGTGACGTCGATGATGCCGGGGGTCAGAAACGGGCGGCCATTGACCGGGCGGGCCATGTGCGAAATCACTTTGCCGCCGTTCGACATCAATATCAGAAACGCCTCGGTCAGGCTGTCGGCGGCGTCATTGTCGATCACCGGACCCATGAACGGTGCCGGGGTGGCGTGCGGCACATCGACGATCAGGCGTCCCGTAATCGCCTTCAACTCTTTGATAAAAGGTTCGGCCATATTGTCATGGATAATCAGGCGGCGCGCTGCGGTGCAGCGTTGACCCGCGCTCAGAAATGCCGACTGCACCGCCAAAGTGGCGGCGCTGGTGATGTCGGCGGTGTCCCACACCACGATGGGGTTGTTGCCGCCCAGCTCGAGCGCCAACATCTTGTCGGGGCGCGATGCGAACTGGCGGTTGAGCGCGATGCCCGTTCGCGCCGAACCCGTGAACAGCAAGCCGTCAATGCCGTCGTGCGCGGCCAGCGCCTTGCCCTGATCTGGTCCGCCAATCGCCAGCCGCACGACGCCTTCGGGGACCCCAGCCTGCCGATAGAGATCGACCAGCATCGCCCCCACTGCCGGCGTTTTTTCCGACGGCTTGAACACCACGGCATTGCCGGCGATCAGCGCGGGCACGATATGGCCGTTGGGCAGATGCGCCGGGAAATTATAGGGGCCCAGCACGGCAAGCACGCCGTGCGGTTTGTGGCGCAGCGCATTGCGCGCGCCCATCGCCCCGTCGATGCGGCGGTTGGGGGTGCGTTCGCCATAGGCCTTGGCCGAAATGTCGACCTTGTTCGCGACCGAATCAACCTCGGTCTTGGCTTCCCATAATGGTTTGCCGGTCTCGCGCGCGATCAGGTCCGCCAGCCTGTCGCCCTCGGCCTTGACCCGGTCAGCAAAGCGGCGGAGCGTTTCAACGCGGAAGGTCAGCGGCTTGGCGGCCCATTCGGCCCAGGCAGCGCGTGCCGCCATGACTTCATCATCAACATTGCTGATGCTGCCCCGCCACAGTTCGGCACCTGTGGCTGGTTCGTTGGAAACTATCTCGCCGCTCATAAAATAACCGCTATCCCTCAGCGCCCGACCAGAGCCGAACCGTGCCGGTCAAGCGCGCAAGGGCGACCAGCTGCCTGCTTTTCCCTATCCGCGAACGCCGCATGGTGCAACCGCGCAGAGGTGCTTGCGTCGTCCCGTCCTAGCAGCGATAGCAGCGGCGCCGGTCCAGCCGCGCCAAAGGGTATCCAATGTCCACGCAAGCCAGCATGACAAGCAATGTGTGGACCGACCATTATTGGTGGTCGGCGGATGGAATCCGCTTGCATTGCCGGCTCTATGGCGTGACCGATGGTGAAGATGGGCAGCTACCGATCCTCTGCCTGCCCGGATTGACGCGCAACGCCCGCGATTTTGATGCGCTTGCACCCGCGCTCGCGTTGGATGGGCCGGTCGCCGCCGTTGACTTTCGCGGTCGCGGCGACAGCGGCTATGCCAAGGATGCGATGACCTATGTCCCGCTGACCTATGTTCAGGATGTTGCTTTGCTGCTCGACAGTCTCAAATGGCAGCGGTTTGCGGTGATCGGCACCTCGCTCGGCGGGTTGGTTGCCATGCTGCTGGCGGGGACCATGCCTGGCCGGTTTGCGGGAGCGGTGCTAAATGATGTCGGGCCTGAACTTGGTGCCGACGGGCTGGCGCGAATTCGGTCCTATGTCGGCAGCGCCGCTAGCCAGCCGACCTGGCTCCATGCCGCGCGCCAGACCGCCGAGCTTAACGCGGCGGTCTTTCCTGATTACGACATCCACGACTGGCTGCGCATGGTCCATCGCACGCACCGGCTGACCCCCGAAGGGCGGATCGTGGCGGATTATGACAAGCAGATCGCTGCACCATTTCGTTTGCCCGGCGGAGAGGCCGGGATCGACATGTGGCCCGCTTTTGGCGCGTTGGCAGTGCATCCGTTGTTGATTGTGCGCGGCGCGCTGTCCGACATATTGGCGGCGGCGACCGCTGAAAAAATGCTGACGCACGCCGCTGATGGTGCGCTGTGCAACGTGCCAGGCATGGGGCATGCGCCGACGCTGGACGAACCTGAAGCCCGCGCGGCGATTGCTGCATGGCGGGCCAAGCTCGCTGCATGAACGCGCCGACGCGCATTCTCCATTTGCATTCCAGCTTTGCGCTCGGTGGCAAGGAAGCACGTGCGACACGGCTGATGAACCTGATGGGACCACGCGCGACGCACGTCATTTTGTCGGCGGTCCCCGATGCGCTCGGCGCGCGCGCGGCGATTGCGCCGGACATTGCTGCGGAAATCCCTGGCGCGGCGGCACCGGCGTTGCACGGTAAGCCCGGTCTGAGCCGCTACCGCGCGCTCGCCCGCTATATGCAGGGTTTCGATCTGGTGCTCAGTTACAATTGGGGAGCGATGGATGGGGTGATGGCGCACCGGTTGCTGTCGCCTTTCATGACGTTGCCGTCGCTGATCCATCACGAGGATGGTTTCAACGAAGATGAATCGGTCAAGCGCAACTGGAAGCGCAACATGTTCCGCCGCCTGGCTTTGCCGACAGCACAGGCGCTGGTTGTGCCTTCGGAATTGCTGGCGCGGATTGCACGGGCCGAGTGGGGCAAGAGGCCGGCGCTGATCCGCAACGGCGTAGACGTGGCGGCCTATGCCGCACCGCCCGACGTTGCCATTCCCGGACTGCATCGCAGGGCGGGCGACGTCGTCATCGGAACCATTGCCGGACTGCGTGCGGTTAAGGATTTGCCGCGCCTCGTGCGGGCGGTAGCCGCGCTGCCCAAGCATGTGCGGCTGGTGATTGTCGGCGAAGGGCCGGAGCGCGAAACTATCATCGCAGAAGCTGAGCGGCAGGGCATGGCCGAAAGGCTGATCATGCCTGGCTTCATGGCGCAGCCGAGCCGCTGGATCGGCCACTTCGACCTCCTCGCCTTGTCGTCGCACAGCGAGCAGTTGCCGATTGCGATAATCGAGGCGATGGCAACTGGGTTGGCCGTTGCCAGCCCATCTGTCGGCGATGTTGCGGCGATGGTGAGCCCTGAAAATCGGCCCTTCATCGTCAGCCATCCCGACCAGCTTTCCACTGCGCTGAGCACGCTCGCCGCCGATGCCAAGCTGCGCCAGCGGATTGGCGCGGCCAATGCGGAGCGTGCCGCCCAATTGTTCGATGAATCGATTATGGTTGCCGCCTATGATCAGCTCTATGCCAGCGTGCTTGGTGGACGGTCGCTGTTCACGGCCTGACGCATTCGGCGCGATTCTGTTTCATTATCGCGTCAAGGCGCGCTAACGCGAATGAGCGGTTCGGTCTGCGCCGGGGGAGTAAAGCAGGCCCGACGACAAGAGGTCATTTGTGTTCAAGGGTTTGAAGCCGATTATATACGGCGGACGTGAAGTCTGGCCGCTGGTGGAAGGTGGCAAAGGGGTTTCGGCAACGAACCATGCATCGAGCGGGGCCTGGGCCGCGGCAGGCGGAATCGGCACCGTTTCGGCGGTCAACGCCGACAGCTATGACGCCGATGGCAAGGTCATCCCGCAAATTTATCATGGCAAAACGCGCGCCGAACGGCACGAAGAATTGGTGGCCTATGCCATCGCGGGTGGCACCGAACAGGTGAAGCGCGCGGCGGCGATTGCCAATGGGCGCGGCGCAATCAATATCAATGTGCTGTGGGAAATGGGCGGTGCGCAACGCGTGCTCGAAGGCGTGCTCGAAAATTGCCCCGGACTGATCACCGGCGTCACTTGCGGCGCGGGAATGCCTTATAAGCTCTCCGAAATCGCCGCACGCCACAACGTCCATTACCTGCCGATCATCAGTTCGGCCCGCGCCTTTCGCGCGCTGTGGAAGCGCGCCTATCACAAGGTGCACGACCTGCTGGGTGCGGTGGTTTACGAGGATCCATGGCTCGCGGGCGGGCATAATGGTCTGTCGAACGCCGAAGATCCGCGCAAGCCTGAGGACCCCTATCCCCGCGTCAAGGCGCTGCGCGAGGTGATGCGTGCCGAGGGCATTGCCGACACGCTGCCCATCGTGATGGCGGGCGGCGTCTGGTATCTGCGCGATTGGAACGAATGGATCGACAATCCTGAACTCGGTAGCATCGCGTTCCAGTTCGGTACCCGACCGCTGCTGACCGAAGAAAGCCCGATCCCGCAGGCGTGGAAGGACCATTTGCGCACGATCGACGAGGGCGATGTGCTGCTCCACAAATTTTCGCCCACTGGCTTTTATTCGAGCGCCGTGCGCAATCCCTTCCTCAAAATGCTCGAAGAGCGGTCAAAGCGGCAAATCGCGTTTGGCAAGGAAGAATGTGCCGAGACGAATGTCCGGCTGGAGGTCGACCGCAAGAAATATTGGGTCAGCGCCGACGATGCCGCGCGTGCGCGCCGCTGGATTGCGGAAGGTTTCAGCGCCGCGATCAAGACGCCCGACGACACGCTGGTGTTCGAAACCCCTGAACGGCGCAAGGAAATCCATAAGGACCAGGCCGATTGCATGGGGTGTCTGTCGCACTGCGCCTTTTCGGCGTGGAAGGACCATGACGATCTGACCACCGGCTATCTGGTCGATCCGCGCAGCTTCTGTATTCAAAAGGGACTGCAAGAAATTGCGCACGGCGGCAGCATCGACGACAATCTGATGTTCGCGGGCCATGTCGCCTATAAATTCAAATCCGATCCGCTCTATTCGAATGGTTATACGCCAACCGTCAAAGAGCTGGTTGAGCGGATATTGACGGGGGATTGAGAAGCCCGATTATGCGTCAGCCCGGGTCAGGCGGACATCAACCTCCCAGTCCACATAGTCCCATTCGGCGCAGGCGCGCAGGCGTTCGAGCATATGGTCGAACGCCGCTTCCTGATCGGGCGCGAATTCAAACCAGGTGAGAAAGTCAAAGGCTTCGCCATGATCGCGCGAATGATAGAGTTTGCGCGCAACGCCGGGCAGATAATCGAGCCCAATCGGCAAATGTGAACCGCTCTCATACACTGCGCGTCGCTCGTCCTGTGCCATCGCCCACCATTCGGCGGACTTGCGGATCGGGATCAACGCTGCCCGTGTTGCCGATGGGCGCCCCAGTCCTTCCTGCTTGGCTTGCAGCATCGATCGTTCATGCGCGGTCGTGTAGCGCAGGTTGCTGCCCGCACCGCGCAGTGTCCAGACGGCAGCTTGCGGCGCAGTATCCGCGTCAACTGCCAAAAAGCTCGCCGGGGGCAGGCTTTCGCCGCGAAACGGGCATATGGACGTGATCTGCCACTGGCCGCTATCGGCACCGACAAAATGACTGAGGGTAATGGATTCGCGCTCGGTCATAATGGTTTCGTCCTCGTTGGCCTGTCCTGCCTGGCCGGCATCGTTGGCGTTGCAAGTTCGGTGATTTCCAACTGGCATTGTGTCAACATCCAAACATGCCTTCCTGGGCGCATCCGCCGGGCACGCGCGCGGATGCGGCCTTGTGCCCCAAGGCCGGGCGAATAGCAGGCGCAGCTTTGGAAGGGCTTGCCAATTTGCAACGATTATTGGCTCGTGGTCTGACAAGTTCGAGGCAGTCCGCCGACGAAGCGCATATATTGGCACCCTGTGCCGCGTCGAAAACAGGATAGCGCAAGACAGCCGTTGCTAGGCCCAACCCTCGAGCACCTGATCCGGGGGGCGGTGCCCGTCGCACCAGGCGCGGATATTGGCGATCACGCGTGCCCCTGATGCCTCGCGCCCCTCGACCGTGGCCGAGCCGAAGTGCGGCAGCAGCACGACATTGTCGAGTGCGAGCAGGCGCGGGTCTACCGCGGGTTCATGATTGTAAACATCGAGCCCCGCGCCGGCGATACCGCCGTGCGTGAGCGCGTTGATCAGCGCATCTTCATCGACAATTTCGCCGCGCGCGGTGTTGATAAGATAGGCGGTGGGCTTCATCGCGGCGATGCGGGCGGCGCTGATTAGTTCGTGCGTCTCGGGCGTGTGCGGGCAATGCAGCGTGACAATATCGGCGATGGGCAGCAGCGTATCGGCGCTGGCGTGATAGCTCGCCCCCAGTTCGGCCTCGATGCCCGCGGGCAGCCGCTTGCGATTATGGTAGTGGATCGACAGGCCAAAGGCCCGCGCGCGCCGCGCCACCGCCAGCCCGATGCGTCCCATGCCGACAATGCCGAGCAGCTTGCCACCCACGCGGTGGCCGAGCATCGCACTCGGCGCCCAGCCCTGCCATCGACCCGACCGCATCAATTTCTCGCCCTCGGCGAGGCGGCGCGGGACCGACAGGATCAACGCCATCGTCATGTCGGCGGTATCCTCGGTGAACACGCCCGGGGTGTTCGACACCATGATGTTCTTGGCGCGCGCGGCGGCCAGGTCGATATGATCGACGCCCGCGCCAAAATTGGCGATCAGACGCAGGCGATCGCCCGCCGCGCCTAAAATGTCGGCATCGATATGATCGGTCACCGTCGGCACGAATACATCGCAATCGGCCACGGCGGCGCGCAATTCGTCGGCGCTGAACGCATGGTCGTGAGCCGACAGGCTGACGTCGAACAATTCGGCCATCCGCGCCTCGACCGACGGCATCAGCTGGCGCGTGACGATCACGCGCGGGCGTTTGGGACGAGGGCGGGTGTCGGGCATATTACTGATAGAGCGCGCGGGCCAGCGCGGGTCAAGGGGACAAGCCAAGGCTGTGGAAAATGCCGCCGATGGCAATGGTTAAGCGGTTGTCTTTGGGTGCGCGCTTTGGCATGGATTATCCATGCGTTTGACGGGGTTTGTCGGTCTGTTGGGGGCCAGCGTGGCGGCATTCGCTGTCGGGCCGGCCGCTGCCCAATCCGACGCAGTGCCTTATTGGGCTTCGATTGCGGTCGACGAAGCGCGGATGCGCAAGGGGCCGTCGCCCGATGTCCCGGTTATCTGGGAATATCGCCGCCGTGATCTGCCGGTGCGCGTGGTCGCGCGGTTTGAGACATGGCGCAAGGTCGAGGATCCCGATGGTACGACGGGCTGGATGGCGGCGCGGCTGCTCAGCCGGACGCGCACGGCCATTGTCACCAGCAATGCCGCCGCGATGCGCGAAACAGCGCGGCAGGGCGCTGCAGTCATGTTCCGCGCCGAGGCAGGCGTGGTGGGCCGCATAACCGATTGCAGCGAAACATGGTGCCTGTTCGATGTGGCCGGCAAGCGCGGCTGGATTGCCACTGGAGATATCTGGGGCGATTGAGCCTCTGGCTCAGACCAGCTCCACCGCCACTGCCGTCGCCTCGCCGCCGCCGATGCACAACGACGCGATACCGCGCTTTTTGCCGTGGTGTTCGAGCGCCGCGATCAGCGTGGTGATGATGCGCGTGCCCGATGCGCCGATGGGGTGGCCCAGCGCGGTGGCACCGCCATGCACGTTGATCTTTTCGTGGGGAATGCCAAGATCGTGCATTGCGAACATCGCGACGCAGGCAAAGGCTTCGTTGACTTCGAACAGGTCGACATCGCCGATGCTCCACCCCGCCTTGGCAAGGCACTGGTTGATCGCGCCAACGGGCGCAATCGTGAAATCCTTGGGTTCCTGTGCATGCGCCGCGTGAGCGACGAGCCGCGCGACCGGGGTCTTGCCTTTGGCCGCCGCCACTGAGGCGCGGGTGAGCACAACCGCTGCGGCACCATCTGAGATCGAACTCGACGTCGCCGCCGTGATCGTCCCGTCCTTGGCAAAGGCGGGCTTGAGCGCTGGGATTTTGTCGGGGCGGCCCTTGCCCGGGGCTTCGTCGGTATCGACAACGACATCGCCCGCGCGCGTCGCCATGGTGACGGGAGCGATTTCCTTGGCAAAGCTGCCGTCGGCGACGGCCGCCTGCGCACGCTTCAACGATTCGATGGCATAACCATCCTGTGCCTCGCGGGTCAGTTGATAGCTGTTGGCGGTATCCTGCGCGAAAGTGCCCATGGCGCGGCCGGCGTCATAGGCATCCTCAAGCCCGTCGAGGAACATATGGTCATAAGCGGTGTCATGGCCGATCCGCGCACCCGAGCGGTGCTTTTTGAGCAGATAGGGCGCATTGGTCATTGATTCCATGCCGCCCGCGATCACCACATCGACGCTGCCCGCTGCTAGCGCTTCGGCACCCATGATCACGGTCTGCATGCCCGAACCGCATACCTTGTTGACGGTCGTTGCCTGCACTGATTTGGGCAGGCCGGCCTTGATCGCGGCCTGCCGCGCCGGGGCCTGGCCCAGACCGGCTGGCAGGACACAGCCCATATAAATGCGCTCGACATCGCCGCCATCGATCCCGGCACGCTCGACCGCTGCCTTGACCGCCGTTGCACCAAGGTCAGTTGCCGATGCATCGGACAGCGCACCCTGCATGCTGCCCATCGGGGTGCGGGCATAGGAGAGGAAGACGATGGGATCGGTCATGGGGTGAAGTCCTTGGCAGGGGGTGGTTGGATTCTGCCTGAATATAGGGCGGGCGACGCCAGGCTGCAATGTGTCAGCAGCTTCGCTTGTATGGCACCGCGCGCTGCGCTAGCCTGCCCCAAAATGGCAGGAGACGGGATGTGACCCATCGGCATATTGGCAGAGGCACGGCGTTGATGACGGCGGCTGTATTATTCACTGCGGGGCCGTCGTCGGTTGCCCAGTCTGATCAAACCGCGTCGACCGCGCCTGCATCTGCAGCCAAACCCTATGTCTGGCCCGCGACCGTGACCAATGCAAAGGTCCTGCCTGCAGATATAGGCGCCGACCGGCTGCGCGGCACAATGGTTGCGTTTTCGGCCGCACTTGGCGTGCGCTGCAGCTTTTGTCACGTTGACGGTGAAGCGGTGCCGTTGGCGGCGCGCGACTTTGCGTCGGATGCCAATCCGAACAAGGATATTGCGCGCGCCATGATGCGGATGACATGGACACTCAACTCCGAAAGCCTGCCGGCCATTGCGGGGATCGAAAAACCGCAGGTCAGCTGTTATACTTGCCATCGTGGGGCAACCAAACCCTTGCGCGCGCCGCCGCCGGCATCGCCCCCTGCGACCTGAAACAGTTTCATCTTGCAACCCTGGCACGGCCATGGTCATAAAGCGGTCATAGCCGAAACGTCCGGGAGACCATTGTGGCCGCCATCGACCAAGCCGACCGCATGCAGCGCATTTTATCGGCGCAGCGCGCCAGCTTTACAGCAGCATTGCCCGAAAGTCTTGCTGTGCGAAGCGACCGCATCGACCGCGCCATTGCGCTGCTCATCGATCACAAGGATGATTTTGCCGCAGCGGTAAGTGCCGACTTTGGCCATCGCAGTATCGAACAAACGCTGATGACAGACTTGCTGCCATCGGTCGGCGCGCTCAAACATGCCAAGAAGCATCTGGCGAGCTGGTCGCGCGGCGAACGCCGCAAACCGACCTTTCCGCTGGGCCTGCTCGGCGCAAAGGCTGAGGTCGTATATCAGCCCAAGGGTGTTGTCGGCATCGTCGCGCCATGGAATTTCCCGGTCGGCATGGTGTTTGTGCCATTGGCTGGTGTCCTCGCCGCGGGCAACCGCGCGATGATCAAGCCGTCGGAATTCACCGAAGGCGTGTCCGACCTGATGGCGACGCTCGTCCCCAAATATTTTGACGAAAGCGAAATGGCGGTGTTCACGGGCGACGCCGATGTCGGCATCGCTTTTTCCAAGCTCGCTTTTGACCATATGATCTTCACCGGGGCGACGAGCGTCGGGCGCCACATCATGCGGGCGGCGGCCGATAATCTGGTGCCGGTGACGCTGGAATTGGGGGGTAAATCGCCAACCTTTGTCGGCAAATCGGCCAATATTGCGCAAGCGGGCGAGCGCATTGCGCTGGGCAAGATGATGAATGCGGGGCAAATCTGTCTTGCTCCCGACTATCTGCTGGTGGCGAAGGAACAGGAAGGCGCCGTGATCGACAGCGTCAGCGCGAGTGCGGCCAAGCTGTATCCGACCTTGCTTGCCAATGATGATTACACCTCAATCGTCAACGGCCGCAACCGGGTGCGACTGCAAAGCTATCTTGACGACGCGCGCGATAAGGGCGCTGAGCTGATCGAGGTCAATCCGGCGGGCGAGGATTTCGCTGGCAACAATGCGGGAAAGATGCCGCTGACCATCATCCGCAATCCCACCGACGACATGAAGGTGATGCAGGAAGAGATTTTTGGTCCGATCCTGCCGGTGAAAACCTATGCGCATATCGATGACGCGATCGATTATGTGAACGCCCACGACCGTCCGCTCGGCCTATATTATTTCGGCAATGACAAGAGCGAAGAGGACCGCGTTCTGACGCGCACCATTTCGGGCGGTGTCACGGTCAACGACGTGCTGTTCCACAACGCGATGGAGGATCTGCCGTTCGGCGGCATCGGGCCATCGGGCATGGGCAATTACCACGGTTTCGACGGTTTCAAGACCTTCAGCCATATGAAGGCGGTTTATCGTCAGCCCAAACTCGACGTCTCGGGCCTTGGCGGATTCAAGCCACCCTATGGCAGCGCTACGCAAAAGACACTGGCCCGCGAGATCAAGAAATAGCTTGGCAAGACGCGCGAGTTCGCATTAGGGGACCGCGCACTGCCCCTGTGGTGAAATTGGTAGACGCGCCGCACTCAAAATGCGGTATCGAAAGATGTGCTGGTTCGAGTCCGGCCAGGGGCACCATTTCCAATATTCGACACGATCGTGCGGCACGCCGCGTCATCGGCGTTCGCATCGCGCACCAAGCAGATTGCGGTCTTTCGGAAGCTGCGGGCAAAGCTTTGTTTACCGCTTTCGGTCAAAATGGAAGTTGGGACCGATTGAGGGCTGCAGACGCCGCGTTACCGGGCACAGGAACGTCGAGATGGAATCATCGAGAATCATTGAAATTCCATTGGATCCCATGGTGGAATCAGATCGTCGCGATGGCCAGCGCCTGCGCGCCGTGTGCCGGATTGCCAAGATTGTTCGTATCGATGATGCCGGGCTGTGGATGATCCGCAACATCTCGGACGGCGGCATGATGCTGACCACCAGTGTGCCTGTCTCACCAGGCGAAGAAATAACCATCGTGCTGGCCGAAAAGACGTCGATTGAGGGCCGGGTCGCATGGGTTGAAGACGGCAAATGCGGTGTTGCGTTCCTGCAGGAAATCGATGGCGAACGGCTGCTGCGCGAGTTGGCCGAGGATAAGGCGTCAAGCGATTATCGCCCGCTGCGCATTGAAATCGAAGCTGACGCGCTGGCGAGGCTCGATCATCGGTTGCAACCAATTCAATTGGTCAACCTTTCGCAACATGGGGCGGGCATCATCCATAACGGGTCGGTCGAAGCCGGAATGCGGATCGATCTGTTGCTGGTTGGCGACATCCGCCGCGAAGCAATTGTGCGGTGGTCGCACGCCAATCGCGCCGGGTTGTGGCTGACCCAGCCGCTCGGCCGTGCGCTGCTGGAGAGTATTCGCTTTCTTCAGCCGCAGCGTCCTGTTGCTACCAAGTCCACGCCAAAAGCCAGGGCCAAGCGTCAGAAATCCTGCGCGACGCGCCCGTAAAGATCGGGCCGCCGGTCGCGGAAAAATCCCATCCCCGCGCGGTGCTTGGCCGCCTCGGTCAGATCGAAGGTCGCGACCAATGTGCCGGTTTCGGCCACGCCATATTCGGCGACCAGATCACCCCATTCATTGGCGATGAAGCTGTGGCCATAGAAATGCTGGCCGTCTTCGTCGCCGATCCGGTTCGACGCGATCACAGGCATACAGTTTGAAACGGCATGCCCCTGCATCGCGCGCCGCCACATGCGGCTGGTATCAAGGCTGGCGTCGTACGGCTCGCTGCCGATCGCGGTCGGGTAGAATAGCAATTCTGCCCCCATCAGCGCCATCGCGCGCGCGCATTCGGGATACCATTGGTCCCAGCAGATACCGACGCCGATGCGTGTACCGAACAGATCCCACACTTTGAATCCCGTGTTGCCGGGACGGAAATAATATTTTTCCTCATATCCGGGTCCGTCGGGGATGTGGCTTTTGCGATAGATCCCCATGATTTCGCCGTCCGGCCCGATCATGGCCAGCGTGTTATAATGGTGTGGGCCGTCCTGTTCGAAAAAGCTGGTCGGTATGGCGACGCCGAGTTGCTTGGCGAGTTTGGCCATCGCGCGCACGCTGGGATGGTCGGCGGTCGGCCGCGCAGTCGCGAACAGCGCCTCGTCCTCGACCTTGCAGAAATAGGGCCCTTCGAACAATTCCGGGGGCAAAATGATTTGCGCGCCGTCGGCCGCCGCGCGTGCGACGAGATCGCTGACGGCTTCGATATTTTCAGCTTCGGGGCCGGGGAGGGGGAGCTGCAGCGCGGCGACGATGATGGAGCGGTCGGTCATACCCCGACTATAGCGCCATCCCGTAACTGGCTGCAATCCGGCTGGTGAGCCAATAAAGCGTCATCGTCATGGCAAGCGCAGCGGCCAGCACCGGCCAAAAGCCAAAGCCATGCCGCAGCAGCAGCGGGATCATGACAAACATGGGAATGCTCGGCAGGAAATAGACCAATGCAGACATGGAATAGTCTGCGACCTTGGCGGCATCTTGTGTGTCGTGCCACAGCCACACCATGCCCAGCGTCGACACCAGCGGGATAGACGCGATCAATCCGCCAAGGCCCGGGCTCTTCCGCGCGATCCAGGCGATCAGCACGACCAGCAGTGCAGTGATGATGGCGCGGACGATCAACGCGCTCATGCTGGCAGCTGCTGGCTCGAACAATGAAAACTGCCGCCGCCCATGATGATCCCTCGCGCCGACACGCCCACGGTACGGCGGTCAGGAAACAGGTCGGCGATTGTGGCGACCGCCAGATCATCATTCGCCGCGCCATAAGTCGGCACAACGACGATGCGGTTGCCGATGTAGAAGTTCATATAGCTCGCCGCGACCTGTTCGCCATCGATGACCACCCGGCCGGGGGAGGGAATAAGGACAATCTCGACACCAAAAGCTTCGGCGCGCGCGCGCGCATCGGCATAAGTGACGGCATTGGGGTCGTTGCCGCCTGCCGCCACAGGCAGTGCGAGTCGCCCTTCGCCGACGAAACGCGCGAGATTGTCGACATGGCCGTCGGTGTGATCGCCGACCAGTCCGTTACCCAGCCACAAGATGCGATCAATGCCAAGGTCGTCGTGCAGCCGTGCCTCGATGTCAGCCTTGGTCAGTTGCGGGTTGCGGTTGGGATTGAGCAGGCATTCCTCGGTGGTGACGCACAGGCCGGTGCCGTCGACATCAATCGCGCCGCCTTCCAGCACCCAATTGCATTTCCGCAGCGAAAGCCCGGTGTCGGCGGCCAGCTTCGCTCCAATTTCGCGGTCACCGGGCATGACAAACTTCCCGCCCCACCAGTTGAAATCGAAATCCCGGGCCTCGCGCGCCGCACCGGTGCCGACGATGATCGGCCCGGTATCGCGCAGCCAGATGTCGCCGAGCGGATGCTGCACCAGCCGGACATGGTTTGACACCAAGGCCGCCGCTGCGCGCAGACTATCGGCGTCGCGCACCACCAGCCGAATTTCCTCGCCGCGTCCGCCGTCAGCCAACGCGTCGGCAAAGGCCGCCAGATCGCGTCGCGCCGCATCCATATGCCCCGCCCATTCCTCGGCAATGTGCGGAAAGCCGATCCATGTTGCGGCATGGGGTGCCCATTCGGCGGGCATGTGTAAACTATTTGACATCATTAAAATATAGTTCCAAATAGTTTTATTGCCCGGGAGGTTGGCGATGGGAAAGTATGATCCTTTAACGCGAAAGCTTGACCAGACAAGCGGCGACGAGTGGGATGCTAGCTTTGCCGAAATCGAGCAGGTGCTGAGCTTCAACCTCCCCCCAAGCGCACGCAAACATGAAAGCTGGTGGGCCAATAGCGGTCGCAGCCACAGTCAGGCCCAAGGTTGGTTAGCCGCTGGTTGGGTAACTGCCCGAATAGACCGAACCAATGAACGAGTTAGCTTTAGACGCACCCGTTTTGGCGGCAGGAAGCCGCGTACCAGCGAGAACCTGATTCTCTGGGACACAGCTAGAGAGCTTACAGGTATCAGCGACCGGCTTGAGCTCGAGGAGGCGGCAGTTCGTGCTCTTATTCAGCAGGCAGCGGCGCAACAGCTTTCGCGGCTTGGCGGCACTATGGCGAACGCAACTGCTGCGCCGAGAGAGCGGCGCAGCGCGTGATTCTTGTCGACAGTTCGGTCTGGATTGATCATTTCCGGTCAACCAGTAGCGAATTGGTGCTGATGTTGTCACAGGGTGCGGTGCTTCAGCACCCGTTCGTGACTGCCGAAATTGCACTTGGCAGCATCAGGAACCGCGATGCCGTCATTCCACTGCTGACGATGCTGCCCCAAGCGGTGAAGCTGGACGATAATATGCTGCTTGAATTCATCACCCAGCACAAAATTTTTGGCTCTGGCCTGGGCGTGGTCGATGCCCATTTGCTTGGCTCCACCATAGCCGCAAGCCAGTGCCAGCTTTGGACCCGCGACAAACGCCTTGCGGCAAAGGCGAGCGAACTCAAATGCCTCTATCAGCTTTGAGCTATTTCCGGCTGGCGTCGCGCACGCCGCGGAATTCGTCGCCCTCGACCCAGTTGGGCCAAGCTTCGCTCATCGCCAGCATCCGGCCCACGGCATAGTAAAGCCGCAGGTCGGCCATCATCCCGTCCCAGCTGGTAATCGCACTCATATCGTCGGACGGCGCGTGATAGCGGTTCTTCGTGTAATTTTCCGCCCACGCCTTGCCTGCCGCGGTGCCGCCTTCGAGCAAATCCTCGCCGCCGTCGAAATAGATCATCGGCACACCCAGCTTCGCCAGGCTGAAATGATCAGAACGATAATAAAAGCCCTTCTCAGGGGTTGGTTCGGTGACCAGCACGCGTTTGTCGGCGGTAGCCGCCTTTTCCAGATAGGCGTCGAGTTCCGACTTGCCGCGCCCGATGACAATGACGTCCTTGGCTGGCCCTGAACCGGTCAGTGCGTCCATGTTTACGCCGCCGACGGTCGAAGCGAGCGGGAATACCGGATTCTCGGCATAATATTTCGACCCCAGCAATCCCGATTCTTCGGCAGTCACGGCCAGAAACACCAGGCTGCGGTCCGGTGCGCCAGCCTTGCCATGCGCTTCAGCCAGCGCCACGAGCCCGGCGGTGCCTGTGGCGTTGTCGATCGCGCCGTTGCAAATGTCGTCGCCATTGACCGGCTGGCAGCGGCCGAGATGGTCCCAGTGTGCGGTGTAGAGCACATGTTCGTCGGGCCGCTTCGTCCCCGGCAGAACGCCGATGACATTTTTCGACATTTTGCGGGTGATGTCATTTTCGAACGAGAGCGACGCCTTCACGCCGGTCAGCGGGACCGCCTTGAAACCCTTTTTCTTGGCCGCTTCGCGAAGCGCTTCGAAATCCTGACCTGCGCCCGCGAACAGCGCCTTTGTCTGGTCCAGCTGCATCCAGCCGTTGGCCGCCGTCTGGTCGGCGCCATTATCCTCGGACGCCGCCAGATATTGGGTGCCGGTCCAGCTCGACTGGACGACGTTCCAGCCATAGGCGGCGGGTTCGGTGTCGTGGACGATCAGTGCGGCGGCCGCGCCCTGCCGCGCGGCTTCTTCATATTTATAGGTCCAGCGGCCATAATAGGTCATCGCGCGGCCGTTGAATTCGCCCTTGGCCTCTTTGGTTTGCCAATCGGGGTCGTTGACCAGGATGACGACGGTCTTGCCCTTCACATCGACCCCGGCATAATCATTCCAGCCCTTTTCGGGGGCGTTGATGCCATAGCCGACGAAAACCACGTCGCTGTCCTTGATCGCGATGCTCGGCTGGACGCGGTAGCTGCCCGCCACAAATTGGGTGCCGTAGCTAAGATTGAGCGGGCTCTTGCCGCCACTGAAGGCCAGCGCGCTGACATTTTTTGCTGTCATCTCGACCAGCGGCACATCCTGCGTCCAGCTGCCTTTATTGCCCGGTTGCAGGCCCGCCGCTTTGAAGCGTTCGATCAGCAGAGCGACGGTCTTTTCTTCACCCGCAGTGCCCGGCGCGCGGCCTTCGAACTCGTCGGAGGCGAGCATGCCGACGACATCCTGCATTGTCTTGAGCGAGATTTCGGGGATGGAAACATCGGGAATGGACGCAGTGTCCGCGCCGCCGCTGGTGCAGGCAGCGAGCAGGGTGAGCGGGGCGAGGGTGAAGGCGAGACGGTTCATCAACGGACATCCTGTTCGGCACAAGTCATGGGGCTTCCTGCCAGCCAGCCGATGAAGGCGCAAGCAACTGTGCAGAATATTACCCCGTCATTGCTTCGCTGCGCGCGCAATGACGAAGGTCTAACAAGAAGGGCGGCCCCGCAGGACCGCCCTTTTGTTTCTTCAATGTCTGACCCCAATCAGCGCGAATAAAATTCGACGACCAGATTGGGTTCCATCTTCACCGGATAGGGCACTTCATCAAGCGTCGGAACGCGGGTGTAGGTGACTTTGGCGGTGTCGGTGACGGCGACATAGTCGGGAATGTCACGCTCGGGCAGGCTCTGGGCTTCGGCGACCAGCGCCATATCCTGCGCCTTTTTGCCCAGGCTGATTTCGTCGCCCGGTTTCACCAGACGGCTGGCGATGTTGCATTTCACGCCGTTGACATAGATGTGGCCGTGGCTGACGAGCTGGCGCGCGGCGAAGATCGTCGGCGCGAATTTTGCGCGATAAACCACGGCGTCCATGCGCCGTTCGAGCAGGCCGATCAGATTCTGGCCGGTGTCGCCCTTCATCCGCGATGCTTCGATATAGTTTTTCTTGAACTGTTTTTCGGTGATGTCGCCGTAATAGCCCTTCAGCTTTTGCTTCGCGCGCAGCTGGATGCCGAAATCGGACACTTTGCCCTTGCGGCGCTGGCCGTGCTGGCCGGGGCCATATTCGCGGCGATTGACCGGCGATTTCGGACGACCCCAGATGTTTTCGCCCATCCGGCGGTCGAGTTTATACTTGGCGCTCTGGCGCTTTGACATGTGTCACTCCATTTGCTGTGCCGCGCGCCACCATTGGTACGCAGCCAAAGACCCGGACCCGCCCGTTCCTGCGCAGGCAGGAACGCGACCACCGCTGCACCGGGTGTGCGGGGTCAAATGCGAAGGCGCGCGGTTAGCGGGGGGTACTGGCAAAGTCAAGCGCGGGCGCTGACAATGTCGGCCCCTCGACAGCCTGACAAAAACCATTATGGCGCGCTGGCATGACCGAACCTGCCGATTGTACCACCATGACCGAAGTCCGCGCCGGGGTCGATACGGTTGACAGCGAGCTAGTCGCGCTGCTGGTGCGCCGTTTCGGCTATATGGACGCGGCGGCGCGCATCAAGGCCGACCGCGCCACAGTGCGCGACGAGGCACGCAAGGCCGAGGTGCTGGCCAATGTGGCGCGCCACGCTCAGGCTGTGGGGCTCGACCCCGACCGGCTAACCGCCATTTGGGACGTGCTGGTCGAACAGTCGATCGCGTATGAAATGACGCGTTGGGATGATCAGCGCCGTTAGTCGATGTCATTCGCGATGGCGCGCGCGGCCAAGGATCGAAACAATCCCGTGCATCATCCGCACGTCATTGCTCGACCAGCCCGTCTTGGTCAGCATGGTGCGTAGCGCGCGCAGCGTCACTTTCTTGCGGTCTGCTGGGAAAAAATAGCCGCTGGCCTCCAGATCGGTCACGAAATGGCCGATTAGATCCTCCATCTCGCCGTGCGGTGCGGGTGGGTCCATCGGTACCACCGACGGCTGGGCCAGCGCAATGTGGCGTGACCATTCATAAGCATTGATCATCACCGCCTGGGCCAGATTGATCGACCCGAAATCGGGATTGATCGGGATGGTGATGATGCTGTGCGCCAGTGCGACATCATCACTGTCGAGGCCCGACCGTTCGGCGCCGAACACCAGCGCGCTTTGGCCGGTATCGGCGTGAATGGCGCGCGCTGCCACCTCGGGCGTCAGCACCGGCTTGGTTACCCCGCGCCGCCGGACGGTGGTGGCATAGATATGGGTGCAATCGGCCACCGCCTCGGCCAGCGTCGCATAAACCCGCGCCTCGGCGAGCACGCTGTCTGCCCCTGAAGCGGCGGGTCCGGCATCGGGGTTGGGCCAGCCGTCGCGGGGCGCGACAAGGCGCAGGTCGGTCAGTCCGAAATTGAGCATCGCTCGCGCTGCCTTGCCGATATTCTCGCCAAGCTGGGGACGGCACAGGATGATGGCGGGGGGAGGGGCAGCGACTGCTTCACCCCATATCTCCGAGCGAAGACGAGGGGGGAAGCCGAGCGAAGCCGAGGTGTTGGCTTGAGGTGCCTCGACCGATGCGTGACTACGGCTCGCCAAGCGCGATATTGCAGCCCAATCTCCGCGGATTAGCGCTTCCTTTTTGGCACGCGACCAGCCCTTAATTTGTCGTTCCGCTGTTAGCGCTTCATGCCGAGTAACAAACTCCTGCGACCAGACCAGTTTCACTGGTCGACGCGAAGCTGTATGTCCGCCTAGTTCGCCTGTCTGATGCTGACCGATGCGCTGATCAAGATTGTCGGTATGGCCAACATAATAGCTGCTATCGCGGCATTGGAGCAGATAAGCCCAAAACGTCATTCGAAAAACATCCCCTACGGCCGTTCGTGGTGAGGAGGGGCTGAGCTTGTCGAAGCCCCGTCTCGAACCATCGCACCGTCGCAGTCCTTCGAGACGCCGCTTCGACAAGCTCAGCGGCTCCTCAGGACGAACGGAGTAATTTGATTCGCGTGACTACGTCCTCACCCGCCCCGCGGCGCGGCTTCGCTCACGCTCGCGGCAAATTCCTCGAAATCTTTGGCATCGGCAAAATCGCGGTACACGCTGGCGAAGCGGATATAGGCGACGCTGTCGATGCCCTTCAGCGCCTCCATCACCATTGCGCCGATTTGCGATGCGGTCGCCTCGGTGTCGCCGCTGGTTTCAAGCTGGCGTTGGATGCCCGATACCAGCCGCTCGATGCGCATTGGATCGACCGGCCGTTTGCGGCAGGCAATGCCGACTGAGCGCAGCAATTTTTCGCGGTCGAACGGTTCACGCCGACCATCGGCCTTGATCACCGTTACTTCGCGCAACTGGACACGTTCAAAGCTGGTGAAGCGCGCCCCGCAATCTTCGCACTGGCGCCGCCGCCGGATCGCCGCGCCGTCGTCGGTCGGGCGGCTGTCCTTCACCTGGCTGTTGTCATGGCCGCAATAGGGGCAGCGCAACGCCGATCAGCCCTGATAAATGGGAAAGCGTTCGCACAG
The DNA here is from genome assembly GCA_013911715.1 of Sphingopyxis sp. Lineage (GTDB taxonomy): Bacteria > Pseudomonadota > Alphaproteobacteria > Sphingomonadales > Sphingomonadaceae > Sphingopyxis. Next base: position 776 of record JACEST010000012.1, on the reverse strand, counting down.
GGTGCGGACGCGCGCGCGCACATCGGCCTCGACCGCTGCGTCGCCATGTTCGCCATGCACCCGAAGCGCGTCGAGTACGTCGGCGATCATGTCACCGATTTCCTCAAACTCGGCCATACCGAAGCCGCGCGTGGTGCCGGCGGGTGAGCCGACGCGGATGCCGCTGGTTTTCATCGGTGGCAGCGGGTCGTTGGGAATGCCATTCTTGTTGCAAGTGATGGCCGCGCGCTCAAGCGCTTCGTCGGCGTCTCGGCCGGTTACGCCCAGTGGGGTCAGGTCGACCAGCGCCAGATGCGTGTCGGTGCCGCCCGCGACCAAATTGGTGCCGCGCGTTTGCAGGCGCCCGGCCAGCGCCTGGGCATTGGCAACAGTGGCGCGCGCATAATCCTTGAATTCGGGGCGCAGCGCCTCGCCGAACGCTACGGCCTTGGCGGCGATGACGTGCATCAGCGGGCCGCCCTGCAATCCGGGGAACACGGCCGAGTTGATCCGCTTGGCGATCGCCTCGTCATCGGTCAGGATCATCCCGCCGCGCGGACCGCGCAGCGTCTTGTGCGTCGTCGTTGTCACCACATGGGCATGCGGCAGCGGCGACGGATGGACGCCGCCGGCGACCAGCCCGGCAAAATGCGCCATATCGACCATCAGCAGCGCACCGACGTCGTCGGCGATGGCGCGGAAACGGGCGAAATCAATGATGCGCGGATAGGCGCTGCCGCCCGCGATGATCAGCGTCGGACGATGTTCGCGCGCCAGCCGTTCAACCTGTTCGAAAT
>JACEST010000119.1 GCA_013911715.1 Sphingopyxis sp. | reverse complement strand
ATCGGCTTTTGCACAAAATCGCTCGCACCCGCGCGCATCGCGGCGACGGCGGTGGCGACACTGGTGCGCATGGTGATGGCAATGACGGGCAGGCCGGGGCGCCAGCGGCGCAACTCGGCGACAAATTGTTCGACTGGATGGCCAGGCGCGCCTTCGTCAATGATGACCGCGTCGAGCGCCAGCCCTTCCTGCGTTCCCAGCTTGGCAAGCGCGGTATCGGTATCGCCCGCGATGATCGTGCGCCAGCCGCCACGCGATGCGAGCGCACTGATGAAACGCTGTTGCGCTGGCTCGCTGTCCACGAGCATGGCGATGCGGATGTCGCGGTTGCTGGCCATCTGTTCCCGTTGCGCTTCCATCATGATGACGACATGTCGGTCGCCTTTCGTCCAAGCTACGTAACTGAAATGCGTAAAGACGTGATTAAGTGTAGCAGCCGCCACTGCGCAATGCTGTGACCGTGCGCACTGCGGGGTTGAGCAAGCCCGTCACCATGGCTAAGACCAGTTCCGGGCTCCGATTCCGGGCAGGGTTAAAGCGGAGCGGCCATTTGTGCCGCACCATATGAACAGGGGGTTACGGCAATGGCCGACCAGGATATGAAAACTGCTGAGAAAACCTATCACGGATTTCTGGCATGGACCAAGACCGGGATCATCATCACCGCGGTGATCACCATCCTTGTCGTCGTCCTGATTTCATCCTGATCGGCCTGACCTATGACCCGAATCGCCGTTTTGAAAGAAAATGCTGACGGCGAAACGCGGGTTGCCGCGACGCCCGAAACTGTCAAGAAATTCATCGGCCTGGGTGCTGAAGTCGCGGTCGAAGCCGGGGCGGGCGCGGCTGCGTCGATTGCCGACGCCGATTATACCGCTGCCGGGGCCAGCGTGGGCGTCCGCGCCGCGACGCTGAAGGGCGCCGACATCATATTGGGTGTGCAGGGCCCCGACCCCAAATCGCTGAAGGGCTTTGCCAACGGCGCGTGGCTCGCCGCCGGATTGAACCCGTTCGGAGAACGCGCCCGCGTCGATGCCTATGCCGCGCTGGGGATCGAGGCGCTGGCGATGGAATTTATGCCGCGCATCACGCGCGCCCAATCGATGGACATTTTGTCGAGCCAGGCGAACCTTGCGGGTTATAAAGCCGTGCTGATGGCCGCCAACGCCTATGGCCGCGGTTTTCCGATGATGATGACGGCGGCGGGCACGGTTCAGGCGGCCAAGGCCTTCGTCATGGGCGTCGGCGTCGCAGGGCTGCAAGCCATCGCCACCGCACGGCGGCTGGGCGCACAAGTCAGCGCGACCGACGTGCGCAGCGCGACCAAGGAACAAATTCAGTCGCTGGGCGCCAAGCCAATCTTCGTCGAAAGCGTTGCGGGCATCGAGGGCGAAGGCGCAGGCGGCTATGCCACCGAAATGTCCGATGAATATAAGGCCGCGCAGGCCGAGCTGGTGTCGAGCCACATCGCCAAGCAGGACATTGTCATCACCACCGCGCTGATCCCTGGCCGCCCCGCGCCGCGGCTGATTTCGGACGCACAGCTCGCAACGATGCGCGCCGGATCAGTCATCGTCGATATGGCGGCCGAAAGCGGCGGCAATGTCGAAGGCTGCGTCGCGGGTGAAACGCGGGTGATTCATGGTGTGTCGGTGATTGGGGCGAGGAATATTCCTGCGTCCCTGCCCGCAGACGCCTCGGCGCTGTTCGCGCGCAACCTGTTCAATTTCCTCTCTGCCTTCTGGGACAAGGAAGCGGGCAAGCCCGTCCTCGACGAGGAAATCGGCACCGCCATCCGCCTGACACACGGCGGCAAGGTGGTGCATGAGCGGTTGTTGGGGTGAGCGATACCGTGCTCGCCATGCAAATCCTCCCCCTCTGGGGGAGGTGGCAGCGCGAAGCGCTGACGGTGGGGGCCTGACGTGGAAGACCACACACCTACAGCGCTCAAGCGCGCACGCAAGTTGCGGCGCGAAATGAGTTTGCCCGAAGTGTTGCTCTGGCGATTGCTGCGCGGACGGCCGGAAGGCGTGAAGTTTCGCAAACAGCACCCCGTTGGCGATTTTGCCATCGACTTTTACTGCGCGGAGAAGCGCATTGGAATAGAGATTGATGGCATTGCTCATGTAATGGGGGAAAACCCCGCAAAGGATGCACGGCGTGACGCAATCCTTGCAGAGAAGGGTATAGAAATCATCCGCATTCCCGCAGCCGATGTGCTGCGCGATGTCGAAGCGGCCGCGGGCGCGATCGTCCGCCTTTGTGCCGACAGGCCCCCACCGTCAGCGCTTCGCGCTGCCACCTCCCCCAGAGGGGGAGGATTTTCTGGAGCGCATCCATAATGGATTTCATCTCTATCCTCTCCATCTTCGTATTGGCCTGTTTTGTCGGCTATTATGTCGTCTGGAGCGTCACGCCCGCGTTGCACACGCCGCTGATGGCGGTGACCAATGCGATTTCTTCGGTGATTATCGTCGGTGCGCTGATTGCCGCCGCGGCGCCAGTGATCGGGTCGGCCGGGACCGCAGCCAGATGGCTTGGCCTTGCCGCCGTGGTCATGGCAAGCGTCAATATCTTCGGCGGCTTTGCGGTGACCGAGCGGATGCTGGCGATGTACAAGAAGAAGGACAAGTGATGGGGGGCATGCACAACTCTGTCATTCCCGCGAAAGCGGGAACCCAAAGCGGCGAGCGCTGGTCCGTGTGGCTCTGGGTCCCCGCGTTCGCGGGGATGACCATGTTGGCGGTACCAGCCCATGCCGCAGGCGGCAGCGCGCAGGAAGTGCCCGCTTGGGTCTCCATGGCCTATCTTGTCGCAGGCGTGTTGTTCATCCTCGCGCTGCGCGGCCTCAGCTCGCCCGCATCGTCGCGCGCGGGCAATCGCTATGGCATGGTCGGCATGCTGATTGCTGTCGTCACCACGCTGGTGACACACGATGTGGCAAGCCTGCCCGAAATTATCGGCGCGATTGCTATTGGCGGCATCATTGGCTTCGTGATCGCACGGCGCATTGCGATGACCGACATGCCGCAGCTGGTGGCGGCGTTTCACAGTCTGGTCGGCCTTGCTGCAGTGGCGGTCGCCGCTGCTGCATTCCTCGCTCCGCTGGGCTTTGGCATTGCGGGTGCAGACGGCGTCATCAACCCCGTCAGCCGCGTCGAAATGGGGCTGGGGGCGGCCATTGGCGCGATCACCTTCTCCGGCTCGGTCATCGCCTTCCTCAAACTCGCGGGCAAAATGTCGGGCGCGCCGATCATTTTGCCGCTGCGCCATGTCATCAACCTGGGCACGCTGGCGGCAATCATCGGTCTGACCGGATACTTCACTATCGACCAGTCCCCGTGGATTTTCTGGACCGTGGTGGCATTGAGCTTCCTCATCGGCTTCCTGCTGATTATCCCCATCGGCGGGGCGGACATGCCGGTCGTGGTCAGCATGCTCAACAGCTATTCGGGCTGGGCAGCGGCGGCGATGGGCTTCACCCTGTCGAACAGCGCAATGATTATCACCGGCGCGCTGGTGGGATCGTCGGGCGCGATCCTGTCGTACATCATGTGCAAGGCGATGAACCGCAGCTTCATCAGCGTCATCGCCGGCGGTTTCGGCGCGGTCGCGAGCAGCGGCGAAGCCGCCAAGGTCGACCGCCCGTGGAAGCGCGGCAGCGCCGAGGATGCCGCCTATATGATGAGCCAGGCCGAAAGCGTGATCATTGTCCCCGGTTACGGGATGGCGGTGGCCCAGGCGCAGCACGCTTTGCGCGAAATGGCTGACACGCTCAAGAAAGAGGGCGTCAGCGTCAAATATGCCATCCACCCGGTTGCGGGCCGGATGCCCGGCCATATGAACGTCCTGCTCGCCGAAGCCAATGTCCCCTATGATGAAGTGTTCGAGCTGGAGGACATCAACAGCGAATTTGCGCAGGCCGATGTCGCGTTCATCATCGGCGCGAACGACGTCGTCAATCCGGCGGCTAAGACCGACAAATCATCGCCCATTTATGGCATGCCGGTGTTTGACGTCGACAAGGCCAAGACGGTGTTCTTCATCAAGCGCAGCATGGGCGGGGTCGGTTATGCCGGGGTCGATAATGACGTGTTTTACATGGACCAGACGATGATGCTGCTCGCCGATGCCAAGAAAATGTGCGAGGATATTGTAAAGTCGATGAACGGCGGCGGGCATTGATTCTGCTCCGCTGAATTTTCCTTCCCCGTATGTCCTGGCTCCCAACGGGTCGCTGTCGAAGGACTGTTCTTTTTTCTGACACCGATGAAGAAAAGGACAGCCCTTCGACAATCCCGGATCAAGTCCGGGACAGGGCGGGCGGGTTTTTGGTGCGAGAGTTGGTTTTATGCGCAAATTGGGCCTGATCGGCGGCATGAGCTGGGCCGCGACGGAAGAATATTATCGGTTGATCAACCGTGGGCTGCAACGGCGCGTCAGCGCGTCCTGTTCGGCCCCGATGCTGATCGAAAGCCTCAACAATTGCGATCTGTCGCGCCTGACGAGTGAGGAACAATGGGCGCATGCCGCCACGGCGCTGAGTGCATCGGCGCAGCGGTTGGAAGCGGCAGGGGCGAGCGCGATACTGATCAGCGCCAACAGCATGTACCGCGTCGCCGATGTCATTCAGGCCGCAATTTCGGTCCCGCTGATCCACATTATCGACGAAACCGGCCAGAAATTACGCGCCGACGGCATCAAAGCGGTGGCGATTATCGGCACGCGCAACGTGATGGCCGAACGCTGGTATCGCCAGCGGCTCGTCAGCAATGGCGTGACCCTGGCCCCGTTCGACGAAAGCCGCGTCGAGGCGATCGACAATATCATCTATGACGAGCTGATGCAGGGCAAGGTGACCGAAGCGTCGCGCCGCGCGATGAAGGGGTATATCACCGACATCGCCAAGCAGGACATTAATGCCATCGTGCTGGCCAGCACCGAGCTGACCCTGATCGTCGACCGCGATGCCAATATCCTGCCGATTTATGACACCACGCGTATCCATGCCGAAGCCGGAGTGGACTGGATTTTGGGGGATGCGCCCTAGCGGCGATGACGAGGCCTTTCTCTGCGCCCGTGTTGGTGGACGCTTGGCATCGCGGCTCTTTTGCCGCACATTCCCTGCAAAGGGGAGAGGATGATGCGATTCCAACAACATAAGATTGCGGCCGGCCTGTCGGTGCTGGCGGCCGCCGCACTGCCGGTTTCGTTGCTCGCCAAAACCATCCCGGTCGCGGCGGGCGACAGCGCGCAGGAACGGTTGCAGGAAGCGCTGATCCTGGCCGAGCCCGGCGACACAGTCGAACTGGGCAACGGGATTTTCAAGCTGACCGACGGGCTTTCGCTCGCCGTCGATGGCGTCACGCTGCGCGGCGCCGGCGCGGGCAGCGACGGCAGCGTGCTCGATTTCACCGGCCAGATGGGCGCAGGCGAAGGGCTGCTTGTGACCAGCGATGATGTGCTTCTGACCGACTTTGCGGTGGTCAACAGCAAGGGAGACGGGATCAAGTCAAAGGGCGCCGACCGCATTATCTATTACCGGCTGCGCGTTGAATGGCTGTCGGGGCCAAAGGAAAGCAACGGCGCCTATGGCATTTATCCGGTCGAGGCGTCGGACGTGCTGGTCGACAGCGTCTATGTGCGCGGCGCCTCGGACGCGGGCATTTATGTCGGCCAGTCGAAGAATATCATCGTGCGCGATTCGATTGCGACCGAGAATGTCGCCGGGTTAGAGATTGAGAACAGCTTCAACGCCGATGTGACGGGCAATATTGCGACCAAGAACACTGGCGGTGTGCTGGTGTTCGACTTGCCCAATTTGCCGCAAATGGGCGGACACAGCGTGCGCGTGTATGAAAATGTCATCACCGACAATATGACCCCCAATTTTGCGCCGAAGGGCAATATCGTCGCCAGCGTGCCGACCGGCACCGGTGTGCTGGTGATGGCCAACCGCGATGTTCATGTGTTCGACAATGTCATCGAGGAACATGGCACGGCCAATGTGATGGTGATCGGCTATCGCTATCCTTATGAGGATGCGAAATATGATCCGCTGCCGCGCAATGTGGCGGTTTACGGCAACCAGCATGGCCGCGCGGGATTTGCCCCCAGGAT
>JACEST010000118.1 GCA_013911715.1 Sphingopyxis sp. | reverse complement strand
GTCGTCACCCAGCCCGCCCCACTCCTGGCCACGCTTGAAGGGCTGACGGTCGATGGCAATCCGGTCGCAAAGCCCGTGTCGACGCGGCTGTACCGCTTTTACAAGCCCGTCGGCTGCCTCACCGCCGCGCGCGACCCCAAGGGGCGCAAGACGATTTATGACCTGCTGCCAAAAGATTTGCCGCGACTGATGCCGGTCGGGCGGCTCGACTATAATACCGAAGGGCTGCTGCTGCTGACCAACGACGGTGAATTCAAGCGCCAGCTCGAACTGCCCGCCAGCGGCGTCGAGCGCACCTATCGCGCCCGCGCCTTTGGTGAAATCAGTCAGGCACAGCTTGAGGAACTCGTCGAAGGCATCACCATCGACGGCGTGCGCTATGGCAAGATCGACGCCAACCTCGAACGCCGCACCGGTCGCAACCAATGGGTCGAAATGACGCTGACCGAAGGCAAGAACCGCGAAGTCAGGAAAGTGCTCGAACATTTCGGGCTGCAGGTCAGCCGCTTGATCCGCACCCGCTATGGCCCGTTCGATTTGGCAGACCTGCCACTGGGCGCCGTCGATCTGGTCCAACGCGACAAATTGTTCCAGTTCCGGCGGCAGCAAAGGTGATGCGCGTTATTTCAGGCGAATGGCGCGGGCGCAGGCTCAGCGCGCCAAAGGGCGACGCGACGCGGCCGACGGCGGACCGCACGCGCGAAACGCTCTTCTCGATGCTGGTCAGTCGCCTCGGCAGTTTCGACGGTTTGCATGTGGCCGATTTGTTTGCCGGATCGGGCGCGCTGGGGATTGAGGCCTTGTCGCGCGGCGCGGCCCACTGCCTGTTCGCCGAACAGGACCGCGCTGCACTCGACGCGCTGCGCGCCAATCTGGCCCATCTTGGCGCGGCAGCGCGCGCCGAGATCCGCGCGACGTCGGTGCTCAACCTCGGCACCGCGCCGCGGGCCTATGACGTCATCCTGATGGACCCGCCCTATGGCAGCGGCGCGGGCGCGGTCGCGCTCGACAAGCTGGCACGGCTCAGTTGGACCAGCGCGGCGAGCTGGATTTGTATCGAAACCGGCACCAGCGAGAGCATCGACGTCGACGGCTTCGACGTCGACACCGAACGCAAGGTCGGCAAGGCCAAGCTGACCCTGCTCCGGCCCGCGCCATGAGCGCGTCCAGCTTGCGCATGACCGCCCACGACTGGGGCCTGATCGCGATCCTGGCGATCGTGTGGGGCGGTGCCTTTTTCCTGATCGAGCTGGGCCTCACCGGGTTTGGCCCGCTGACGCTCGTGGCATTACGCATGCTGCTCGCCATTCCGCTGATGCTGCTCGCGCTCAAATGGCTGGGGCATGCCCTGCCCCGCGACGCGCGCAGTTGGTGGCAGCTCACCATATTGGGCTTTTTCAACGTCGCCATGCCAATGGCGCTGTTTTTCTGGGCGCAGACGCGAATCGATAGCGGACTAGCGTCAATCCTCAACGCCACCGTGCCGTTGTGGGGCGTGCTCATCGCGCATGTCTTTACCCGTGACGAGCGCGCGACGCCGCTCAAGCTCGCCGGGGTGGTACTCGGCTTTGGCGGGATTATCGTCATGGTCGGCCCCGATGCGGTCAGCGGCATGGGGCAAGATGTCATCGCGCAGCTCGCCTGCCTGTTCGCCGCGGCCAGCTTTGCCGGGGCGGCGGTTTATGCGCGGCGGCTGGGCGCAACCATCGTGCCGATGGCTGCGGCGACTGGCCAGATTGTCACCGCCGCCGCGCTGATTGCCCCGCTGGCGCTGGTCGTCGAACCGCCTTGGGCCGCGCCCGTTCCCAATCTGACCGCTATCGCCGCGATGCTGACGCTGGCATTGGTCGGCACCAGCTTTGCCTATTTCATCTTCTTCCGCCTGATCGACCGCGCCGGGGCCAGCAATGCGCTGCTGATCGCGCTGGTGATGCCGCCGGTCGCCATCCTGCTCGGCGTCGCCGTGCTCGGCGAAGTGCTCACCGGCGGCCAGATCGCTGGTATGGCGCTGATCGCGCTCGGATTACTGATGATCGACGGACGCCTGTTCGCGCGCCTTGCGCCGCGCGCCGCCGTTCCCTAATCGTTCGCATGTGACTCATGCCCCTGCCCCCGTTTCCGATCCCCCCTATCTTGCCGGGCTAAACCCGCCGCAGCGCCAGGCCGTGCTCACCAGCGAAGGCCCCGTGCTGGTGCTTGCTGGCGCGGGCACGGGCAAAACCGCGGCGCTCACCGCGCGCCTAGCGCATTTGGTCGCGACGCGGCGGGCGTGGCCAAGCGAAATCCTCGCCGTCACCTTCACGAACAAGGCCGCGCGCGAGATGAAGCACCGCATCGGGCAAATGATCAGCGACGCGGTAGAGGGGATGCCGTGGCTCGGCACCTTTCACAGCATCGCCGCCAAAATGCTCCGCCGCCACGCCGAACTGGTCGGCTTGCAAAGCAATTTCACCATCCTCGACACCGACGACCAGCTGCGCGTCATCAAACAGTTGATGGCCGTAGAGGCGCTTGATGACAAACGCTGGCCGCCCAAATTGCTCGCCAGCCTGATCGACCGCTGGAAGAACCGCGGCCTCACCCCCACCGATCTCGACGCGGGCGAGAATGAGGCGTGGGCCGATGGCAAGGGGCGGCATTTCTATGGGCTTTACCAGGCGCGGCTCAAAACCCTCAACGCCTGCGATTTCGGCGACCTGCTGCTCCACATGCTCGTCATCCTCAAATCGCACCGCGACATTCTTGAACACTATCAGACGCGCTTCAAATATATCCTTGTCGACGAATATCAGGACACTAACGCCAGCCAATATCTGTGGCTGCGCCTGCTCGCGCAGACGCGCAAGAATATCTGCTGTGTCGGCGATGACGACCAGTCGATCTACAGCTGGCGCGGGGCCGAGGTCGCCAACATCCTGCGCTTCGAGCGCGATTTTCCGGGCGCGACCGTGATCCGGCTTGAACAAAATTACCGCTCGACCCCGCACATCCTCGCCGCCGCCTCCGGCCTCATCGCGCACAATGGCGACCGGCTGGGCAAGACCTTGTGGACCGACCTCGACAGCGGTGACAAGGTGCGGGTGCAGGGCGTGTGGGACGGCCCCGAAGAGGCGCGCCGGATCGGCGACGCGCTCGAAAGCCTGCAGATCAAGGGCGAGAGCCTCAACCACGCCGCCATCCTCGTGCGCGCGCAGTTCCAGACGCGCGAGTTGGAGGACCGCTTCATCTCCATCGGCATGCCCTATCGCATCGTCGGCGGTTTCCGCTTCTATGAACGCGCCGAAATCCGCGATGCGCTCGCTTATCTGCGCCTCGTCAATTCGCCCGCCGACGATCTGGCGTTCGAACGCATCGTCAACACCCCCAAACGCGGACTGGGCGACAAGGCGATCCAGCGCATCCACCTGCTCGCGCGCGCGCAGCAGACCCCCCTCGCCCGCGCCGCCGCGCGCATCATCGAGAGTGACGAGCTGACCCCGCAAGCGCGCCGCGCGCTCGCCACCTTCGTGAGCCAACTGCGCCACTGGCAGGAACAGGCCCAGGCGCTGCCCCACGCCGAGCTCGCTCAACTGATCCTCGACGATTCGGGCTACACCGCGATGCTGCAAGCCGACAAAAGCTCCGAAGCCGCAGGCCGCCTTGAGAATCTGTCCGAACTCGTCCGCGCGATGGAGGAATATGACAGCCTCGACGCCTTCCTCGAACATGTCAGCCTGGTCATGGACCGCGACGACAGCGTCGATGCCGAACAGGTCACGATCATGACCATCCACGCCGCCAAGGGACTGGAGTTCCGCCACGTCCATCTCGCAGGGTGGGAGGACGGCGTCTTCCCGTCACAGCGCGCGCTCGACGAAGGCGGCACCGCAAGCCTCGAGGAAGAACGCCGCCTCGCCTATGTCGCCATCACCCGCGCGCGCGAGACTGCGACCATCTGGCACGCCGCCAACCGCCGCATCTACGGCCAATGGACCAGCAGCATCCCCAGCCGCTTCATCGCCGAGCTGCCCCCCGAACATATCGAGGCCGAAGACAGCATGGCCGGCGGCGCCAGCCTGTGGCGCGCCAATTTCAGCGCGAACGCCGACCCCTTCGCGCACCTCGCCGCCGCGCAAAGCAACCGCGCCGCGACCAGAGGCCCAGCATGGCAACGTGCCGCTGCCCAAACCGGCACAACCCGCGCCCCCGCGCCAAGCGAACGCGCCCCCGCCGCCGCCATCGGCGCCAAACCCAGATCCGACCTCGCGATCGGCATGCGCGTGTTCCACGAGAAGTTTGGGTATGGCGAGATCGAGGATATCGACGGGAACAAGTTGGAGGTGAGCTTCGAGGCGGCGGGGACGAAGCGGGTGCTGGATAGTTTCATTCGGATTGGGTGAGGAATGACAACGCTTCGCGGGATTTTGCAAAGCAAGCAAAGCGATGCTGTCGTCTGAAGATTTGCAGTTCACATCCTCAGGTCAACAACGCATACCGACAAAATGTCCGATGATGAAGCTGAACGCGCCAAACGCCGTCGCCTCGCCGCAGAAGCGGAAGAGGAGGAGGCATGGCACAGGTATGAAGAGTATCAGCAACAACTCGCTAAAGAGCAGAAGGATGCTCATCGCGAGTTAGCTGTAGATTCCATGGTCGGCTGGTTTCATGAACACTTTGAGGACCCGCAAAACCAAACGCCAATCGATTCTGAAGACGGAGTATACATCTATATCTGGGGCGGCCCATTCGATGCTTCAGAAGTTCTTGGTGATGAATTTTCTCCTGAGTTTAGCGATGAATTGATAGGGGCTGCGGTCGAACGTGTGCAGGCATCCGGAACATTTGAATGGGCTCCAACAAGTTTCGGTGATTATTATGACCATCCCGAAGAAGAGGATGAGTCGTCGTCTGGAAAGGCTGACGGAGTCACCAGCACTCTTACCAAAAGCATCCTCACCCGTTTAAGCGACTTAGAACAACAGCTCGCTGACCTTTCCCTTTCACCAGCGTTGCTTGGGCACAATGGTCCGCCTGACGACGTTGGCTTTCCACCTTATGATGAAGAGACAAAGCGCGAACTAAATGAAGCAGCTGATGCAGTTCGCCAACAAGTGTCAAATTCAGACCCAAGCGAAGCTGAGCTTAGGCAGGCGGAATCGACGTTTCGACGGTTCAGCAAAGGAATAAGCGCTTGGATCGGCAAGAAACTCGACCTCATCGTTGACGAAGCAATCAAGGCTTTGGTGAAGGCATCAACGTGGACGCTAATTGCTACGACTGCACTCGGCTTGGCCGATGATATCGCACAGTTTATTAGGCTATTGTCTCCGTTTTAGACTTAACAGGCACTCACTTGGATACTCAGGAAGCACGCCCTCCCCTTCAGGGGAGGGCAGCGAGACTTGGCGGTTTACCGCCTAGTCGCAGCGGGAGGGGTGTCGCCGCCTTGCGCCAGGCCGACAGACCCCACCCCAACCCCTCCCCTGAAGGGGAGGGGCTTTCGTGGAGCGCACTACGCTATACGGGGGACACGCAATAGCATGTCCCCGGGCGCTCCACCTCTGCGGCCTTTGCTCCCTCTGCGTCCTCTGCGCGAAACCCCTTCCTTCGCTCCCCAGCCGCCTCGCACTGTGATGGGACAGCGCGCCGCATATCCTCATTATCGTCATCCCGGACCCTTCGACTGGCTCAGGACAGGCTTGATCCGGGATAACACGCCCCTGTCGCTTGGTATCCCGGATCAAGTCCGGGATGACGAAATATTGGTGAGGCAGAGATCACACCACCTCTGCGGTCTCTGCTTCCTCTGAGTGCTCTGCGCGAAACCCCTTCCTTCGCTGCTTGTAGATTGAACCGTAGCCCTGAGCTTGTCGAAGGGCGTCCAGCCGCATTGCGCACGATCGTGGGACGCCCTTCGACAGGCTCAGGGCTGCGGTGATTTTCTCAATCGCACCAGCACAAACCCTAGCTCAAACCACCAAATCCCATTCCCCACCACGCCACTAGAATATCTATTGTCAACCAAATCAATTGTGATACCCCTACCCCTGCGGCCATCGAGTCGCTTTGGGAGAATATCACATGAAACTGAAACTCTTAGCGGGCGCGATGGCGCTCGCCCTGATTGGCTGTTCGCAACAAAATGCCGAACAAGCCGCCTCCGCTGACGCCGCCCCCGCCGCCGAAGCCGCCAGTGACGCCGCTGCCGAACGCAGCACCGAAGCCGCCACCCCCGGCATATCC
>JACEST010000117.1 GCA_013911715.1 Sphingopyxis sp. | reverse complement strand
GAACACCAGGGTACGGGTGTCACCTGCCGCCACGGTCAACTGAGTCGATGCGGGCGGCGGCAACAGCATCCAGCCGGATGCCTCTGCCGCCGCTTTCTGAAAGATGCGACTGTTAACCAAGAGTTTTGGTGCAATCCGCACCCTGTTTGGCGCCGCTGCGATGCTGTGGGCGGTGCCGACGGCTGCGCAGCCAACGACCATCAGCAACACCGCGACAGCCGAATGGCAAGTTGCTGGTCGCAACTTTCAGGCGCTCAGCAATCGCGTCGATACCATCGTTACCCCGCCGTCGCCCGATCAGCCGACGATTGTAACCTACCAGCTGGTCGGAACCGGCGGCAATTTTGCCGCCGATCTGCAACCGACCCAGTGCGCGAGCACCACAGGGCCCATTTTCCTGCGACCCGACGGTGTTTTTGCGGGCCTGCCGACAAGCCCGGCCCAGCTTCGCCAAACGGGCCAGTTCCGTGCCGGCGACATTGTTGTTATCGGCCTGCTGTCGTCGGCGGCAAACACAAATCCAGCGATACGCGAGACGGTCGACGTCAATCTGACACTTGCCAACGGCGATGCCGAACAGATCAGGCTGGTCGAAGATGCGCCGGACAGCAGCTTGTTTATCGGCATGATCAACACATTGGGCGTACCGCCACCGATTGCCGCCAACGACTGCCAATTGTCGGTCACGCCCGGTACGTCGGTTCGCGTGACGGTGGCCGAAACAGGCAATGCGACCCTGATCGGCAATGCCACAATCGATTTTCTGGTCGATCCATTCGGCATTGTGTTCGACAGCGGCGATGGTGCACCGGTAACGGGCGTGCAGGTGACGATTGTTGATGCGATCACTGGCCAGCCCGCTCAGGTGTTCGGCGACGATGGCGTGTCGATTTACCCATCGACCATGTTCACGGGGCAAAGCGTCACCGATTCATCGGGCCGTGTCTATAATTTCCCGCCCGGCGATTATCGATTTCCCTTTGTTGCGCCAGGAACTTATCGCCTCGTGGTGACACCATCAGCGCCGTTCACGGCGCCTTCGGTCGTCGCCCCTGCCGATCTGGCGGCGTTTCGCAGGCCCGATGACGGCCTGCCCTTTGTTATCAATGGTTCCAGCTATGGCCAGCCCTTCACACTAAGCACACCCGAGCCGGTGCGTGTCGACATTCCGATCGACCAGCCCGGAACGCCAGTGACGCTGCGCAAAACCACATCGACGCAAATCGCCGTCGCGGGCGATGTGGTGCAATATCGAATCGAGGTCGCCAATCGCGATGCGCGCCGCACCACCGGCGTGGTCACCCTGAGCGACCAATTGCCAACTGCAATGCGGCTGCGCCCCGAAACGGTGCGCGTTGACGGCGTCGCGGCAAGTGCCAGTATTAACCCCGATGGCCGCAGCTTTTCCCTGCAATTGAGCCCGCTGGCCCCCAGCGAGCGCCGATTGGTGACCTATCTCGCCGAAGTTCTTAGCACAGCGCGGCCCGGCACCGCGCTCAACACCGCGCGGGCCGTCGACAACCGCGGTGCGGCCAGCAACATTGCCGAGGCTGTCGTGGCGATCAAGCGCGATCAGCTGGGCGACCGGATGACGATTATCGGGCGGATTACCGAAGGCGGTTGTTTCGCCGATCCGCGCAAGGCGCAAGGCATCGGCGGTGTCCGCGTGCTGCTGCAGGACGGCACCTATACGGTAACCGACCCCGATGGCCGCTATCATTTCGAAGGCGTGCGGCCAGGGACTCACGTGGTGCAGATCGACCCGTCGACTTTTCCGCTCGACCAGAAACCGGTCGATTGCGCCCGGTCGACCCGCAGCGCGGGCAGCGCGATTTCGCGCTTCGTCGAAGGCCGCGGCGGTTCGCTGCTGCGCGCCGATTTCCGCGCTGCGGCAGGTACGCCGCGCACCGATACAGCGGTCGCCCGCCCGGCGCGCCCAGCGGTCGCCCCCGAAGCTGTAGCGGCTGGTGCCGACACCAACTGGTTTACCGATGAGACACCCGCCCCGGCCTGGCTGTTCCCCGCGGAGGATCATAATCCGCGCACCAAGGCGATCCGCATCGCGGTACGTCACTTGCCTGACCAGAGCGTCCGGTTGAGCATCAATGATAAGGTGGTTGATGCGCTGTTGTCCGATGGCACCAGCCGGTCGCCGGGTGGCCGCGTCAGCGTCAGCCTGTGGCGCGGGGTTCCGATCAGCGACGGCACCAACCATCTGGTCGCCGAAATTCTGAACGCGGACGGACAGGTGGTCGAAACGCTGCGCCGGTCGGTTCATTATTCAATCACCCCGGCGCGCGCCGAACTGGTGCGCGAACAGTCCGTGCTGGTCGCCGACGGCATCACCCGTCCGGTCATCGCAATCCGGCTGACCGACCGCAACGGCCGTCCCGTCAAGCATGGCCTGACCGGCGATTTCGCGGTCCCCGCCCCCTATCTGCCGGCGATCGAGGTCGAAGCACAGCAAGTGCGCCAGCTCGCCGGACTCGAACGGGCTGCCCCGGTGTGGCGCGTCGAGGGCGACAATGGCATGGCCTATGTCGAACTCGAGCCGACGACAGCGTCAGGCACGCTATCCATCGATTTCCGCTTCCGCGAGGACCAGAGCGAGCGCCGCCAAACGCTGCAAATGTGGATGGAACCGGGCAACCAACCGTGGACCGTAGTCGGCTTTGCATCGGGCACAGTGGGATACAACACGCTCGATGACCGCATGGAACCGGTGGCCGAGACGTTGGACAGCTGGAACGCCGACGCGCGGCTTGCCCTTTATGCCAAGGGGCGGGTCAAAGGAAAATGGCTGCTTACACTTGCCTATGACAGCGATAAGGAGCCCGATGACGCGCGCTTTGGCGGTGTGATCGATCCGCGCGCTTATTACACCATTTACGCCGACCGCGCCGAGCAGCGCCATGATGCGGCCAGCGTACGTAAACTTTATCTGCGGCTCGAACGACCGCAATTTTACGCATTGTTCGGCGATTTCGAAACGGGTCTTAATGAGACCCAGTTGGCGCGTTACAATCGCTCACTCAACGGCGGCAAGGCCGAATATCGCGGCCGCAACCTCGCTGCGACCGCCTTTGTTGCCGACACGCCCTATCGCTTTCGCCGCGACGAGATTCAGGGCAATGGCCTCAGCGGACCCTATCAATTGGGTGCATCTGTGGTGCTGCCGAACAGCGAGCGCATTACCATTGAAACGCGCAGCCGCCTGCGCAGCGAGATCATCGTCGATCGCAAGACGCTGACGCGCCATATCGATTATGACATCGACTATTCGCTGGGCACGCTGCGCTTTCGCGAACCGATCCTCAGCCGTTCATCAGCGCTCGATCCGCAATTCATTGTCGCTGAATATGAGATTGAAGGCGTCGGCCAGCGCGTGCTCAATGCCGGCGGCCGCGCCAGCTTCACCAGCGATGACGAAAGCCTGCGCGTCGGCGCAACCTTGCTGCAGGACGATAATGGTACCGCCGAAACCAATCTGGCCGGTGTTGACCTGCGCTATCGCCCGAATTTGCAAACCGAAATCCGCGCCGAAATCGCGGGCAGCGAAAGTGAAGGCAAAGCGGTTGGTTCGCCGAAGACCGATGCGACCGCATGGCTGGTCGAGGTGGAGCATCACAATAGCGCGCTCGACCTGCTCGCCTATGCCCGCGAACAGAAAAGCGGCTTTGGCGTCGGCCAGCAAAATGGTGCCGAGAATGGCACGCGCAAATTGGGCGTCGATGCGCGGCTGCACGCAGGCAAGCGCGTGGCCGTCACCGGCAGCGCGTGGCAGCAGGACCAGCTCGGCAGCGGCGCACGCCGCCGTGCTGCCCGGGTGCTGGCCGAATATGACGGTGGCACCACACGCGGGCGCGTGGGCCTGATCCACGCCGATGATCGCCTGAGCAGCGGTGACCGTAACCGCTCGACGCTGCTGCAACTGGGCGTCACGCAGCAATTGTTCAGCCAGAAACTGGAACTTGACGCACAAACCGAATTTGCGTTGGGCGATGATGATGCCAGCGTCGATTTCCCGACGACGCATCGCCTCGGTGCGCGTTGGAAACTGCTGCCGGATGTCAATCTGGTCGGCAGTTACGAGATTGCCGACGGCGACACGGTGCGGGCGCGGACTGCTCGCCTTGGCTTTGATCTAGCCCCCTGGGCCGGTGGCCGCCTGCTCGCCACCGCCAACCAGCAGGATATCAGTGAATATGGGCCGCGCAGCTTTGCCGCCTATGGCCTCGCCCAGTCCCTCAAGCTCAGCGAGCGGCTGACGGTCGATCTGTCGGTTGACGGCAACAGGACGCTGGGTGGGATCAGCGCGGGCGACATTGTCAATCCGGGGCAACCCGTGGCGGTCGGCGGCTTTCTGGGCAATGCCGGGCAGATAACCGAGGATTTTGTCGCAATCAGCACCGGGGCGACCTATCGCGATGACATCTGGACGATGACCGGGCGCGCCGAATATCGCGATGGCGAACTCGCCAATCGCTATGGCGTGCAAATCGGGGCGCTGCGCCAGCTGGGCGAAGGCCGCGCGCTCGGCGCGCTGGCGAGCTGGACCAAAGCCAGTGGCGCGCTTGGCACGGCGAGCACCGAAAGCGCGCAATTTGAACTCAGCTGGGCGCATCGTCCGGCGGAATCGACCCTCTCTTGGCTCAACAAGACCGAACTGCGCTTTGACGCCGTCCGCAATGCAGTCGCGGGCGCGCCCGGCCCAATCGGCGGCCCCGCGCTGACCGTCAGCGGCAATGTCGAATCGGTGCGTGCGATCAACAGCCTGTCAGTCAACTGGACCCCGCTCGCTGATCGCGGCGCCCGCCGCCGCCCGGGCAGCGATGCCCGCCGCTGGGTCGAGGTCGGCGAATTCGGCTTTTTCTGGGGCACGCGCTACAGCTCGGATCGATTCGGCACCGATGACGTCAAGGGCTGGTCGAACCTGCTCGGGGCCGATGCGCGCTTCACGATCAGCGATATTGCCGACATTGGCGCATCGGCCAGCGTGCGGATCAGCACCGGCGGCGACACCGTCAGCTATGCCGGCGGGCCAACACTGACGCTGGCACCGTTCAAGAACGCCAATCTGACGCTCGGCTATAATTTCGCCGGGTTTCGTGACCGCGATTTTGAAGCCGAACGCTTTTCGCGTTCGGGTGCCTATGTCACCTTCAAGCTGAAGTTTGACCAGACCAGCTTTCAAGCGCTGGGCCTGTAACCCTGTCCGTCGCCCCTGCGCAGGCAGGGGCCTCAATCGGTATGGCGCGATGCCGTTAGCGGCCCCTGCTTGCGCAGGGGCGACGTCATTCACTCAATCCGCAAACAGCAGCACCGGCGTTTCCAATATCTTCTTGAGCGCCTGAACAAAACTCGCGGCATCCCAGCCATCGACGACGCGGTGGTCGCAGCTGATCGACAGATTCATCAGCTTGGCGCGGACGATATCGTCGCCGACGAAGATCGGGCGTTCGACAATCTTGTTCGGGCCGATGATTGCCACTTCGGGCTTGTTGATCACCGGCGTGGTCGCGATGCCGCCCAATGGGCCGAGCGAGGTGATGGTCAGCGTGGAGCCCGACAATTCCTCCGACTTGGCTTTGCCGCTGCGCGCCGCTTCGGCCAAGCGGCTAATTTCACTCGCCAATTGCCAGACATTCTGGTCCTGCGCATCACGGATGACTGGCACCATCAACCCGGCATCGGTCTGCGTCGCCATACCAAGGTGAACCGCGCCATGCCGCGTTACAACGCCGCCGTCGTCATCATAGCGCGCGTTGATCATCGGAAAATCGGGCACGGTGCGGCAAATTGCGACGATGAGCAGCGGCAACATGGTGAGCTTGGGCCGGTTGCCGCGGTTGGCGTTCAGATCGCCGCGCAGCGCCTCTAACGCAGTAACGTCGATTTCCTCGACATAGGTGAAGTGCGGGATCGCGCGTTTGGATGCGCTCATATTTTCGGCGATGCGGCGGCGCATGCCAACTACTTTGATCGCTTCGTCGGCACGGGCGCGGCGGTTGTGCGCAGCGTGATAGCCCTGGCCGGTGCTGTACCGCAGATAAGCATCGAGATCGGCATGGCGCACGCGTTCACCGTCGGCTGGTTGGATCTGGGCAAGATCGACACCGAGACCGGCAGCGCGGGCGCGGACGGCGGGAGAGGCCAGGGTCCTCGAAGTCAGTAAATCCTTTTCCTCCCGCCCCGCCTGTCCTGAGCTTGTCGAAGGACTGTAGTTTTTTTCTGGCGGCGCTGAAGAAAAGGACGGCCCTTCGACAAGCTCAGGGCGGGCGGGGTTGGGAT
>JACEST010000116.1 GCA_013911715.1 Sphingopyxis sp. | reverse complement strand
AACCATCTCGACGCCGAAAGCGTCGCATGGCTTGAAAAGCATCTGGTCGATTATGTCGGCAACGTCATCCTCGTCACCCACGATCGCTATTTCCTCGACAATGTCGTCGGCTGGATCCTCGAACTCGATCGCGGCCGCTATTTCATCTACGAAGGCAATTATTCGACCTACCTCGACAAAAAGGGCAAGCGGCTCGAACAGGAATCGCGCGAAGATCAAGGGCGGCAAAAGGCGATCCGCGACGAACTCGAATGGATTCGCCAATCACCAAAGGCGCGGCAAGCCAAATCCAAGGCGCGTATCAAATCGTTCGACCAACTCGTCGAGGCACAGGAAAACCGCACCCCAGGCAAGGCGCAGATTGTCATCCAGGTCCCCTCGCGCCTTGGCGGCAAGGTGATCGAGGTTGACAATATCTCCAAGGCCTATGGCGACAAACTACTGTTCGAAAACCTGTCCTTCACCCTGCCGCCAGGCGGCATCGTCGGCGTCATCGGTCCGAACGGCGCGGGCAAATCGACGCTATTCAAGCTGCTGACGGGCAAGGAAACGGCCGACAGCGGCACCGTGTCCATCGGTGACACCGTCAAACTGGGCTTTGTCGATCAGAGCCGCGACGCGCTCGACCCCAATAAGAATGTCTGGGAAGAAATCTCTGGCGGTCATGACATGATGAACATCGGTAAGCATGAAATGCAGACGCGTGCCTATGTCGGCGCATTCAATTTCAAAGGCGTCGACCAGCAGAAAAAGGTCGGTCAGCTCTCCGGCGGCGAACGCAACCGCGTGCATATGGCCAAAATGCTGAAAGAGGGCGGCAATGTCCTGCTGCTTGACGAGCCCACCAACGATCTCGACACCGAAACACTGGCGGCGCTTGAAGAGGCGCTCGAAAATTTCGCCGGCTGCGCCGTGGTCATCAGCCACGACCGCTTCTTCCTTGATCGCCTCGCCACGCACATCCTGGCGTTCGAGGGCAACAGCCATGTCGAATGGTTCGAGGGCAATTTCGACAGCTATGAAGAAGATAAGCGCCGCCGCCTTGGTGATGCCGCGGATCGGCCGACGGCTTTGGCGTATAAGAAACTGACGCGGTAACTTTAACGTCGCCCCTGCGCAGGCAGGGGTCGCTTGAAAAATAACTCAAAAGGCGTTGGGCAAGACCGCCAGCGGCCCCTGCTTGCGCAGGGGCGACGTTTATATTCGGTCTTTTGCGGGTGGTGAAGTCATCAGCGAAACCCCCACAATCGCCGCCATCGCCGCCGCAAATCCCGGCACAATTTCATACAGCCACCCGCTCCACCCGGCAGCGATCCAGCCGATCACCACCGCTGCCCCCGTCACCATCCCCGCCAGTGCACCTGCCAACGTCATCCGCTGCCACGTCAGCGCGAGCAAGATGACGGGGCCGAACGCCGCACCAAAGCCCGCCCACGCGTTT
The DNA here is from genome assembly GCA_013911715.1 of Sphingopyxis sp. Taxonomy (GTDB): domain Bacteria; phylum Pseudomonadota; class Alphaproteobacteria; order Sphingomonadales; family Sphingomonadaceae; genus Sphingopyxis. The sequence continues at coordinate 4,985 of JACEST010000116.1, read as the reverse complement.
GAAACCAGACTAAGGACGCTGCCTTCGGGATTCTGTGCCAGCACCATCGCGACCCCGGCGACGGCGACGACTGACAATCGCCCCACCGTCACCACTTCGCGTTCGCTGGCATCGCGGTGCACGAACAGGCGATAGAAATCCTCGGTCAGCGATGATCCGGTGACCAGCAATTGCGCCGAAATCGTGCTCATGATCGCCGCCAATATCGCCGACAGCAGCAGTCCGAAAACCAGCGGGTGGAGCAGCAGCGCGCCCAGCGCGATCAGCACCGTTTCGGGATCGGCCAATCCCTTGCCATCATAGGCGATATAGGCTTTGCCAATCAGTCCCACCGCGCACGCGCCGATCAGCGACACCGCCATCCACGTCAGCCCGATCCGCCGCGCCGTCGGTATTTCGGCCACGCTGCGGATCGCCATGAAGCGCACGATGATATGCGGCTGCCCGAAATAGCCCAGCCCCCACGCCATCGTTGAAACGATCCCCAGCATCGTCGTCCCGGCAAAAAAGCTGGTAAGTTTGGGGTCGATGCGCTGCAAGATCGTCCACGGTCCGACATCGGCGTCGAGCGCACCCCATGCGACCACGGGGACGATGACCAGCGCCAGCATCATGATGATGCCCTGCACAAAATCAGTCAGGCTGACCGCAAGAAATCCGCCGAGCACGACATAGGCCACCACAACCCCCGCCGTCACCCACAGGCCGGTCTGGTAACTCGCCCCGAACGCACTTTCGAACAATTTGCCGCCCGCGACCAATCCCGACGCGCTGTAAAGCACAAAGAACACCACAATCACCGCGCTCGCCGTCAACCGCAGCACATGCCGCTGGTCATGAAAGCGGTTCCCCAGAAATTCAGGGATGGTCAGCGCGTTGCCAAAGCTTTCGGTTTGTTCGCGCAGGCGCGGCGCCACGATCACCCAATTGGCCCACGCCCCCAGAAACAACCCGATGGCAATCCAGCTTTGCGACAGACCCGACACAAACAGTGCGCCCGGCAGGCCGAGCATCAGCCAACCCGACATGTCCGACGCGCCCGCCGCCAAGGCAGTCACTGCCGGGCCAAGCTGGCGGCCGCCGAGTTGATATTCAGCGCTGCTGCGCGTCGATTTTTGCCAGGCGTAAACGCCGATGACGATCATCAGCACGAAATAGGCGCCCACCGCTGCCAGGGTGAAGTTATTCAACGCGCAAACCTCCACGCATGAACCCATAAAGATTCGCTACGATCCAAAGGGGAGGGGGGAGTGCGCCGCTCATCGATAAGGTTAAGCCAGATTCGCGCGATGTAGGAAAGCGTTTTTTTGACGTCGCATGCCGCTCAGGTCGCCGCCGTAAATTCCCCGGTTGCCTCGTCCAGCACGTGCAACACGCCGTCGCTTATGGCAAAAAAAGCGCCGTGAACTGACAAGCTGCCATTTGCTTCCTTTTCCGCGATGCAGGGAAATGTGCGCAGATTGGCAATGCTCACTTTGACCGCTTCCAACTCCATGGCGCGCGCAGCCTTGTCGGTTCGCGTGTCGGAATGGGCGGCCTGAACCTTGTCGCGCGCGTCATCAAGCAACCCGATCCAATCGGCAATGAACCCGCCCTGACCGGGCACGGCACCGGCCATTGTCTGGTGCAAAGCAGCATTGCAGCCGCCGCACATCCCGTGGCCCATGACGACAATTTCTTCGACCTTCAGAAATTGCACAGCAAATTCCAGTGCGGCCGAGACGCCATGGCGACCGGGCGTCGTCTCGAACGGCGGCACCAGAGCTGCAACATTGCGCACCACAAAGATTTCGCCCGGGCTGGAATCAAAAATCTGTGAAGGCTCCACGCGGCTGTCGGAACAGGCAATGACCATAACCCTCGGCGACTGGCCATCGCGCAGGCTTTCCCAGCGGTCGCGCTGTTGTTGCCAGCCGGTTGCGCGAAACCGGCGGTAACCAGCGACCAAATCATTGAAGTTTGCCATGGTCAGCAATTAGTCCACGACATCCTTGTTGTGAAGCCTTGTCGCGGCGATTATGGCGCGATGATGAACGCCCCTGCTTCACCCGTCCTGCGCCCGCGCAAGCCCGACTGGATCCGCGTCAAGGCGCCGACCAGTCCGGGGTATCACGAAACGCGCAAACTGATGCGCGAACTTGGCCTCGCTACTGTCTGCGAGGAAGCGGCGTGCCCGAACATCGGCGAATGCTGGACCAAGAAGCACGCCACGGTGATGATTTTGGGCGACACCTGCACCCGCGCCTGCGCCTTTTGCAACGTCAAGACGGGCATGCCGCGTGCCGTCGATCCGATGGAACCGACCAATGTTGCGATCGCGGCGGCGCAGATGGGTCTTTCCCACATCGTCATCACCTCGGTCGACCGCGACGATCTGCCCGACGGCGGGGCGAATCAGTTCGTCAAGGTGATCGAGGCGCTGCGCCGCGAAACGCCCGCGACGACGATTGAAATCCTGACCCCTGATTTCCGCAACAAACCCGACAGTGCGGTCGCGTCGATCGTCGACGCCCGGCCCGATGTGTACAACCATAATCTGGAAACCGTGCCGCGGCTTTATCCCACCATCCGCCCCGGCGCGCGCTATTATGCCTCGCTGCGCCTGCTCGAAAGCGTCAAGCGCCGCGATCCCTCGATCTTCACCAAATCGGGCATCATGCTCGGTCTGGGTGAGGAACGGATGGAGGTGCATCAGGTGATGGATGACATGCGCAGCGCCGACATCGATTTCCTGACGATGGGCCAATATCTGCAACCAACCCCGCGCCACGCCAAAGTGATCGACTTCGTGACGCCATCGGCGTTCGACGCTTATGGCCAGATCGCCCGCGCCAAGGGCTTCTTGCAGGTTGCCGCAACCCCGCTCACCCGTTCCAGCTATCATGCCGGCGAAGATTTTGCCGAGATGCGCGCGGCGCGCGAAGCCCAGCTGGCGCGCGCAGGGACGATTTAGGGACGCGCATGCCGCGCCACAGCGAAATCCGGATGCTCCCGCACAGCGCAGAGCAGATGTATATGCTCGTCGCCGACGTCGGCCGCTATGCCGAATTTCTGCCCTGGGTTGTCGCAATGCGCGTGCGCAGCGATACCGAAACCGAGACCATTGCCGACATGATCGTCGGCATCAAAGGATTTCGCGAAAGTTTCTCGTCGCGCGTGATCAAAGAACCCGACACCAAAATCACCGTCGATTATCTCGACGGCCCGATGCGTCATCTCCACAATGAATGGCGCTTCACGCCGACGGACGGCGGCGGTTGCCGCGTCGATTTCATGGTCGACTTCGCCTTCAAATCCAGCCTGTTCCAGACGATGGCGGGCCAATTGTTCGACCGCGCGCTGCGCAAGATGATTTCGGCGTTCGAGACGCGCGCGGACGTGCTCTACGGTGCGGGCAGGGCGGTGTCGGCGCCAGCGGTCATCCCGTCAGCGTCGGGGTGAAGCAAGTCGAGCGCGAAGATCAGCGCGGCGTGACGGATCGCCGTCCGGTCGCGTGACTGAAAAAACACCCGCTGGACAAAATGGGCCTGACCAGCACCTGTCCGCAGCGCCCGCGCAAAGACCACCAGTCCCACCGGCTTGTCCGCGCTCCCGCCGCCGGGTCCCGCGATACCGGTGATCGACACGGCGACATCGGCATCGCTGTTGGCCAATGCGCCGAGCGCCATCGCCGCAGCGCATTCGCGCGACACGGCACCATGCCGGGCAAAGATTTCTTTATCCACGCCCAGCATCCGGCTCTTGGCCGCATTGCTATAGGTGACAAAACCTGCGCCAAACACGTCGGACGATCCCGACACCGAAGTCAGCGTCGCCGCCACCAGTCCGCCAGTGCAGCTTTCGGCCAAGGTCACCGTGCGCCCGGCGGCGCGATTGGCCGCCAGCACATCGGCGGCCTGCTCAAATGCCAGATCGTCAATCTTCATCGCGGCAACCGCAGCGCGGCGGTCGCCTGCGCGGCTATCCCTTCGCGGCGCCCGGTGTAACCCAGCCCTTCGGTCGTCGTCGCCTTCACGCTGACATAGGCGATGGGCACGCCCAGCATCTCGGCAATCGCCGCGCGCATTGCTTCGCGGTGCGGTCCAACCTTGGGCGCTTCGGCAATGATGGTGATGTCGACATGCTCGATGCTGCCGCCACGCGCTGCGACCCGTTCGGTGGCGAAACGCACAAAGCGGTGCGACGCCGCGCCGCGCCATTGGGGGTCCGACGGCGGGAAATGCGCGCCGATATCGCCTTCGCACAGCGCGCCCAATATGGCGTCGGTCAGCGCGTGGAGCGCCACATCGGCGTCGCTGTGCCCCGACAAGCCATGGGTGTGGGCAATTTCGACGCCGCCCAGCCACAGCGGCTTGTCCGCCACCAGCCTGTGCACGTCATAGCCATTGCCGACCGCGAAGCGGCTTTCCGTCATTCCTGCGTCCTTCGCGTCCAATAGGGCCTCGATCATCGCCAAATCCTCAGCCCAGGTCAGTTTATGCAACCGCGCCGACCCTGCGACCGTCGTGACTGGCTGGCCAATCGCCCTTGCCATTTGGGCATCGTCCGTCGGCTCGTCGCCCGCCCAAGCCTGATGCGCTGCCCGCAGCGTATCCAGCCGGAACGCTTGCGGCGTCTGCACGCGCGTCAGCCGGGACCGGTCAATGACATCACCGGCCATGCCATCACCTTGGGTAACCAGCGTATCCGCCACGGGCAAAACCGGGATCACGGCCACCGCGCCCCCGCCCAACGCTGCCAACAGCCGGTCAATAACCGCATCGTCGACGCCGGGCCGCGCGCTGTCATGTACCAGCACCGCTATATCGTCGTTAAGGTCGGCGAGCGCAGCCAGCCCTGACTCGACGGACTCGCGCCGCGTCGCACCAGCCACGGCGCGCCGAAGCATGGGATGGTCACCGATCAGCGCCTGCGCCGCCGCATCACCCACGACCACCAGCGCCGCCAGATCGCCGCGAGCAACAAATACGTCAAAGCTCCACGCC
>JACEST010000115.1 GCA_013911715.1 Sphingopyxis sp. | reverse complement strand
CAGCCCCCCCGCCCGGCGCAGCGCGGCAAGAAATTGCAGCAGAGCGCAGTGCATGATTGGGCCGAGGCGCATGGCTTGCCGGTCCGCACCCCGGCCAGCCTTAAAAGCGCCGAAGCGCAGGCCGAATTAGCGGCATTGAACTCCGATGTCGCCGTGGTCGCCGCCTATGGCCTGATCCTGCCGCAGGCGGTGTTGGGTGCCCCCACCCACGGCTGCGTCAACGTCCATGGCAGCATCCTGCCGCGCTGGCGCGGGGCGGCGCCGGTGCAGCGGGCTATCCTTGCGGGCGACAGCGAAACCGGCGTGACGATCATGCAGATGGACGCGGGCCTCGACACCGGCGGGATGCGCCTCGTCGGGCGCACGCCGGTCGCGGGTAAGACCGCGGGCGAGCTGACGGGCGAACTCGCCGACATGGGCGCGGCGTTGATGGTGCAGGTGCTGGGCGACCTCGCCGCCTACCCGCCCGAACCGCAGCCAAACGAGGGCGCGCTCTATGCCCCCAAGATCGACAAGAGCGAAGCGCAGCTCGACTTCCACTTGAGCGCGGTGCAGGTCGAACGCGCCGTCCGCGCCTTCAATCCTGCGCCGGGGGCATGGTTCGCGCTCGATGGCGAACGCTACAAACTGCTCGCCGCCGAAGTCGTGCCGCCCGCCGACGTGCTGCCAGGGATGCCGCCAGGGGTCGCGCTCGATGACCGCCTCACCATCGCCTGCAATCCGGGCGCAGTGCGCGTCACCCGCATCCAACGCGCCGGAAAGCCCGCAATGAGCGCCGAGGAATTGCTGCGCGGACGGGCTGTTCCAGCCGGATTAAGGCTAATCTAGAGAAATTCCGTTCGTGTCGAGCGAAGTCGAGACACCCATCGGCATAGCTCCATTCCGACGGGCCTCTCGACTTCGCTCGAGGCGAGCGGGTAAGGGAAATTATGACCCGCTTCGCGCTCACTCTCGAATATGATGGCCGCCCCTATATGGGCTGGCAGCGGCAGGCGCATGGGCCGAGCGTGCAGCAGGTGGTCGAAGAGGCGCTGGCGCGGATCATTGGAGCGGAAGCGCTGGTGTACAGCGCGGGGCGCACCGACGCGGGCGTACACGCCATCGCGATGCGCGCGCATGTCGATCTCGACTTTCCACGCGGGGCCTTCCGGTTGATGGAGGCATTGAACGCGCAGCTGCGGCCCGCGCCGGTCGCGGTGTTGGCGTGCGAGGCAGTGGCCGACGATTGGCACGCGCGCTTTTCGTGCATCGGGCGCGAATATCTCTACCGCATCGTCAACCGCCGCGCGCCGCTGACCTTCGACAAGGGGCTGTGCTGGCAGGTGGGGCAATTGCTCAATGCCGATGCGATGCATAGCGCCGCGCAGTTGCTCGTCGGCAACCATGATTTCACCACCTTCCGTTCGGCGCATTGCCAGGCCGACAGCCCGGTCAAGACGCTCGACCGGCTCGATGTGGAGCGCGACGGCGACGAAATCATCGTCAGCGCAGCCGCGCGCAGTTTCCTGCACCATCAGGTGCGATCAATGGTCGGGTCGCTGGTACAGGTCGGCAATGGGCGCTGGACTGCGGACGATCTGCGCGCTGCGCTGGTGGCGGCCGACCGGCAGGCGCTGGGGCTCAATGCGCCGCCCGATGGGCTGTATTTTGTGGGTGCGCGCTATTGACGCCTGACCCGTCGCCCCTGCGCAGGCAGGGGCCACAAGCAGGCGCAAGCTCAACGGGCGGCACAAGACCTCCTGAGGCCCCTGCCTGCGCAGGGGCGACGAAAAAGGGCGGCACCTTGCGGCACCGCCCCTTGTCATTTCATGGTCGAAGCGGCGATCCGCTCAGACCACTTTCTCGACATAATAAAGCGGCGCATGCTCGTTGAGGATCTGAAGCAGCTTGGCCTGCGCCGTCTTCTCATCGGTTTCCTCCATCGCGGCGAGTTCGCGCGCGAGGCGGCTGGAGGCAGCTTCGAAAATCTGGCGCTCCGAATAGCTCTGCTCGGGCTGGTCGTCGGCGCGGAACAGATCGCGCGTCACCTCGGCAATCGACACCAGATCGCCCGAATTGATCTTCGCTTCATATTCCTGCGCGCGGCGCGACCACATGGTGCGCTTGACGCGCGGCTTGGTGGTCAGCACCTGCAGCGCTTCCTTCAGCGTCTTGTCCGACGACAGCTTGCGCATGCCGACGCTTTCGGCCTTGTTGGTGGGAACGCGCAGCGTCATTTTTTCTTTTTCGAAACGCAGCACATAAAGTTCGAGCTGCATGCCGGCGATTTCGGACTTTTGCAGTTCGATCACGCGGCCCACGCCATGCTTGGGATAAACAACATAATCACCGACATCGAACAGAAAATTGGCGGACATCCGCAATCCTTTCGTCTGGCTGGCTGGCCTGTGCGCTAAGTTGTGCGGTCATTGCGCCGGATGCTGGGTTCAGCACCGGTTTGGGCATTGCGGACAACAGCGGGTCAGGATAGCAAGCGAGGGGGCTCCAAAGCGTTCGGACCGGCACGCACCAATCCCAGCGTTGGCATCGATTATAACAGATTCGCAACAAATATGCCACCCCCGTGTGGGAATGGCAGTTTTGCGGAGATTCGAAGTGCCCGGCTGACCACGCCGACCCTCCCCGTGCGCCCGGGCCACGCGCATTGGAATGGGCGGTTCAGTATGCCGGCCTAGTCAATAGCGCCGGGACTTCGCAGCGAACTCGGGCGAGCGAATGGAAGCGAAAAACCCCGGCGGATCGCTCCGCCGGGGTCTAGCAGTTGATGAGGGCAATTTGGTCAGGCGGTCGCAAAACGCACCGTTGCGGGCTTGCGGCTGCGCAATGCGCTGCCAATCAGGCCAAATCCCATGATCATCATCGCCCATGTGGCCGGTTCAGGAACCGCGCCTATGCTCAGCGAAACATTGTCGAGCAATGGTCCGATATTGTCGCGGCTAGTGGTGCCGAAGGCCAGCTTCAACGAACCAGCAGTAGTTGCGCGAAAAGAGTAGGTCGACGTTGTGAACGGCGCGGTTGCACCGATAATGCCGCCAAGCGTGTAGGTGGGACCGATTAGCCCATTCACCGGCGCAAATACGCCCAATAATCCGGTCCCTTGCCCGTTGGCCACGCCGGTCGGGTCGCTGAATATGAAGCGAGTAAACCAGTCATTGTTGCCATTGTTCCGCTGGCTGCCACCGAGCACGAAAGACAAGGTAACGAGGTCACCAGCGTTAAAAACAAAACTGTCCTTCGTGGTAATCTCACCCGGCCCCGGCGAACCGTCGAGGTCGACGACATTGCCCGACGCATCGGGTGTCACATTGATGCCAAAACCGTTCGGGTTCGCCACAACATCGACGTTGCCGGTGACAGTCCAGTTGGCCAGCGGATTGACGTTGAGCGCGTTGGACGGATCGCCCTCAAAACCATCGGAAAATACTTCGGCGGCATGGGCCGGCAGCGCAGCAAAGGCGGCGATAGCGGCGGAGGTCAGCAAAAAGCGGCGCATCAAACGTCTCCAAATATGGAATCCAAAGGGAAGCCAGCGAATCGCGACAGTTATTTTTTGGTGCCGGAACGTCGCAGTTGGTTAACCTTGAGTCAACCAAAGCGGCGGATTTTGCCTGCATTTCTGTCCCATAACGGAACAGGGCCCCGGCGGTTGTTCCGCCGGAGCCCTGCAGGATAACGCCAACGCGTCCGTATTTGCTTAGCCGTGGGCAAGCGCGGCGAGCAGCAGGATCGCCACGATATTGGTGATCTTGATCATCGGGTTCACCGCCGGACCAGCGGTGTCCTTGTACGGATCGCCAACCGTGTCGCCGGTCACCGCGGCCTTATGAGCTTCGCTGCCCTTGCCGCCGTGGTTGCCGTCTTCGATATATTTCTTGGCATTGTCCCATGCGCCGCCGCCCGAGGTCATCGAGATGGCGACGAACAGCCCGCCGACGATTACGCCGAGGAGCAGCGCGCCAAGCGCTTCAAACGCCGCGACCGGGCCAGCGACCCAGCGGATGACGAAGAAGACGACGATTGGCGCAAGCACCGGCAGCAGCGAAGGAATGATCATTTCCTTGATCGCCGCTTTGGTCACCAGATCGACCGTGCGGGCGTAATCCGGCTTGGTTTCATAGGTCATGATGCCGGGGTTGTTCTTGAACTGGTCGCGAACATCCTTGACGACTTCGCCCGCAGCGCGGCCCACTGCTGTCATGCCCATCGCCCCGAACAGATAGGGCAGCAGCGCGCCGAGCAGCAGGCCAACAATCACGTAAGGCGATGACAATGAGAAGGTCAGCGGAGCGGACAGACCCAGCTTATCCGAATAGGCGGTGATGTCGGCAGTATAGGTACCGAACAGCACCAGCGCCGCCAGACCCGCCGAACCAATGGCATAGCCCTTGGTCACGGCCTTGGTGGTGTTGCCCACGGCGTCGAGCGCGTCAGTTTTTTCGCGCACGCTTTCTTCCATGCCCGCCATTTCGGCGATGCCGCCAGCATTGTCGGTTACGGGACCATAGGCATCAAGCGCCACGACCATACCGGCGAGCGCCAGCATCGCGGTCGCGGCAAAGGCGATTCCGATCAGGCCCGCCAGCTGATAAGCGATGATGATACCCGCACAGATGACGAGCGTCGGCAGCGCGGTCGATTCCAGGCTGATCGCCAGCCCCTGGATGACGTTGGTGCCATGACCCGTTTCCGATGCCTTGGCGATGCTGCGAACCGGGCGGTAGTTGGTGCCGGTGTAATATTCGGTGATCCAGATGATGATCCCCGTGATCGCCAGACCGAGCAGCGAGCAATAGAAAAGCGTGCGACCGGTAAATTCGGTAAGCGCGCCTTCGCTGCCGAAGGCCAGCGTGCTTTCCATGCCGCCGAGCGCATAATCGATGGCAAACCAGATCGCCGGGATCGACGCCAGCGCGGTGACGATGAAGCCCTTATACATCGCGCCCATGATGTTCGTGCCGCCGCCAAGGCGCACAAAATAAGTGCCCAGGATCGACGTCACGATGCACACGCCGCCGATCAGCAGCGGCAAGGCCATCAGCGGCAACAGCATGTCGCCCGCCCCGGTGACGAGCAGCGCGATCAGCACCATCGTTGCGCCGACGGTGACAACATAGGTTTCGAACAAATCGGCCGCCATACCGGCGCAATCGCCGACATTGTCGCCGACATTGTCGGCAATCACGGCGGGGTTGCGTGGGTCATCTTCGGGAATGCCCGCTTCGACCTTGCCGACCAGGTCGGCGCCGACGTCGGCGGCCTTGGTAAAGATGCCGCCGCCCAGCCGTGCGAAGATCGACACCAAAGATGCGCCCAGCGCGAGCGCGGTCAGCGCCACAATCACTTCGCGGCTGTTGGGTGCATATTGCGATACATTGAGCAGAAACCAGAAGAAACCGGCGATGGCGATGAGGGCAAGCCCCGCCACCAGCATGCCGGTGATCGCCCCGGCGCGGAACGCCAGCGTCAGACCGCCCTGAAGCGACCCGCGCGCAGCTTCGGCCGTGCGAACGTTGGCGCGAACAGAGATGTTCATCCCGATATAGCCCGCGACGCCCGACAAGACCGCGCCGATGACAAAGCCAACGGCCGGGATAATGTCGAGAAACACGCCGACCAGCGCCGCCACAACGACGCCGACGATGGCGATGGTGCGATATTGGCGGCCGAGATAGGCCTGCGCGCCTTCCTGAATGGCGGCGGCGATTTCCTGCATTTTGTCGTTACCGGCCGAGGCGCTGAGCACCTGACGGCTGGTGAAAATGCCATAGAGTATGGCGACAAAGCCACACGCCAGAGCGATCAAAACCAGATTCATGAAAAAACTTCCTTCCCCTTGGACGGGTCGTCTCGCGTCTTTTTACGTCAGCCTATCCCTGACCCGGCGATGTGACGCCGACGAAACAGGCCGCGATGTTGCGAAAGACCCAGTGCGGACGCGCTTATGGTGGCAAAGTGTGGCAAGGGCAAGCCCGCTTTTGCGCGGGTTTTGGCCTCCACATTCTCTTGGCTCCGTTCGTGTCGAGCGAAGTCGAGACACCTATCGACCTTGCGCCATGCCGAGCGGCCTCTCGACTTCGCTCGAGACGAACGGAATTAGAGGTTTTTGCCATGCACAAACCCCAACCGCTCCGGCAGCGTCACCGCTGCCCCGCCGAACGTCAACCCCAGACCCTTCCCGTCCTTACACACCCCAACCCGCGTCAGCGCCGCCCCGCGCCGCAGTCCCGCCGCGACAACCACCTCCGCCTGCTCCGGCGCCGCACAAAACAGCAATTGATAATCATCGCCCATGGTCGCTGCCGCAATGCGGTCATCCACCCCGCCGCCGCGCACCATGTGCCACGCGTCGGACAGCGGCACCGCATCCAGCGCCATATCGATCGCAACTCCGCTCGCAGCCGCAATCCGCTGCGCATCGATCAGCAGCC
>JACEST010000114.1 GCA_013911715.1 Sphingopyxis sp. | reverse complement strand
GGCGTGTGGATCGGGATGATCATACTGGTTGCGCTGGTTGCGCTGCTCGCGCAGCCGATCCTGCTCATCCTTGCCGCCGTGGTCTTTGCTGCCGGGCTCGACGGCGGCACCCGGCTGCTAGGCCGCGTGTTGCCGATCGGCCGCGGCTGGCGGCTCGCGATCGTCTTGCTCGCCATTCTGGCTTTCCTTGCCTCTGTGTTCATCTCGGCGGGCAATCAGCTGGTGGTGCAGGCAGCAACGCTGCAGGATACTATCCTGCTCCAGATTGAACGTTTGCTCGTCTGGGCCCGCGCCAATGGGATCACCAACGCCGATTTCGATCCATCACAGCTGCTCCAATATGCGCTGGGATCGGTGGGCCGCGTCACGGCGGCGGTATCGGGTCTGGTCGGCGGCCTGTCGGCGCTGTTCCTGATCTTCGTGCTCGGCATCTATCTCGCCGTCGAGCCGCGCCTCTATGAACGCGGCGTCGGCTGGCTGATGCCGCAGAGCGAGCGCGCGCATTTCTACGAAGTCACCGCCGCGATGGGCAAAACGCTACGTCGCCTGATGGCCGGACGCATACTGGGGATGCTGGTCGAGGGCATTGCCACCTGGGCGCTGCTCGCCATCTATGGCATCCCGATGGCGACCTTGCTTGGCGTCCTCACCGGCCTCTTGGTCTTCATTCCCAATATCGGCGCGCTGATTTCGGGCATATTGATGGTGCTCGTCGGCTTTTCGGTCAGCGCTGACGCCGGGCTTTACTGCCTCATCGTCTATTTCGTCGTACAGACAGTCGACGGCAATATCATCGTGCCGATGGTCGCCAAACGCACCGTCGACCTCGCCCCTGCCCTCGTCCTTGGTGCGCAAATATTGTTCGGCGCATTGTTCGGCATCCTGGGCCTCGCGCTCGCCGACCCGATCATCGCGATGATCAAGGTGTTTCTGGAAAAGAACGCCGAGCGCGCGAGCCGGGGCGCCACATAAACCGTCGCCCCGGCGCGGCAGGGGCCTTCTGCAGGGAAGCGCCGCCACATTGGTTCAGGGCATCTAGCGGCCCCTGCCTACGCAGGGGCGACGAGGTTCGTTACGGCTGCGGCGGCGGCCCGCCCGCACCCGGCGGCGGCCCGCCGGGCCCGCCCTGCATCTGCTGCATCATCTCCTGCATCGCGCGAATTTCGGCTTCCGAGCGGAAATCGAGCAGCTCGACATCGAAGGTCAATGTGCTGTTGGCCGGAATCTGCCCCTGCGCAACCGCGCCATAACCAAGTTTCGGTGGGATAGTGATGGTGTATTTGCCGCCCTTTTGCATACGCTTCAGCGCCTGGCTGAACCCGGGCACGACCTGACCTACCGCCAGCGGGGCCTGTTCGTTGGCGTCGAACACCGTCCCGTCGGCAAGGCGGCCTTCATATTTGATCAGCGCAACATCGGTGTCGGTCGGCGACGGACCGGTGCCTGCTTTTACCGTGGTAAAGCCAATCTGGTTTGCGCTTGCCTGCCACCAGGCAAAACCGGCGCCTAACGCGACCAGCAACAAAATGCCAATCCAGAGGGTCGCGAGTCCGCTTTTCGAGACGGGACGGAGCGGGACGGCGGTGGCGCTCATAAGTTAGTTCCTTGGTTCACGCGCCGATGCGCTGACTGAAGCGCGCCTATAGGCGGCGGGAGCAAAGCCGGTCTAGCAAAAATCACCTCTTCATTGCGCGCGCAGCGACGCAATCCAGGGCGGCCTGTCCCTCCCCTGGATTGGTAGACCTTCGGTCGCCTTCGGCCCGCTGCGCGCGCAATGACGGTCTTGTGATGCAAAAAGGGCGCCGCAGTCCCCCGCAGCGCCCCTTTGGCGTTCAGCAAAAGGCGAAAAGCTTACTTCACCCCGTCGCGTTCCATGCGCTTGCGCTCCATCTTGCGGGCGCGGCGGACGGCGGCGGCATGTTCGCGCGCGCGCTTTTCGCTCGGCTTTTCGTAATGACGACGCAGCTTCATCTCGCGATAGACGCCTTCACGCTGCAATTTCTTCTTCAGAGCGCGCAGCGCCTGGTCGACATTATTGTCGCGAACGATGATTTGCATAAACCTAACCGACTCCTGAACCGTCACAAAAGCCCTGCGCCGCCGCGATTCGCGAGCAGCCCACAGCTAAAAAAAGGGGCAAAACAGGCCGCACCGCAGCTCGTGCGGTGTTGCAATGGCGCGGCATTAGGCACGAATTGGCGAAAAAGCAACCCCTCTTGCCGCCCGCGAACCCCTTATGGCATAGCAGCGCCGACGAGGGAGAATGTCATGGCCACGCAGATCAAGCGCAATAGCAAATATAGCGAGGCCGAATGGACCGCGCGGCTCGAACTCGCCGCCTGTTACCGCGTCTTTGCGATGATGGGCTGGGACGAGATGATCTTCAACCATATCACGGTCAAGCTCGATGATCAGGAAGGAGCCTTTCTGATCAACCCCTATGGCATGCATTTCAGCGAAGTGACCGCGTCCAGCCTGGTCAAGATCGACATCGACGGCAACAAGCTTGACACCGACAATCCCTGGCACGTCAACAAGGCGGGGTTCGTCCAGCACGGCCTGTTCCATCGCCATCTGCCCGACGCGCACGCCATCATCCACACCCACACCACCGCGACCATGGCGGTGTGCAGCCTCGACGGCGGGCTCCAGCCGACCAATTTCTATGCCTGCAACTTCATGGGTCAACTCGCCTATCATGACTTCGAAGGCGTCACGGTGCGCGAGGAAGAAGGCGTGCGGCTGCTCCAGAATCTGGGCGACAAACGCATCTTGATGCTCAAAAATCATGGGCCAGTGGTGATGGGCAAAACACTGCCCGACGCCTTCATCAAATATTGGGTGCTCCAGCGCGCCTGCGAAATCCAGCTCGCGACGATGAGCATGGGCCAACCGATCATGGTCGGAGCCGACGTCATCGCCACCCACCAGCGCGACATTTACCAGACCGCCATCCCCGGCGGCTCAGGCCGCGCCGAATTTGACGCGATGGTGCGCAAGGTCGACCGCATCGACCCCAGCTGGCGCGACTAAGCCCAATCCGTGCCCCGCCTGTCCGTCAATGAACGGCCCATCGAATATCGGATGGACCCCGAAACACCGCTGCTGTGGGCGCTGCGCGACGCGTCGAACCTGACCGGCACCAAATATGGTTGCGGTACCGGCGAATGCGGCGCGTGCACCGTCGACATTGATGGCCAGCCGATCCGCAGTTGCCTCGTCACGCTGGCCGAGTGCGAGGGCCGCTTTGTCACCACCATCGAAGGCCTGTCGCGCGACCGCAGCCATCCGGTGCAGCAGGCGTGGGTCGCCGAACAGGTGCCGCAATGCGGCTTCTGCCAGTCGGGCATGATCATGAGCGCGGCCCTGCTGCTGCGCCGCAATGCCGACCCCAGCGATGACGAGATTGATGCCGCGATGACCGGCATCTGCCGCTGCGGCACCTACCCGCGCATCCGCACCGCCATTAAGCGCGCGGGGCGCGTGCTGCGCGGTGAAGAGCGCATCGCCGCCGCGCCGCCGCCGGGGATCCGGCCGGCCGATGCTGCGGCAGAGGTGCCAGCGCTGACTCCGCAGCTGAGGGAGTAAGCCCCTCGCCCCCACCCCGCTTGTCCTGAGCTTGTCGAAGGACCGTAATTTCTTTCCACAGCGCAAAGAAAGAACGGTCCTTCGACAAGCTCAGGACAGGCGGGCATTGGACTACGGTGGCAACCACCATCCTGTCATCAAGCTGACACAGCGGTTCAGCGCGCCGTCAGCATCACAGGCCTAATCCCCGACTCGACCGGTGTCGGCCTTTGCCGCCGCTGGTGGAGTAAAGCCCATGAAGACGTTTCTTGCCGCCCTGTTGGTCGCGGCCACCGCTCTAACCCCGATCAGCGCCGCTTATGCGCAGCGCGAGGGCCGTGGCGACCGTGACCACAGCGAACGGAGCGAACGTGCCCCGCGCGGCCCCGAAGTGCGCCAGATAAACCGCGATCGCCGCCAGGCCCCGCGCGAAACGCGCAGCGAAGCGCGCACCGAACGCCGCGAAGCACGACAGGACCGGCGCGGCGACTGGTCGGGCGATCAGAGCGTTGGCCGCCCCTATGATCGCAATCGTGACGGCAATGTCGACCGCCGCTGGGACCGCAACCGCGACGGCAATGTCGACCGCAATTGGGATCGCAACCACAATGGCCGCGTCGACCGGCGCTATGATCGCAACCGCGACGGCGATTTGGACCGGCGCTGGGACCGGAACAACGACAATCGCGTTGACCGGCGCTACAATTGGGATCGCAGTGGCAATATCCACCGCCGCAATGATCGCACCCGCTATGATCATGACAACCGCTACGACCGGCGTGACCATCGCAGCTGGAACCGTGGCTGGCGAAATGACCAACGTTACAATTGGTACGGTCACCGCCAGCGTTACCGCGACCATTATCGCGCGGGCCGCTATTATGCGCCGCACTACGGCCATCGCTATTCGCGCTTTTCAGTCGGCATTCGCATCGGATCGCCCTTTTACAGCAACCGCTACTGGATCAACGACCCATGGCGCTATCGCCTGCCCGATGCCTACGGCGGCTATCGCTGGGTGCGTTATTATGACGATGTACTGCTCGTCGATACCTATAGCGGCGAAGTGGTTGACGTGATTTACAACTTCTTCTGGTAAGTCACCCCTCGACGAACCAGAAACTGGGCGGCCCCGCGATGGCAGGGTCGCCCCTTTCTTTGCGCGCTTGCCCTTGCCGCCAACTGCCGCCACCATGCCGCATGCAATAAGGGAGATGGTCATGCGCAAGACAATATTGGCGGCGGTTTCGGCATTGGCGCTGGCAGGCGGCACGGCATCGGCTCAAACCAGCGTGATTTACGCTGGGCGCCTCATCACCGATGCCGCCAGCGGCACGGGCGGCCCTGCCACGATCACCGTCACCGACGGGCGTATCACCGCGATTGCCCAGGGCCGCCAACCTGCGCCCGCCGGGGCCATCGTCCATGATTTATCGACCAAGACCATCCTGCCCGGGCTGATTGACCTCCACGTCCATTTGACCGGCGATCCCGGCGGCGATTTTCGCGATGCTGCGGTCGAGCCCGAAGAATGGGGGGTCGTCGTCGGGGCCAAAAATGCCCGGATTACCGCGCTTGCCGGCTTCACCACGGTGCGTGAAGCCGGATCGGCGCAATATACCGCCTTTTCCCTGCGGCGCGGTACTGCGGAAGGCGTGATTACTGGACCGCGCATCATCGCTGCCGGTCCGGCGCTGTCGATCGTCGGCGGGCACGGCGACGTCACGGGCTTTACCGAACATGTCCATGATGTGCTGACCGATGGCTATACCTGCACCGGCGCCGTCGAATGCGCCGAAAAGGTGCGCAAGGCATCACGCGCCGGGGCCGACATCATCAAGATTACCGCCACCGGCGGTGTGCTGTCGCAGCAGGGCCGCGGCCTCGAAGGACATTTTTCTGCCGCCGAACTGACCAGCATCGCTGACACCGCCCATTCGCTGGGGCTGAAGGTCATGGCGCATGCCCATGGCGCGCGCGGCATTGAATCGGCCGCCGCGGCGGGCATTGACACCATCGACCATGGCACCTTTGCCGACGATGCCGCGCTCAAGGTGATGAAGGCCAAGGGCAGCTATCTAGTCCCGACACTGATGGCGTTCGAAGGCATTCGCGAGCGGCTGGGCAAGGGCATCTATACGCCCACGGTCGAGGCCAAGGTGCGCATGACGCTGAACGACGTCGGCAAAGCCGTCGGGCGCGCCAAGGCCCTTGGCGTGCCCGTGGCCTTTGGCACCGATGCCGGAGTGTTCGAGCATGGCCGCAACGGCGAAGAATTTGCCCAGATGGTCAAATATGGCCTGACCCCGCGCGAGGCTGTCGCGAGCGCGACTACCGTCGCTGCAAAGGCTTTGGGCATGGACAATGAAATAGGCCAAATTAGCGTGGGTTACAGCGCGGACTTGATTGCCGTCGACGGCGACCCGCTGACGGATGTGACCACGCTGGAGAAAGTCCAATGGGTCATGGTGCGCGGGCGGCTGGTGGAGTAACCCACAGCAACCGTTCGCCTCGAGCGAAGTCGAGAGGCCCATCAGGCGTGCACAATTCCGCCGGGTGTCTCGACTTCGCTCGACACGAACGGACGACTAACACTCTGTCCTACATCGCTGCCTGACACTATCCTGCCTGCATGCAATTCAGACAACTCTTCATACGTTGTGCAAAAGCGAGTGAAGTTGCGCAGTTTTGCGCCGATTTTCGAGTCGTTTCATCGACCAACTTTGCCCGTGTTTCGACCAGTGACAGTGCCTTGGCTTGCGCCCCTTGCAACCGCCGCGCATCACACCGCCATCTGCGCATTGCGCCAGACTTCAGGGGAAATTCCATGACCATTCGCACCCTTCTCGCCGCGGCCTTGCTCGGCACCACCGTGC
>JACEST010000113.1 GCA_013911715.1 Sphingopyxis sp. | reverse complement strand
TATTGGTCCTTCTGCACCCGATAATCGCCGTTCAGCCGTTCATATTCGGCAGCGATGCCGGGTTCAGCGATGCGCCGCGCAGTAATCTGTGCGATTTCGCCATTCAGCTGCGCCTTGCGTGCCGCCAGCGCGCTCACCGCTGCCTGGCGTTCGGCGCGCATCGCCGCCAGCGAGGCATAAGCGGGATTGGGCGCGGTGCCGCCCGCATTCGGCCCTTCACGCGCGGCCTGCGCCGACAGCGCATCAATCTGTGCCTTCAAAGCCAGCACATCGGGGTGCGCATCGGTGAGGCCGCGCGCGCGCAAGCCCGACAGTTCGGCACGCGCCCCGGCGAGCTGTTGGCGCGCCACGCCGCCGCCGGTGGCATTGAGGCCAGGTGCCGCAATCGTTGGTGCGACGCCCGCAAGCTGGCCGTTGGCAGCCGCCAGCCCACCTTGGGCCGCGGCGAGTTGACCCTCAATCTGAGTGAGTTCGCTGCGCAATTGTTCAAGCCGCATCGCGGGCGAGCCGGTGCCGCCGGGGATCATGCCAATATTCGATGCCTCGAACGCCGCGCGCTTGGCCTCGACATCGCGCAGCGTGTTTTCGCGGGTGGCAAGCTGGCTATCAAGGAACTTCAGGCTGTCCTCCGCCGACATTTGGCCGCCGCGCAATTGTTCGGCGCGGAAGACGGTGATCAGGCTGTCGAGCAGCGCCCCGGCGAGCCGCGCATTGTCGGCGTCGGACAGGCTGCTGACCCCGGCGGTCGCAATAAGTTCAAAGATATTATCCTGCTGCGCGACAACCTTGATATTCGCTTGCAGCACGGCGACGACATCCTGCTTGTCGCGGTCGCTGGCGTTGGCGGCGATCAGGCCCGTGGCCACCGCCACTTTTTCCATGTTGCGCGCGCTGGTCAGCGTTTGGCGGATCTGGTCAATCTGTTGCTGGTTCGACATGCCGCCGGTGGCCGCAGCATCGGGCAAGATATCGTTGATCTGAACAACGATGCGCGCACGCGATTCATAGCTGTTGGGGATCATCGCGACCATCAGCCAGCCGAGGATGCAAATCCCCCACGCCGCGCTGAGCACCAGCCAGCGGCGGTTCCACACGCTGTGCAGCGCAATCCTGATTTCGTCGTACAGGCCGTTCATTTTCTGCTTTCAAACTGCCGCACCACGGTCAGAACATGCTTTCGGGAATGATGATCACGTCGCCGGGCTGAAGCCGCACATTGGCCTTGATGTCGCCGCGCTTGATAAGGTCGCCGAGGCGCAGCGCATATTCGCTCTGCTTGCCAGTGCCGGGCTCGTAGCGCACGAGCCGCGCCTTATTGCCTGCCGCAAATTCGCTGAGGCCGCCGACCGCGATCATCACGTCGAGCACGGTCATATTCGCCCGGAACGGGATCGACGCGGGCTTCTCGGTCGCGCCGACCACCCGCACCTGCTGTGAGAAAGTGCTGTTGAAGCTGGTGACAATCACGCTGACGATCGGATCGTTGATATATTGACTGAGCTGAAGCTTGATGTCCTGTTGCAGCATCGTCGGCGTCTTGCCGACGGCGGGCAGGTCGGTAATCAGCGGCGTGGTAATGCGCCCGTCGGGCCGCACCTGCACCGTGCCGCCGAGTTCGGGATTGCGCCACACGAAAATCTTGAGCTCGTCGAGCGGGCCGATGACATATTCATCGCCCGGCCCTTCCTGGTCACCCACGAAATTGGCCGCAGGCAGCTGGGCCGATCCGCCGGGATTGGCCGCGCAGCCGGTTAGCATGAGCGCCGCGATGCCCCCCACCAGCACAGCGCGCGCAGCGCCGAGTGCAAAAATAGCCGCCATAACCATTCGCCTTTCCATCTCGCCTTGCAAGTGCAACGGCGGGCAAGGCACCGCGCACAGACAAAGCGTCAGCGTCAACCCTTGGCGATTATTGGTGAAGATAGGGTTAGTAATGGCCCGGTCGGTACAATAAAAATGGCTGAAAACCGGCAATATTAACCTGTGTTAGACAAGCCGTTCCAAAGCGGGACCGTGACCGAGGAAAGATGAAGGACTGGCGGTTGCGCCATAGGCTCCGGCCATGAAAACGGCGACCAGATCGCCCACTTCGGCGCGCGGCAGGTGGAGCTGGTCACCCAGCCGGTCGAGCGGCGTGCACAAACAACCGACCACCGAGGCCACCTCAGCCGCGCCGTCATTCATGCGGTTCGCGATGCAGAGCGGATAGTTGCGTCGCACCACCGTGCCGAAATTGCCGCTTGCGGCGAGTTGATGGTGGAGCCCGCCGTCGGTGACCAGGAACACTTCGCCATGGCTGACTTTGCGGTCGACAATGCGGCAGAGATAAACGCCGGCTTCGGCGATCAGCCAGCGGCCGAGTTCGATGGCGAAGCGGCTGTCCGCCAGACTGTCGGGGCGCGCGTCGAGCGTCGCGGCCAGCGCCGCGCCAATCGCGCTTATGTCGACCGGCACGTCACCCGGAAAATAGGGCACGCCGAAGCCGCCGCCGAGATTGACGAGCGGCGGCTCAGTGCCGATGGCATCGGCCAGCTGCGCCGCAAGCGCAACCGTCGCGGTCTGGGTTTCGATGATAGCGGCAGCATCAAGTGCCTGTGATCCGGCGAAAATATGAAAACCCTGCCAATCGATGCCAGCGGCGATCAATTCGCGCACCAGGGCGGGCACGGCATAGGCGTCGATACCAAAGGCCTTGGCTCCGCCCCCCATCTTCATGCCCGATCCTTTAAGGTCAAAGCTGGGATTGACGCGCACGGCGAGGCGCGGGCGCGTGCCGAGCTGGTGCGCGATGTGCAGCGCGCGCGCTGCTTCGCCCGCCGATTCAAGGTTGATGGTAATCCCGCTCATGATCGCGGCGCGCAGTTCGCGGTCGCGTTTGCCGGGACCGGCAAAGCTGATGTGCTGCGGTACCATCCCGGCGGCAATCGCCTGGTGCATTTCGCCGGCCGAGGCGATGTCGATCCCGTCAACCAGCGTCGCCATATGGGTGAGCAGGGGTGCGAAAGGGTTGGCCTTCATCGCATAATGGATCGACAGCCCCGGCGGCATTGCCGCGCGCAGGGATTCGACCCGCGCGGTCAGCATCGCACGGTCATAGAGAAACAGCGGGGTGTCACCCGCGACGCGGACCAGCTTGTCGGCGCGCTGTCCGCCGACGAGCAACATGCCGCCCGCATCGGCGACCCAGCCCGGCGGGATGGTGCCCATCGGTTTCACGCCGCCACCTCTGCCTGCTGCCAGTCGCGCGCGATGGCCGTGCGGTCGAGCTTGCCATTGGCACCCGTCGGCAGATCGTGCCGCCAAATGATACTGCGCGGCTGCATGAAGTTGGGCAAAGCAGCGCGCAAGGCTGAGGCGAGCGCATCGGCAGCAGCGCCGTCGCCGCGCACCACCAGGATAATCGCGGCCCCAAGCCGGTCGTCGGGGATGCCAAACGCCACGGCCTCGCTGGCCAGCCCGGTGGCGATCGCGGCATCCTCGATCTCGCTGGGGCTGACGCGGTTGCCGGCGGTCTTGATCATCGCATCGTCGCGCCCGACAAAATAAAGCAGGCCCCGGGTATCGCGGCGCACGGTGTCGCCCGACCAAACCGCTGTGCCGCCATATTTGGACGCAGAGGGCGCGGGGCGGAACCGCTGCGCCGTGCGTTCGGCGTCCTGCCAATAGCCCTGCGCTACGAGCGGGCCGCAATGCACCAGCTCGCCGGGTTCATCGGCATCACACAAATTGCCGTCCGCGCGGCAGACGAGGATTTCGGCGTGCGGAATGGCGCGGCCCATCGAGGTCGGGTGCGCCGCGACCAGTTCCGGCGGCAGAAAGGTCGAGCGAAACGCCTCGGTCAACCCGTACATCGGCCAGATCGCCGCCGCCGGGAAGGTTGTGCGCAGCCGGTAAATCAGCGCCGGGGTCAGCGCGCCGCCGCTGTTGGTCAGGCGTTTGAGGTGGCGGGCAACATCGGCGGGCCAGTCGGCCTCGGCCAGTTGCAACCAGAGCGGCGGCACGCCCGCAAGCGTAGAGGGGCGATGGCGACTGACCGCGCGGACAACATCGCGCGCGGTAAGATAATCGAGCGGCGCGACGCTGGCCCCGGCGTGCCATGCCGACAGCAGTTGGTTCTGGCCATAATCGAAGGCGAAAGGCAGCAGTGCGAGCACGCGGTCGGCGCGGCCGAGATGGAGATAACCGGCAACGCTTTCGGCCCCCAGCCACAAATTGGCATGGCTGAGCATCACGCCCTTGGGCCGACCGGTCGAGCCGCTGGTATAAAGGATCGCGGCAAGCATATCGGGGTCAGCGCGCGATGGTGGCAGCGCGCTGTCAAAGCCGTCGATCGCCGCATCGGCCTTTGTCAAATCAACGATCCGGCAAGCGCTTTGCGGTGCCAGCGTGGCCGCGCGCGCCGCGTTGGTCAGCACCAGCGCCGCACCACTGTCGGCCAGGATATGGTCGGCCTGTGCACCCTTGAGCAGCGGGTTGATGGGAACATGCACCAACCCCGCGCGCGCCGCCGCCAGCGGCAGCAAGCAGGCGAGGCGATTCTTGGCGGTCCAGCTGGCGACGCGGGCGCCCGCATCTGGCAATTGCGCGCTCAGCCATGCGGCCAGCCGCGCCACCCCGGCCTCGAGCGCGGCATAATCCATCACTGCATCGCCCAACAGCAAAGCGGGCGAATCGGACGCGCCGCAGCATGGCAAATGATCGATTGGACGCGACGGCGGCATGGTCATCGGCTGTTAGGAACCTGCATGATAATGGCGTCGGACTATGGGCTGGAACGGTGAAGATCAGGCTAACGCCGCGCTTGGCGCGCGCCCATCGGCATTGCCGCTGGGGGTCGCCGGGCCGTTCGACCGCGCCGACTGGTTTGACCGGCTCGCGGCCCTGCATTTCCGGCAATTGCCGCGCGCTGACGCCTTTGGCCAGTCCGAACGCGCTGCTGCATGGTTGCCGCTGGTCGAGGAAAAACCTGGCGTCCGCGTCAGCCTGGCCAACTGGTATAGCTTTGTGCACCGCCCGCAGTTCAGCGGCGCGCGCGATGCCGCCGCGCAACTGCTGGCACTGACCGATTTGTGCGCGGTGCTGAAACGCAAGGCGGCGCGGCTGACGCTGTATCCGGTGCCCGAACAGGACGGGTCCTGCGCGATGCTGCGCTCGGCATTGAAAGATGCCGGCTGGTGGGTCAGCGCGCATGCCGCCGGTGACAGCCATTGGCTGGAACTGGACGGCATGGATTATGACAGTTGGTGGGCGACGCGCCCCGGCGAGCTGCGCAATACCGTCGCGCGCAAGGCCAAAAAACAGGTGGTGGCGATCAGCATTGCCGACCGCTTCGACACTGCCTTGTGGGCCGAATATCAGCGCATCTATGCCGCAAGCTGGAAACCCGAAGAGGGCAATGCGGCGCTGCTGCGCGCCTTTGCCGAAGCCGAGGGGGCCGCAGGACGGCTGCGACTGGGCCTCGCGCGGATCGACGGCGCGCCGGTGGCCGCGCAGTGGTGGACGGTCGAAAATGGCGCTGCCTTCATCCACAAGCTGGCGCATGTCGAGGACAATTTGCGCGCGTCGCCCGGCACATTGCTGACCGCCGCCATGTTCCGCCATGTCATCACCGAGGACCGTGTGCGCCGCGTCGATTTCGGCACCGGCAATGACCGGTATAAGCGCGACTGGATGAACCGGCACAGCAAATTGTGGCGGATCGACGCTTTCAATCCCGCGCGGGTCGCCGCATGGGGTCCGGCCATGAAGGCCACTCTCGCCGATTGGCGCCAACAGCGGAATAGATGAGGACGATGGATCAAAGCGAGATGATATTGCGCGCCGTTATGGCCGACGTGCTGGGGCTCGGCGAAGCGCGCGCCACCGCGCTGACCGAGGCCAGCGAATTGTTCGGCGCGCTGCCCGAATTTGATTCGATGGCGGTCGGCACGGTGTTGACCGAACTGGAAGACCGGCTGGGCATCATCATCGACGATGACGAAGTCGATGGCGAACTGTTCGCAACCTTTGGCAGCCTGCTCGCCTTTTGCCGCGCCAAACAGGCGGGCTGACGCGGCCGATGGAACAGTTGCTGCGCCATGGGCCCGAGGGCAGCGACCCGCGCGTGCTGATCGTGCCACCCCTGTTCGAAGAGGCCAACCGGCTGCGGCGGACACTGGTGCAAACCATGCGCGCGCTGGCCGACCGGGGGGTCGCCTCGCTGTTGCCCGACCTGCCCGGGCAGAATGAGAGCCTGGTGCCCACCGTTGCGGTCGACCTCAACCAATGGCGCAGTGGTTTGGCCGATGTCGTTGCCGCCGAGCCGGGGCCGGTGCTGATCGCCAGCCTGCGCGGCGGGGCGTTGGTCGACGATGGCGCGGATGCCGCTGGCTGGTGGCGGCTGGCGCCGGTGCCGGGTGCGACCCTGCTGCGCACCATGCTGCGCGCGCGCGTCGCGAGCGACCGCGAGGCGGGTATCGACA
>JACEST010000112.1 GCA_013911715.1 Sphingopyxis sp. | reverse complement strand
CGATAGCGCACGTCAGCGCGCATCGGCGGCGGCGATCAACGTCGTCAGCATCGCATCGAGCTGCGCGCGCTCGTCGGGGCTCAGCGCCGCCAGCAATTTGCGCTCCATGGCGAGGGCGGCAGGGACGATTTCGTCGTACAGCGCGCGGCCCGCATCGGACAACATCAGATGATGCGAGCGCCCATCGCTGCCATGCGCCTGCCGCGCAATCAGCGCACGTTCGTTCAATGCCTTGGCGGCGCGGTTGACGGTTACCTTGTCCATCAGCGTCGCGGCGACCAGTTCGCGCTGCGTCAGCGGCTTGCCTTCACCGAGCACCGCCATCAGCCGCCATTCGGGAATTTTGAGGCCAAAGCGGCTCTGATATTCACGCGCGATGCGCGCGCTGACCGCATTCGATGCGATTGAGAGGCGGTAGGGCAGGAAGGCTTGCAGGTTGAGCATGGGAAATGTGGTAACGTGATCAGCGATAAAGCGGAATGCCTAATTCTCGCCGTTCATTCGCTCGATCATGTCATCGCGGATCAAGCCCGGGACGATGATAGTGAAGAGGCAAGGCGCGCCGGCCAAGCAGCTAGACCGTGATGACGTTAGATAGACCCGCCGTGACGGAGCCGATTTTGGCCGAGCACGAGGAGCGAGGAGGGAGCCATGCCGAAGCATAGGGACCGACGAGGGACGAAGTGATCGGCCAAAAGGGGCCCGCCGCTTCGCGGTTGCCGCTGGAGGTCCCTCGGTCTTCGTCAGGCTGCTTGGACGGGCACCCTGCCCGCCGCTGCGCAGCCTTCCTTGCCGAGCAACCTCCAGCGGCAATCACGGTGGATCTATCTAACGTCATCACGGTCTAAAGCCACCGCCACACCCCCGCCGCGACATAACCCAGCGCGCCATGCGCCCAGGTCGCAACGAGCCAAACAACAATTCCGCCGAACAGGGCGTGCGGGCGTGGCATCGCATCGGCCCAGCGGAGCCGCCCACTGATCTGGCCTGAAAAGGGCACAAAGGCCGTGCGCGCCTGCCAGTCCTGCCACGCCGCACCCATCAGCTTGGCCTTTTTGCTGTCCTGCCCCAGCGATCCGCCGAGCGCGAGGATGATGAGCGCAAGGCACAGCAAAATCTGCCCCGGGGTCGGCACGACGATGATGTGCGCCACCGCCCACAGCGCAAAGCCCCACATCATCGGATGGCGCGTGATCGCAAACACGCCGCGCGCCGGGGCGGCGGCTGCTTTCGCCGCGCCCGGCACCGCGAGCGCGGGGTTGCCGATCAGTGAACCCAGAAACAAGATACTGGCCAATAGGACGATCAGGCTGGCCACGGCCCACAACACATTACCCACCGCCCACAGCGGCAACTCGGCGGGCATCCCCTGATAGGCGCGTACCATCAGGATGAAGGTCGCGAGCGCGACAACCGAATAGACAATCTGAAACCCCCGCTCGCCAATCCGCCCGGCGAGGGTCGCGCGCAGCGGGTGCGACAACGTAAAATGGCTGCCAACGAACAAAATTGCTGAAAAGATCAGGTTGTTCGTCGGGTCCATGTCAATTGTTTCCCCAATTTTCGTCACCCTGAACTTGTTTCAGGGTCCATGGGATAGAGCCGCAGCGTTGCGCCATCGATGCTGAAACAAGTTCAGCATGACGAACTAAACCTAACGCTCATACGCCTTGGGCAATTCCCCCTCGCCGGCGCGCAAATAGCGTTTCGCGAGCCGGTCCTGCCGCGTTTCCAGCGACTGGCGCTTGCCATCGATCCAGATCGCCACCGGCGCGCTCGACAATTCGAGCGGATCGCCCGACCAGATCACGACATCGCCCGCGCGTCCGGCGCGCAGCGATCCGATCACGCCATCAACACCAGCGGCGCGTGCCGGGGCGGAGGTGATCGCGGCGAATGCCTGATCCCAGCCCATGCCCGTCGCACCGGGCACATTGGTCAACGCGACAACATTGCCCGCATATTGCAGTGTATAGCCCATTTTATGCGCATCATCATCGTCGAACACACCGATGGTGACATCAACGCCCGCTGCCTTTAACCGCCCGGCGTTCGACTGCGATGCCGCCAGCCGCTCGAAACTGTCGGGCAAGTCGGTCAGCGCCGACACCAGCACCGGCACGCCCGCAGCGGCAATCTCGCGCGCCACCGTCCAGCCCTCGGTCGCGCCGACCAGCACCAGTTTCAGCTGCGGAAATTCGCCGCGCAATTTGAGCACGTTGACAATATCGGCGGCGCGGTCGACGCGCACGAACAGCCGGTCGGTGCCATTGATAACCCGCACCAACGCCTCGACATCGGCGCGCTGGAGCAGCGCATCAGGCGCAGCATCGGCCAGGTTGCCGCGTACATAGCTGCGCGCCGCGAGCAATTGTTCGCGGAAGAACAGGAAGGTTGCCGCGCGGCTGCCCCCTGCCGTATCGGCCCCGCCTTCACCAAAGGTGACATATTGAAACGCGCGCGGGCGCGTCACCATGTCCATATCATCGCCCAGATCGACGACCGCGCCCTGCCCGTGGAACAACCCGCCACTTGCGCCCGGGAACACCAGCGCGCGTGTCACGCCATCGGCGCGGTTGACCGCGATCGGCGAGCCCAGCGGGTTGAGCGCCGGTGCAATGTCGATGGCAGCTGAATAGCGCGACTTGGCCGCGCTGCGATCGTTGGTGGCGTCAACAGCATCAACCTCGACCAGCCCGACGCGGCTGAACCCCGCAACGATGCCGGGCGTGACATATTGCCCGCCTGCATCGACCGTCTCGACGCCCGCAGGCACAGCAACACCCGCGCCCGCCGCAACCACTTTCCCGCCGCGCACGACGACGGTGCCGCCGCTGATCGGCGCACTGCCGTCGCCGATGACGAGGCGGGCGTTGGTGATGGCAATGTCCTGTGCTAGTGCTGGTATCGCGCCGCCCATCATCAAGGCAGCAACCAAACCTACTAACCCCGTTCGTGTCGAGCGAAGTCGAGACACCCCGAAGGCGTGCACGACAGATAGGCCTCTCGACTTCGCTCGAGGCGAACGGATACTGGTGGGTTGGACGCGCATCATTTCACATCCCCTTCGCCCGGCTGGCCCAGCTCGAAATCGCTCACCGGGCGGCGTTTGGGATCATTGGCGTCAAACATCAACGCCCCGTCGATCCACACTTTTTCAGGCCGCGCATAAACCGACAGCGGGTTGCCGTTCCACAGCACGACATCGGCCATTTTGCCGGGCTTCAAACTGCCCGTCTTGTCGGCAATCCCCATCGCTTTCGCGGGATTATAGGTAATCCAGCGGATCGCATCGGCGTCGCTCAATTGCATCCCGGCGCGGCGGCCCGCGGCGAGCGCCTTGGCCGCCTCCTGATTGAGCCGCTGGATCTGGTTGGCGTCGTCCGAGTGGATGACGGTGCATGCGCCGGCATTGTTGATCAGCGCGGCATTTTCGCGCACCGTGTCATAGGATTCCATCTTGAAACCCCACCAGTCGGCCCACACCGCCGAACAGACGTCATCGGCCTTGAGCAGGTCGGCGATTTTATAGCTCTCAACCGCATGGTGGAAAGCGCTGACCTTATAGCCAAATTCGCGCGCCATATCGAGCACGATGGCCATTTCATCGGCGCGGTAGCAATGGTTCTGGATCAATATCTCGCCCGACAAAACGCCGACGAGCGTTTCCATCTGCAAATCGCGGTCGACCGCTTTGCCGTCATCCAGCTTCTTTTTATACGCCGCCGCCTTGGCCCAGGTCGCGCGGTTGAGCGCGACATTGCCCATGCGGGTCGAGGGCAGGCGATTGCGTCCACCATAAACGCGCTTCGGATTTTCGCCGCACGCCATTTTCAGCCCATAGGGCGCGCCGGGGAATTTCATCCCCTGCACCGTGCGCGCGTAAACATTCTTCAGCGTTACCGAGCGCCCACCCATCAGGTTTGCCGACCCCGGCAGCACCTGCAAACTCGTCACCCCGCCATTGGCGAGCGCGCGCGAAAAGCCAGGGTCCTGCGGCCACACGCTATGTTCGGCCCACACCTGCGGCGTGATCGGATCGGTCGCTTCATTCCCATCGCTGTGCGCGGGCACGCCGGGCGAGGGATAGTCGCCCAAATGGCTGTGGATATCGATGATCCCCGGCGTCACATATTTGCCGCCTGCGTCGATGACCATGATGTCGGCGGGAATAGGCGTGCCAGCCGGGCCGACGCTGCTAATCTTGCCGCCGGACAGGAACACGACGCCGCGCTCAAACACCCCGCCCTCGCCGTCGTGCACCGTCGCATTGACGATCGCGACCGGCGCGCCCGGATAGGGTTTGTAGGACGAGGGATAGGGGTCTTTGTTGAACGCGACGGGCTTTTCCTTGGCCTCGGCCTCGGGCTTGTCCGAAGCCGACGCTACACCACCGCCAGTTGAGGCACAGGCCGACAAGGCCAGCGCGGACAGGCTTGCAGTAACAAGATTAAGCCGCATTCGTATCGTCCTTTAACGTGTCGAGGTGCATGTATCGTGTCAGGATAGGCGACAGCAGGATCAATACTACTCCGATGCCCACTGCAACCCATCCGATCGTGCTGAAAACGGATTGGTAACTCGCAAGCTGCGCCTCGGCATCCTTGACCACCCCAGCTACCGTATCTGTCGATGTCGACTGCGCTATCAGCCCAGCCAGAGTGTGCGCGAGAGCCGAGCTCAGAAACCAAACGCCCATCATCAAACCGACGACGCGTGCGACCGACAGCCGGGTAATCATCGACAGCCCCACCGGTGACAAGCACAGCTCACCAGTAGTATGCAGCAAATAGGCGAGAAACAGCCACAGCAGCGGCACTTTGAAGTCGGCACCAGTGAAATAGTCGATCCCGATAACCAGCACCAAAAAGCCCAACCCGACCTGAACTATGCCCAGCCCGAATTTTGCAGCCGTCGATGGTTCAATTTTCCTTCGCCCGAGCCAAGCCCATAGCCCGACAAACACCGGCCCCAACAACACGATCAAACCCGGATTGAACAATTGCGTTTGGCCGACATTGATAGTGAAAAGGCCGAACACGCTCAGATCACTGTTGTTGTTAGCATAAAGCGTCAGCGAGCTGCCCGCCTGTTCAAACAGTGTCCAGAACAGCACGGAAAAAACAATTAAGATCAAAGCCACGAACATCCGCGCGCGCTCCTCACCCTTCAGCGCTGATCCGACCCATAGGAACATTCCAAGGAAAATCAGCGGCGCGCCTATCGATAGCGTTGTTGTCACAAGATCATGCTGACCGATCAGAAACCACATCGGAATGACTGCCAGCAGGCCGAGTATATAGATCAGCGCCTCAAGCGAAATCGGACCGGCGGCTTTGGCTTTCAGTCTCTCTTCCGAAGGAGGATCGGCCTTTCCTAGCAGATATTTCTGCCCCCAGAGAAAGGTCATCAGCCCTGCCAGCATCCCGAACCCGGCAAGGCCAAAGCCATAGCGCCAACCATAGGTGAATCCGAGCCAAGTGCACAGCGCGGTCGCTAGCAACGAGCCCAGGTTGATGCCCATATAAAAGATGGTGAAACCTTGGTCGCGGCGAATGTCAG
The DNA here is from genome assembly GCA_013911715.1 of Sphingopyxis sp. Lineage (GTDB taxonomy): Bacteria > Pseudomonadota > Alphaproteobacteria > Sphingomonadales > Sphingomonadaceae > Sphingopyxis. Next base: position 924 of record JACEST010000112.1, on the reverse strand, counting down.
TCTTGGCGTAAATCGCACCAACAATGGTCGAAATATTGGCTTTCAGGAAGCCAACACCGACGATGATTAGTGCAAGCGACAGAAACAGCACTTGTTCGTAAAAGGGATCGCGCTCGACTACCTCGCCATATGAACCTTCAGCTACGGTTGGCGTCAGGCCAACTTCATCGCTGTCTTCAACAGCCATGCCATCGCCTGAAAATGTAACCGGCGAACGCGCGCCGTTTGCGGTAACGATTTCCAGCGTACGAGTATCACCGCGACCTTCACCGATAATTTCATATCGCTGTTCATTTACAGTGACGTACTGGCGCGCGCCTGCTCCTTCAAAAGCCATGCCGAAATGACCAAGCACCAAAAGCACGGCACCAATCGTCACTGCCTTCCGTGGTCCAAGATAACGGTCAGCGATCAACCCACCGATAACTGGCATAAGATAAACCAGCGAACCGTAGGCCGCATATATCCCCTGCGCCTCTTCGGGACCGATCAGAAAATGCTGAATGAGATAGATGGTCAGCATGGCGCGCATGCCATAAAAGGAAAAGCGTTCCCACATCTCGGTGAAGAACAGCACAGCCAATCCCTTTGGATGGCCAAAAAAAGCTTTATCGTCCACGCTTCCGGCCGCGGATGCAATCGCCGTATCAGTCATGTCGACCCTTCCCCTTATGGTTTGATTGCGGTCAACCTAGCGCGAAAATTGCGCAAGGGAAGAATCTAATTTCAAAGTTGTGACTGTCCTCAAGGGCCTTGCCTCGCCCCCTGTGCCCCGCCATGGACGCGTCATGTTCAACGACACCGCCACCCTCCTCGCCCACCTCGCCACCCGCCGCTCGGGCAAGCCGCGCGATATGATCGCGCCCGGCCCCGATGCCGCCACGCTTGATACCATTTTAAAGCTCGCGCTGCGCACCCCCGATC
>JACEST010000111.1 GCA_013911715.1 Sphingopyxis sp. | reverse complement strand
GTTGCCGACAGTCCCCACCCCAACCCCTCCCCTGAAGGGGAGGGGCTTTAAGGCCTTACGCTTTGCCTCGTCGCTATCCCATGCAACCACCTCGGCGCCGCTAGCCAACAGCGCCCGCACCGTCGCCAGCCCCGAGCGCGCCAGCCCCAGCACCGCATAGCGCTTCCCGGCAAAGGCGCGCGCGGTGATCACCGCAGCTTGAGCGTCGCAAGGCCCGCCAGCGCGAGCACGATCGAGATGATCCAGAACCGGATCACCACCGTGCTCTCGGGCCAGCCAAGTTGTTCAAAATGATGGTGAATCGGCGCCATGCGAAATACGCGTTTGCCCGTGCGCTTATACCAGAACACCTGAATAATCACCGACATGGCTTCCGCGACAAACAGCCCGCCGATCAGCACCAGCACCAGCTCATGCTGCGCCGTCACCGCCATCGTCGCCAGCGCCCCGCCCAGCGCGAGGCTGCCGGTGTCGCCCATGAACACCGCCGCCGGCGGCGCGTTGAACCACAGGAACGCCAGGCACGCCCCCATGATCGCGGCGGCAAAAATCGCCAGCTCGCCCGCCCCGCGCACGTGCGGGATGCCCAGATAGGCTGCGAATTTGGCGTTGCCGGTCAGATAAACGATCACGAAAAAAGCGAGGCACGCGATGATCACCGGGAAAGTGGCGAGGCCGTCGAGCCCGTCGGTCAGGTTCACCGCATTGCCAAAGCCGACGATCAGCACCATTGCAAACACGTAATAGAACGGCCCGAGCGGGATCACGACATCGTTGAAAAAGGGCAGATAAAGGTCGGTTCCCGTCCGCGTGACGATCAGCCCAACGGCAACGCCCGCAATCAGGAATTCGATCAGCAAGCGGACGCGCCCCGGAATCCCCTTATGGCTCGCCTTGGTCACCTTATCGAGGTCGTCCATGAAGCCGACAATCGCGAATCCGCCGGTCACGAACAGGCACGCCCACACAAAGCGGTTCGACAAATCCATCCACAACAGCGCCGAAATCATCAGCGAAATCAATATCATCAGCCCGCCCATCGTCGGCGTGCCGCGCTTGGCGAAATGTGACGCAGGCCCATCCTCCCGGATCGGCTGACCCTTGCCCTGCCGCACGCGCAGCATGTTGATGAAGCGCGGACCGATGACCATGCCGATGATCATCGCCGTCGCCACAGCCGCGCCCGAACGGAAACTTAAATAGCGGATAAGATTGAGGATGCCGGGAAAGCCCAGATATTCCGCCAGCCAATAGAGCATTATATCTCCCCGCCCGTCATCGCCGCCACCAGACGCGACAGACCGACCGAATTGGACCCCTTAATCAGGATGACATCCCCTGCCCGCGCCGTTTCGGCCAGAATCGCCTCGGCCGCCGCTGCGTGCGCCACATGCGCGAATTTGATGCGGCCCTCAAGCGCCTTTGCGAGGCTGGCCATCTCGTTACCGACCAGTAGAACAAAGTCTACGCCAGCCTGTGCCAAGGGGTCGGCGAGTTCGGCGTGAAACCGGTCCGAATGCTCGCCCAATTCCTTCATGCTGCCGAGCACTGCCACCCGGCGCGCGCCCTGTTGCGCGCCCAATTCGCGCAACGTCGCGGCCATTGACGCGGGGTTGGCGTTATAGCTTTCGTCGATCAGCAAAATCTCACCATCGCTGCGCACAACCCGGTGCCGTGCACCGCGTCCGGCAAGGCCTTCCAGCTCGGCCAGCGCCAATCCTGCCGCCGCCAAATCACCACCCGCCGTCTTCACCGCCGCCAGCACCGCCATGCTGTTCGCCACCCAGTGATCGCCGGTTTGCGACAAAGTGAAGCAGAGCAAATGATCGTGCACCGCTGCCGTCACGATGGTGCCACCATGGCCGTCGGCGAGCCAGTCGAGCGCGCGCACATCGGCACCGTCGCCTAGTCCGAAGCTGACGATGCTGGCCCCGACGGCCTCGGCTGCCGTGCGCAGACGTGCGAAGTGCGGGCTGTCAAAGGGCAGGATGGCGGTGCCACCGGGTTCCAACCCTGCAAAGATCTCGGCCTTGGCATCGGCAATGGCCTCGATGCTGCCGAGATTTTCGATATGCGCGGGGGCGATGGTGGTGATGACAGCGATGTGCGGGCGCACCTGACGGGTCAGCGCCGCAATCTCGCCAACATGGTTCATCCCCATTTCGAACACGCCGAACGCCGAGCGCGCAGGCATACGCGCGAGGCTGAGCGGCACGCCGGTATGGTTGTTATAGCTTTTGACCGAACGGTGCGCGCGGCCCGGGCGGTGGCGTTCGAGCGCCGCAAACAGCGCCTCCTTAGTCCCCGTCTTGCCCACCGATCCGGTCACGCCGATGATGCGCCCGGCGCAGCGCGCACGCGATGCTTCGCCAAGCGCCACCAAGGCAGCGGCGGCGTCTGGCACCTGCACATGGGGCGCTTCGATAGCGACTTCACACAAAATGCCACCCGCACCCGCGGCCAGCGCGCCGTCGATGAATTTATTGCCGTCGGTGTTTTCGCCGCGCATCGCAACGAACAGGTCGCCGGGCTGAACTTCGCGCGAATCAAAGGCAACACCATGCACGCTGAACGGCGCGGAAGTCGTGCCGCCCGTCGCCGCCGCGATGGCGTCAGAGGTCCACAGTGCGGTCATGCCGCACATTCCCGAGCCACCGCGACATCGTCGAAGGGAATGACGCGCATCGCATCGCCCGCACCGACAATCTGGCCCTGTTCGTGCCCCTTGCCCGCAATGCAAACGATGTCGTCGGGTCCGGCAGCAGCAATGGCCGCCGCAATGGCGTCGCGCCGGTCGCCGATGTCACGCGCATCGCGCGCACCGACCAGCACGGCGGCGCGAATGGCGGCAGGGTCTTCGCCGCGCGGATTGTCGTCAGTCACGATAACCAATTCTGCTTTGGCGGCAGCAATCCGTCCCATTTCGGGACGCTTGCCGACATCACGGTCGCCGCCCGCGCCAATGACGATGATCAACTTGCCACGCGCATGCGGGCGCAGCGCGTCGAGCGCGGCGGCGACGGCATCGGGCGTGTGCGCATAATCGACATAGACCGGCGCACCGCTGCGCGCGATGGCGGCGCGCTCGAGCCGACCCGGAACCGGCTGGACGCGGCCCAGCGCAGCAAAGGTCGCCTTCGGATCACTTCCGGTCGCGATAACCAGTCCGGCGGCAACCAGTGCATTGGCCGCCTGATACGCCCCGATCAGCGGCAGTTCTATCCGCGCTTCGCCAAAGGCACCGTCGACGGCCAGCGTCTGGCCCAGATGTGTCGGCTTGCGCGACACGATGCGTATTTCCATGCCGGACGCACCGACGCGCGTCAGCGCCAGCCCGCGCGCCCTGGCAGCATCGACAAAGGTCGTAGAGGCTGGATCGTCGGCCCACACGACCAACGCGCCATCATCGGCAATCACTTCAGTGGCGAGGCGCAGCTTGGCTCCAAGATAGGCCTCCATCGTGCCATGATAATCAAGATGGTCGCGGCTCAAATTGGTGAAGGCCCCTGCCGCGACGCGCAGCCCTTCGGTGCGATATTGGTCGAGGCCGTGGCTCGAAGCTTCGAAGGCAGCGTGCGTGACGCCCTCGGTAGCGAGCCCGCTCATATTGGCAAGAAAGGTGACGATATCGGGAGTGGTCAGCCCGGTGGAGACGCGATCCTGCCCGGTGGTAACGCCCAGCGTGCCGATCGACGCCGCCGAATGCCCTGCCATGTTCCACAGCTGACGCGTCAGTTCGACCGTCGACGTTTTGCCGTTGGTGCCGGTGACAGCGACACAGGTTGCCGGAAAACGGTCGAAGAAGCGCGCGGCAATGCGGGCAAAGGCGCGGCGCGGTTCGGGATCGGCGACATGCACCGCCCCGCTGACCTGCGCCTCGGGCCGCGCCACAACAGCGATGGCGCCCGACGCGACCGCAGCGGCAATATAATCTTCGCCATTGAAGCGCGCGCCGCGAAATGCACCGAAGATGCTGCCCGGCGCGACCTTTCGATGGTCGATGGCCAATCCGGTAACCGGCGCGTCGGCGGCGGTTCCGGCGCTGTCCCCAATCAGCGCCCCCAGCCGCATTATTGTTCGGCCTCCGCACGGTTCTTCCAGAGCAGCGGGGTGAGGTCGGATACATCGACGTCGCGGCCTTCGTCCGGGATCACGCCGAGCATTGGCCCCGCGCGCATTACCACCTTGCGCACCACGGGTGCCGCGGTCCAGCCCGCCGTGCGCTGGCCCGAGCTATAGGCATTGCCCTTGGGCCGGTCGATCATCGCCACGATCACATAACGCGGATTGTCCATCGGGAAGGCGGCAGCAAAGGTCGCGACAACCGAGCTGCGGTTGTAACCGCCGACACCGGGCATTTCCGCCGAGCCCGTTTTACCGCCAACGCGAAAGCCGGGCGCATCGGCTTGTTTGCCGGTGCCATCGACGACAATCATGCGCAACAACTGGCGCATCCGCGCGCTGGTCGACGGTTTGAAAACCTGCCGACCCTTCGGAAGCGCACCGTCGCTGCGCAGCAACGTGGCCGGACGCCACACGCCGCCGTTGACCAGCGCGGCATAGGCGCTGGCCAGGTGGAGAGGGGTGACGGCAATACCGTGGCCGTACCCGACGGTCATATTGGTCAGCCGCCCCCAGCTTGACGGCCACAGCGGCTTGGCGCGTTCCTTGATTTCGATATGCGGGCGGTTGCGGAATTCGAGTTGTTCATAGACGCGCTGCATCCGTTCCGCCCCCAGTTCGTCGGCGATCAACGCGGTCGTGATGTTGGACGAATGGATGAGCGTTTCGGGAACGTTGAGCCAGCGTTCCTGCGAATGCAGATCGCGGATCTGATGACCTGCGATGGAAACGGGCTTGGTCGCGTCATAGCGGCGCGCCATGCTGGTGACCGTTCCTGCATCAATGGCGGCGGCAACAGTGATCGGTTTGAAGGTTGAGCCCAGTTCGTATAAGTTGTGCGTCATCGCGTTGCGCCGCGCGCCGAGCGCGCTTTCGCCGACCTTGTTCGAATTGAACGTGGGCAGCGACGCCATGGCGAGTATTTCGCCGCTGTTGGCGTCTAGGATTACGCCCGCGCCGCCAACGGCTTCCAGATTGGTGACGGCTGCACCCAGTTCGCTTTCCAGCACCGCCTGCACGCGGGCATCGACCGACAGGGCGAGCGGTTCGCCGCGCTGGGCCACATCGCTGAGGCGCCCGTCAAATGCGCCCTCAATCCCCATCACCCCGCGCCCGTCGGCATTAACGAAGCCCAGGACGTGCGAAGCCAGCGACATCTGCGGGTAGAGCCGATCCTGTTCGCGCGGATAGTCGAAACCAATCTCGCCAATGGCATTCACCGCCTTGACCTGATCGGGCAGAGCGCGGCGGCGGATATAGGTGGCGCGCGCACCGGTCAGCTTGGCGCGCAGCTGGGGATAGCTCATCTCGGGGAAAATCCGCGCCAGTTCGCCCGCCAGAAAATCGGGATCGTTGATCAACTTCGCCGGATCGACGCGAATGGCATAGGCGTTGATCGTGCGCGCGAGCGGCACGCCGTTACGATCGACAATATCGCCGCGCGCCGGAACATGGGTGCCAAGACCGCCAACGCCGCGCTGGGGCCCGTCGAACAGTCCAACAAACATCAGCCGCGCCGCGATCACCAGCATGATCGCCCCGAACATCAGCATCAGGATCATCAGCCGCTGCTGCGCCGTAATCAGATGTTTCTGGCGGATGCCCGCTGTGCGGACCCGAACGGGGCGGATGACGATGCTGTTCATTGGCCGGCAGCAGCTTTCGGCTTGTCAGACGCTGCTGTGTCACGGGGCTTCAGCGTGTCGGCGGCCAGCAATTTGTCGTCAATCAGTGCCAATTTGGTCCGGAGCCGTTTGGCGACATCCGCCGGGGCCGCATCGCTCGCCACGCTGGCGGCCGGCGCGACGGTAACGGCGCTGTTCGAAAGATCGACCGGCGACACCATCGCCATCAGCACCGGCGCGACATCATTGGCACCGCGCGCGCGCCGCACGCCGTCCAGCGATGCCAGCTCGCGCTCGCCCGCCAGATACTGGTCCGCTGCCGGGGCAGAATAGCCAAAGTTTTCCGCGTTCCAGCGTTCGAGCTGGCGCATCGAGGCGCGCACCGCATATTCGCTTTCGAGATAACGGATTGCATCGCGCGATTTGGCAATGTCGCGGTTGACGGCGGCGAGCTCGCTGCGCGTTGCCGCGACATTCACCGAGAGCAGATAGAGCACCATCGCGAAGAGCAGCACGAGCAGCACAAGGCCAATGCCTTGCAATTTGCGGGCAGCCATCAGCATGGGGAAATCTCCTGGGCGTGGATGGTCGGGTGCCAAGCGGGGGCAGCGGTGCGGACCGCTGCGCGCAAGGTGGCGGAGCGCGCGCGCGGATTGCGCTGAAGTTCACCCGCGCCCGGGCGAACCTTGCGCGAAGGCGGGGCAAATGTAGCAGCGCGGCTGGAGGGAGCGGTTTGCGGCAGATGGCGCGACCCCTGCCC
>JACEST010000110.1 GCA_013911715.1 Sphingopyxis sp. | reverse complement strand
AAACCGACCGTCGGCGATTGCGGTCGGCAAATCCTGATGCGTCGCCGAAATCACGCGCACGTCGACGGCGCGCGGCTCGCTGCTGCCGACGCGGGTGATGGTGCGTTCCTCCAGCACGCGCAGCAGCTTGACCTGCATGTCAAAACGCATGTCGCCGATTTCGTCCAGGAAAATGCTGCCGCCACTGCTGGCCTCGAAATGGCCGGTGCGGCGGGTGATCGCGCCTGTGAACGCGCCCTTTTCATGGCCGAACAATTCGGATTCGATCAGCTCGGCGGGAATTGCGCCGCAGTTGACGGCGGAAAAGCAATGTTTGGATCGTGCGCTGGCGTCATGGATGGCGCGGGCCACCAGTTCCTTACCCGAGCCCGACGGGCCGGTGAGCAAAACCGAAGCGTTGGTCCGCGCAACCCTCGCTATCATCGAGCGAAGGCGCTGCATGGCCTCGCTCTGGCCGATCAACACGGCCTCAAGCCTTGCTGCCCCCTCAATCGTTGAAACATTTTGCATGATCGCCCCCGTTTGAACCTGTTTCCGCGTTGGTTCGGTCATCGGGCTAATGTGGTAAATGGTGCATAAGCCATGGGTAGGTGAAAACCCTAAGGCATTAACCGGAGGAAGCGCAGGACAGCCGGGCTGGTTTGTGGGGCCGCCGCAGCGTCATGTCCCCGAATATTGCCACCCCAGCGTAATCGACATGCGCCGGTTGCGGGGGTCAAATTTGTCGGCCGGAACAAATGGTTCAAACTCTGCAGCGCCTTCGATGCGCTGGAACCGGCGCAAGGCAATTCCGCGATATTCTAGCATCGCGCGGGTGACCTCGGCGCGCTCGGCGGACAGGCGCCAATTGTTTGTGCCCGTTTCCGGCGAAAAGGGTGTTGCATCGGTGTGGCCGCGAATGATGATCTGATTGGGCACCTGCGCCACCACTTGTGCGACGCTTTCAAACAACCGCGCACCGCTTGCGGTAAGTTGGCTGCTGCCGCTGGCAAACATGGCGAATTCGGCGTCATCGACGATGTCGATCCGTAATCCCTCGGTCGTTTCGGTGAAACGCAGGTTGCGCGCCAGGCGGCGCAGCTCGTCGCGTTTGCCAACGCTCGCCACCATATTTTTGGCGACAATCCTGAACTTTTCGCGTTCGCGTTCGCGCTCGCGGCCCGACGCTTCCTTGGGGCCGCCTGTCACATCGCGCGGTATGGTGATCGATCTTGTGCCTGTCTGGCCTGCGCGGTGCGGATAATTATCGGCTGAAATGATGGAATCGCCGCCAAATATTCCATTTGATCCGGCACTTTCCTGTTTGGTCTTGACGATAGTTGGGGCGAAATAATCGGCCAGCGCTTTACGCTGCTTTTCCGTGGTCGCACCCAGCAACCACATCAGCAGGAAAAATGCCATCATGGCGGTGACAAAGTCGGCATAGGCCACCTTCCACGCGCCGCCATGATGACCGCCATGCCCGTCGACGGTAATTTTCTTGACGATGATGGGACGCACCGGCTGGTTGGACAATTGCGCCATCAGCGGCCTCGCGCGGCGTCAAAGACTTCGGAAAAGCTCGGCTGGTTGCTGTGGGCAATGCCCGAACGTGCGGCCTCGATCACCAGCGGCTGCGGATGTCCGTGCAGCGACGCGATAATCAACTGTTTGACCGTATGATAAATGGCCCCGTCGGCCTCGGCGATCTGCTTGGCACGGTTGGCGAACGGCCCGACCAGACCATAGGCCAGCAACACGCCCAGAAAAGTCCCAACCAGCGCCGAACCGATCATGCCGCCCAATATTTCCGGCGGCTTGTCGATCGAACCCATCGTCTTAACCACGCCCAAGACCGCCGCCACGATGCCCAGCGCTGGCAGTGCATCGGCAAGTCCCTGCAGCCCTTCGGCGGGCTTGCTGGCGTGGTGGTGGTGCGTCTTGACGGCATTGTCCATCACCTCTTCGACGGCATGCGGGTCCAGTGTGCCCGACGACACCACGACCAGGCGCAATGTATCGCAAATCAAATGGACCAGCGTCTGGTCCTTCAGCAGCTTGGGATATTGCTGAAACAAGCTCGAGTTTTCAGGCTGTTCGATATGCGGCTCGAGCGACACCGGACCGTCGGTGCGCATGATTTTCATCAGCGACGACACCAGCACGATGCAGTCCAGATAATCCTGCTTGCCATAGGCTGGCCCCTTGAACACCTTGCCCAGTCCGCCGCCAAGCGATTTCAGCTCGCTCACCGAATTACCAATGATCAGTGAACCCAGTGCCGCCCCGCCGATAATCAGCATCTCGTGCGGCATGGCGTGCAGAACAGGCTCAAGATTGCCGCCGGTCAGCGCAAAGCCGCCAAACACCAGAACGATCAGCAGGATGATTCCGATAACCGGCAACATGCGTCATATTCTCTCTGTTGGGCAGCCGGGCATTGTGCTGGCCGTGCCCTATGATTAACGGTCCGCCGCGCGGTGCCTAAAGGGCTGTTAGCTCAATAAATCGAACAAGGTCTGCCGGTTAATCCGGGCAAAGGCGGCCTGCGCGGCTTCCAGCGTCAGCGTTTGCGCATTCAGCCGGGCAATGGCTTCAGACAGATCCGTGTCCATCAGCGCCGAACGCTCGGCCGCCAGTTCGATGTCGCGGGAAGCCAGCGATTCGCCGACCCGTTCCAGCCGCGCGCCTGACAGCCCTAGTTGGGCGCGCTGGTCGGCAAGGTGGGAGATCGCGGTGTTGGCGTCGTTGGCAGCCGTCGTGATAAGCGCGGGGTTGCCGCTGCGCACCGCTGTTGCGGCATCGGCAGCGATGACCGCCATAGAGCGCCCGCCCACGGCCATCGCGCTGTCGCGCCCTGGCAATGGTGCGAAAACGATATTGCTGTCGAACCGGGCCTCGCGGCCGGCGGTGCCAGGCAAGAACAGCGGTTCGCCATTCGGCGCAGTCGTTGCTGCCAGGCTGGCCAGCTCGTCGGCCAGCGCCGTGATTTCGTTTGCAATAGTGTTGCGGTCGGCGGCGTTTACAGTCCCGCCTGCGGCCAGCACCAGCTCGCCGACGCGCGCCATCAGATCGCTCGCTGATTCCATCACATTGTCGGCCTGCGCGACCCGGGCCGAGGCTTGGTCGACGTTGCGTGCCCAGCCGGTCGCCGCGCTTGCTTCCTGGCCAAGCTGCGATGCGCGCGCAAAGGCGATGGGGTCGTCCGAACGGCGCTGGATACGCTGACCGGTCGAAACCTGGATTTGGGTCTGTTCCACCTGATCGGCCAGTCGCGACTGGCGGTTGATCTCACGGGTCAGCCGGTTGCCGACAGCATTGATCATGTCAGCCTCTCCTTAAATGGCGTTGAACAGCGCTTGCATATTTTCCCGCGCTACCTGAATGACTTGGGCTGCGGCGGTATAGGCTTGTTGAAATCGTATCAGGTCGGCGGCTTCGCGATCGAGATCGACTTCGCTGACCGTATCGCGCGCGGCCAGCGCCGCCTCGCGGCGCGATGCCCCGGCCAGGCTTTGCGCCTTGGCGCTTGCCGTCGCCTGCCCCTGCCGCGCTTGCAGGTCTGCCCAGATGGCTTCGGGCCCAGCGTTGCCACGCAACTGGCCAAAGCGGACCATATTGCCACTTGCACTGGCTCCGTCGGCGGCGGCCACGCCGTTCGGCGACAGCGGCGTCGCCGTCAATGTGACGGCGCGGCCAGTCGCAGTGAACAAGGCGCTGCCCGCTGCACCGTTGGCGTCGAACCCGGCCTGATGCGCCGCATTAATGCTATCGGAAATGGCCGTGGCGGAGCTATCCAGCGCGCCTCGTTCGCTGGCAATGCGGTCGGCGGCATCGGCACGGCCGGCCAAAGCGCCGCTGCCAGCCACCAACGGCTGTCCGGCAACGGAATAGGCTATGCGCCCGCTGGCATCGGCGGTTATATTCACCGATTGAAACGTGCCCCCTCCGACCAGCAAATCGCCGCTGCTGGCCGCCCGCAGCGTCACCGTGCCGCGATTGCCGAAGTTCGCCGTGACGTCGAGCCGCGATGCCAGTTGTTCCAGCAACCGGTCGCGATCGTCGAGCAACGCCGCTTCGTTGGTCGAACCGGGCCGGGCCCGGCGCAGTCCCGCGTTCACTTTTTCGAGCGCCTGCAGGTCGGTGTTGAACTGGCTGACATCGCCGCTGGCAGCCGCCAGGTTGGCGCTGCTCAGTCGATCAATCTGTTCGCCAGCGGTCCGAAACCCCACGGCGATCGCGTCAACATTGTCCAGAAACTGACTGCGTAGTGCCATATTGGCGGGGTCAAGCGTCAGGGCATCAGCGGTGCCCAGAAGCTGTGTCAACGCCGTACCGATGCCGTTATTGGTGTCGGCAAGGGCGGTTTCTATGCCTAGCATGGCGTCCAGCACCAGCCGACTGCGTTCGCCATCGGACGTCGCCAGCCGCGCTTCTTCGGCCAGCCATTCGTCGGTAGCGCGCACCACGCCAACCACTTCAACCCCGCCGGGGCGGACATGGGTGCGTGTGAACAAAGTGTCGCCTGCCCCAACCGTTTCCTGCAACGCCAGCGTGCGCCGGGTATAGCCCGGTGTCTGGGCATTGGCGATATTGTCGCCAACAGTGGCCAATGCACGCGAATAGGCGCGCAGCCCGCTGGCTCCGATTCCCAAAATGTCGCTCATGCTGCACTCCCCGCATTTGCGCGCAACTGGCGTTCAACCATGTCGGCAATTCCGAAACTGCGCCGCGCAGCCAATGTGTCGGCCAGGCGGGCATCGGCCACTTCGCGGAAATTGTCGGCTGCGCCCGATCCGAACACATCATCGGCCAGTCGTCCCTGCCGAACGGCGGCCAGCATTTGGCGCAAGATAATCGCCTCAAAGGCTTCGGCCGCTTGGCGCATCTGCGCATCGCTCGCCGCTGCTGTGGGCGCGAGCGTCGCTGCTGTCGCAACAGTGGTCGGTGGCAGGGCCGGGGTCATATGATCACCAATTCAGCCGTCAGCGCCCCGGCCTGATGCAGCGCCTCCAAAATGGCGACCAGATCGCCGGGCGGCACGCCCAGCCGGTTGATTGCATCGACCAGCTCGGCCAGCGACGCAGTGGGATTGACCAGTGCAACCTGTGCCTGCGCTTCTTCAACTGCGATGCTGCTATCGCGCTCGACGGCGGTTTCACCGCGGCTGAACGGTTCGGGTTGGATGATGCGTTCATTTTCCTTGATAGAAACGGTCAGCTTGCCCTGGGTAATGGCGGCAGTGCCGATCTGCACCTTGCCATTGATCACCACCGTGCCGGTGCGCGCATTGACGACAACCCGCGCCGGTGGCTCGGCGCGCTGGATTTCCAGATTCTCGATTCGCGACAACAGGCGCATGCGCGCGTCGCTGTCGCCGCTGACCTGAATGGCGATACTGGTGCCATCGACCATGCGGGCCATGCCAGGGGCAATGTCGCGGTTGATGGTATCCGCGACGCGCTGCGCGTTGGTGGCGTCAAACTGGTGCAGGTTGAACATCAGCTCACTGGCTGATGCCAGACCATTGACGACAGGACGTTCGACCGTCGCCCCGCCCGCAATGCGTCCGCTAGATGGGACATTGACAGTCAGTTTCGATCCATCGGCGGCGTCAACGCCCAATCCGCCGATCGCCAGATTGCCCTGCGCCATTGCATAAATCTGGCCGTCTGCGCCATAAAGCGGGGACAGCACCAATGTGCCGCCGCGCAGCGATTTCGATTTGCCAATGGCCGACACGGTGATGTCCAGCCGCTGCCCGGGTTTGGCAAAGGGAGGGAGTTCGGCGGTAATCAGCACGGCAGCGGCGTTTTTGAGCGATGGGTTGACCCCAGCTGGCAGCGTCAGTCCGAACCGTGCAATAGTGCCGCGCATTCCCAGCGTGGAATAATCCAGGCTGTCATCACCGGTCCCGGCCAGTCCGACCACCAGCCCGTAACCCGTCAGCTGGTTGGTCCGGATCCCTTCGATCTGTCCCATATCCTTGATGCGCGCGGCATGCGCTGGTGCCAACAACAGGCCAGCGGCGAACAGCAGGGCAAGGCAACAACGAAAGAGGGAGGGGGCGATCATAGTGAACTTCCTTCAGAACGGGCTGATCATCGCGAAAAAGCGCTGCAGCCAGCCCTGGCGGCTGGCGCGGGCGATATCGCCTTTGCCGGTAAAACGGATGGTCGCGTCGGCAATCCGGGTCGATGCGACGCGATTGTCAGGGCCGATATCGATGGCGCGGACCAATCCTGAAATCTGCACCCATTCGTCTCCGCGGTTCAGCGTCAGCCGCTTTTCACCGCGCACCAACATAGTGCCATTGGGATAAACGGCGGCGACGGTGACCGTGATTTCGCCCGACAGGCTGTTGGTTTGCGCGGCATTGCCCTGACCCTGAAATTGCTGGCCAGCGCCCATACCGATGTCGGTCGGCCTGAAAAAAGACAGCGGACCGGTGGCCGGCGGGGTCACGCTGATGTCGCCATCGCGCTGCGTTGCCGAACTGCTGCTTTTGCTCGCGGCGGTTCGCTCCACCAACTGGATGGTCAGGATG
>JACEST010000011.1 GCA_013911715.1 Sphingopyxis sp. | reverse complement strand
TTTTATTTGTCGTTGCAATTCTTCGGGAATTTCCATTGGCATGAACGCGCTGACATGCGCGCGACCCGTGTTGCCGACGGGAAGCCGCCCAGTGAGATTGCCCAGCGGCGCAAGTGCGAGCCGTCCGAGTTGGCCGAATATTTCCCGCCCGTCCCTGAGCGCAACGGCAAAACCGAGCATTTGGAGATGAGAATGGATATGCAGGCCAAACCGCAACTGCCCGAGGATATGCGCTCGTTCGAGATGGTGCCAAGCGCGTTGCTGCTCGTTCGCGGTGCGCGCTTCACGATAGGCCGCAATCTCGTTGGCGTAGGCAATTTCCAAGGTTACGGTCATGGCTTTGAACATCCCGAAGTGCGCTCGGCCAAGGCACGCCAGCGGCGTTGGCGATGGCGGTAAAACACTTGCGCGAAGAGCCAGACGAAAGGTGTGAGCAGTCCGGCCTTAACCTCCACTTCGTCGCGGTATCGCGTTCCGCGTTCGCCATCGGGCTCAACGGTGATCCAATGATCCCACGTCGTTATCAGTGCGCTGTAGCCGTTATCGCGTAACTTTTTTGGCCATATTGCCGCATCATCCATATGCACTGTCGGCACGATCCACTGCTTTCCAAAAGGCAGAACGCCAAAAAGCGTAAGGTCAACCAAGAACCGCTCTTGCTCTCCAAAATTCGAGGCATGGGCCGGATTGACCATGTGAAAGCGCACGAGCGGTGCGGCGATGTGCATGAGCAGCTCAGGGGTCTGCACGCGCCGCCATACTTCATCGGGTGGCAGGTCGATATTGGTGGATAAAGCGACCTTCATTCCGCTGCCTCTAAAGCGTTATTATCATTCGCCAGTTCCAACCGCGCTTGCCGGATGATTTGCCAACCGCCGCTGATCCCAAGGATCGCCATTACCAACGCCGCGATTAAGTCAGGCAAGCCGCTGCCTGTCCACAGCACAGCGACGCCCGCGCCGATAACTAGACAATTGTTGACCGCATCGTTGCGCGTGCAAATCCATACCGAGCGCATATTCGCATCCCCGGTGCGGTATCGGTAGAGCATCACCGCGACACCAAAATTGACAACCAGTGCCAGCGTGCCAACCGCGCTCATTGCGTAGGGTGCGGGGTTGCTGCCGTGAAACAGGCCCCAGATCGCCCACGCCAGCACCCCGAGGCCGAATGACAGTATGGTGATGCCTTTGACCATCGCGGTCTTTGCCCGCCATGCCAGTGCCATTCCTGCAACGCTTAGACTGATTGCATAGTTCGCGGCATCACCCAGAAAGTCGAGCGCGTCGGCTTGCAGGGCGCGTGAGCCTGCGAAATAGCCCGCGACACCTTCGACGATGAACATCGCTGCGTTAAGGCCAAGCGCGATCCACAACACGCGCCGCCAACGGGCGTCGTTGAGGGTAGTTTCGCTACCGCAGGCACTTGCACAGCATTGGTCGGCCATATGCCGAACTCCTTGGTTTCTTCGAGTCGTTCTCCTATATGCACCCTGTAGCAACTACAGGGTCAAGACATGAAAATCGGCGAGCTATCGAAAGCGACCGGAACCAACATCGAAACCGTCCGCTATTATGAGCGGATCGGGCTGTTGCCCGCGCCGGATCGAACCGCCGCAAACTATCGCAGCTACGGCGAGCCACACCGCGCGCGGCTCGCCTTTGTCCGGCATTCCCGCGAGCTGGGTTTCACCATCCAGGAGGTCCGCTCCCTGCTCGACCTGTCGGATCATCCCGACCGCGACTGCATGGAGGCCGACCGTATTGCAACGAGCCATCTTGTGCAGGTGGAAGCGAAGATCGCGCAGCTCGAAGCCTTGCGCGACGAACTTGCACGCATTGTCGGACGCTGCCGGGGCGGGGTTGCGGCGGATTGTCGCGTGATCGAGGCGTTGGGCAACCATGCGATGTGCGATACCGGTCACTAACCACAGCACCCGCAGCCGGGTTCAGATCGCTACAGCAGCCTTAACGGTTCCGCCCCTCACGGCCCAACGCCTGATCCTGGGTGATTTCGCGGACGCGCTGCGCTTGCTGGTTACGCAATTGGATGGCCGCAATCTTGTCACCACTGGCAATACGGAGCGCGACCTCTTGGCGTTTGCCCTCGACTTCCTTTGACGCCTTGAGCGGATCATCGGGATATTTTGCGCGGGTGATCGAAATAGTCTGGGCGACAAGGCTCTGCGCCCGGCGCAGTTCGGGATCGCGGGCGTTTTCCTCATGGGTCTGATTGAGGAACCGTTCCGATAGAGCTTTGAGCGTTACTGCTGCGTCAGGCGGTTGGCGTGATTTGCTCGTAGCGTTTTTGGCTTCGCTGCGTTTCTCGCGTTCTGCAACCCGCGCTTGCAAGCGGTCAGCCTCGGCTTGAGCGACTTTTGACGGCGTGTAATTCTCGACCGTCAGCCCTTGTGCGGCGGCAGCAAGAAAGGCTGCTTTTTTGAATGTATCGCCGCCATTGACCCTCACCGACGTCCAACCATTGGCCTTGGCGATCCGCAATATATCGGGAAGCGCGTCAATGTTGCTGGTCTTGAGCCGGTCGGGTTCGAGCCGGACAATCGGCTTTGTATCGTCCGAGGTCCGGTAGAGCTTGTTGCCGACGCCGAGGAATTTGCCGGTGAGATCATCGGTGAGCGTTGGTGTTTCGGCTTTGCGCTTTGGCTTGGCTGGTGTCGGCTTTGGCGTGACCGGCTTAGGTTTTGCATCGCGGCGGCTTCCCGAAGGGCCACCGCCTTCTTGTTCTTCAGGCATATTCGTCTCCTTCGTCGAGTATTCCGGTCACTTCGCCGTTGTGGTTTATGGTCACCAGATCGGCCATCTGACTTGGGCAATCTTTGGTGAAAACATCCTCTTGATTCATAGGCCGAGTGAATTTTCCGGCGGCCTCGTCGTCTGTCATGTCGCGGAATACTGGCGCTGGACCGGCAGTAATGGACGGTTTTGGGATTGCCTGTACGGGAGGTGGCGGAAACGCGCGGGCCTTGAAGAAACGATTGCTGAAATAGGCGATCTTGCGGCCTACGACCGGCGGGATTCCACCGCGCAGCAGGATCAATTTGTCGGGTGGAAACTGCATTAGCTCCTGCGGCAGCATCAGCGCGCGGCGTTGTTCTGATGTGGATTTTGAGCGGTTGGCGAGCAGCCCGTTGATCGTCAGCGATTTCGTGACACTGTCCTGTCCGACATAGCCGATACGCTCCGACAGGTCGTTGGCCACGCGCAGTTCCTTGGGCGTGAACGCAACTTCGACCCCGCAATTGGCAACAATTTCATCGGCGACATACTCGCCATAAACACCGCGCAACTGTGAGCGTGACTGGATGACCGGCAAAAGTCTGATCCCGTAGCCAGCAACATAGGAAAAGGCGCTGGCGATCACCGATGCCCGACCGAGCCGGGCAAATTCATCGAGAATGACCAGAACCGGCACGGCCGAGTTTTCATCTGGCAGCGCGCGCACATTGAGGTCGATGAGTTGCTGGAACAGCAGATTGTAGAGCGGGGCAATCCGGTCGAGTTCATCGGGCGACACGCCGAGATAGATCGACATCGGGCGGGAACGAAGCTGGCGAAGATCGAAGTCGCTCGTTGCCGTCGCCGCATCGACTAACGGATTGAGCCAAAGGCCCAGCACGTTGGTGATCGTCTTCTTGATGTCAGCAAAGCTGTTATCCGAGCCGCCCGCAAAGTCGGAAAGCGCCGTCCGGCAGCCGGTCGAAAGGTTTAGTCGCGGATTGGCGAGTTCCTTTTTGAAATAGCTGCGCGCATCGCCATCGGTGAGATGGCGGTAGATCGCGCCCATTGTTAGCGGCTCGTCGCTGGTTTCGGCGAGCCATGCACCGACACCTGCAAATCCTGTTCGCGCGCCATTCGCCCAAAAGGCTTCGCCGTGTTCGGGTGCAACGAACAGCATCGTGGCGATTTTTTGCAGTTCGATGATCACATCGTCGGGGTCGGTGCGGTCAATATAGTCAAGCGGGTTGTAGCGAGCAGTCCGGCCCTCGCGGTCGGTCGGATTGAACAGGAAAACTTGCTGCCCGTAATGCGCGCGGAATCCCGCGCTCGCGTCATAATTCTCGCGCTTCACATCGAGAACGACGACCGAGCCTTGCCAGGTCAACAAGTTCGGAATGACGATGCCGGTGCCTTTACCCGAGCGCGTGGGGGCTTCGACAATGACATGCTCGCTACCGCCGAAGGTCAGGAACCGCCCGCGCTTGCGGCCAAGGACGATTCCGACGGCGGCGCGAAAGCCGTGGCGCTTGATCTCGCGCTCGTTGGCAAAGCGGGCGGCCCCGTGGAGCGGCGCTCCGCGCGCCCACAAGACATAGATGAGGCCGGCAAGCAACGTGACACCGCCGGCCAATCCGCCCGCCATTGCGCGGACCACTTGGGGATCGCCGCGATAATACCAGACGAATGCTGGCATCTTGATCGGGTCATAGGCAGCAATCGGCAGACCAAGGATTAGCCATCCGATCATGCTTGCAATGGCAAGAGCAAGCAATGTCCCCAGCGGGATACCGATCAACAACTGCGTCGCGCCACCGTTAGACGGCGTGCCTGCCCTCTGGGTCATAGTAGATCTCCGTCACCCGAAATTCGCCGCCCTCTTTCTTGGTTTGCACCACGACATCGACCAACATTTTGAGCAGCGCGCGGATGTCGTCGCGTGCCAGATCGGAGCCGCCTTCGCTTTCCTTGACCAGCAAAGTCAGTTGCTCAAACGCCAGTTCGGCGGAATCGGCATGAATGGTGGTGATCGAACCGGGATGGCCCGAATTCACATTGCGCAGATAGAAGAACGCCGTTCCGTCGCGCAGTTCTTGGAGCAAGATACGGTCGGGACGCATCCTGAGCGCGCTTTCGAGCAAATGCTTGGCTGTAACATTGGCGGTGCCTTGGCCGTCCTTGGCATAGAGCATGTGGACGACATTCTTTTGACCGACGACCAGTTCGCGCGTGTCCTCGATTGTCAGCAGCCGTTCTTGGGACGGTATAAGCTGGATCAAGCCCTTCGACAGCGTGGTCTTGCCCGACCCCGTTGCCCCTGAAATCAGGATATTCAGCCGTGCCTTGACCGCGCGGTTGAAGAATTCGACATGGCGACCGGAGCGCAGCAACGCGAGCAATTCCAGCTCTTGCGGGCTGACCTTTTTTTCGGCGATCCGCGTGTCCCTAAACAAGCCCGCAGCCTCGAAATCGGCTAGTGTTAGTGTCACGCTCGATGGTTTTCGCACGGTTATCGACACTGTTTCATCAGGAACGACAGGCGGCACGACGATCTGCACCCGTTCGCCTGTCGGAAAGATGGTCGAGACGATGGGGTTTTCGCGGGTAACGTCTTGGCTCGTGAACGCGGCGGCGGCAGTAGCCAGCGCCATCAAATTTTTGAAATCGAGCGATGGTTCGTTTTCCCAAGTCCAGCAGCCGTGCCGTTCGATACCAACTTCTTGCGGTAAGTTGATGACCAGTTCGGTGACGCTCGCGTCATCGAGATATTTGCGCAAAGGAGCCGTCACGCTATCGAGAACCGCCGTGTTTTTTCCCGGCGCGGCCACTATTTGAGACTGAGGCCGTAAACGGTGGAGAAGTCGAAGTCCTGCGCCACCGTGATTCCGACATCCTCGCCCTGATTTTTGCGTAGCACCGGTTTGATCTGTGAGTTCTGTTGCAGGATCGTTGAGGCAGCATCGGATGGAACGCGGGTGGTATTGGGTGCAGTGTTTCCTATCGCTTCCGAGCCGACCGTCGCCGCATCTTCGACCAAGCTGAACAGCAGCGCGGTGCCGAACCGCTGCCAGAAAAAATTGTCCACCCGCCCATCCATGCCGCCGCGTCCCAGCGCATCGGTTGCGGGCGATCCGACATCAATCGCAATACCGCGCGGCGTGACTGCGCGTGTCCAAAGCACGAACAGCCGGTATTGGCCGCGATTGAGGCCACCCTGATATTCGCCGACGATTTTCGTGCCTTTTTCCATCAGCACGACGCGGCCATTGTCCGAATAGACATTGCGCGGGATGATGCAGCTCACATAACCGGGCTGGCTGGAATCCATCGCTGATTGCAGCACGCAAGGGATGAAGCTCCCCGCTGTAATCAAAAAATTGCGGTCAGGAAGCGGGCGGGCCTGCGTCTGCCCAATCACCGAAGCGCGCCGGAGAGTGTCGAGATTGGTCGGTTCCCGCGCCGCAGCGCCTCCCGCATTGAATGGACCTCGCACATCGCCATAAATCGGGCTTGGCGTTCCGTTTCCGCGCTCGCCGCCATAAGCAATCAGCGATGACCGGCGTGCCGCTTCGCGCAGTGCCTCTGCTTGTGACGGTTGGCGGGACTGGGGTGCGCCGGATGGCAGCATTGGTGACGCCGTGGCTTGCGCACCAATGGCAGGGACGATTGGCCCGCCCAAAGGTATCGGCGCATTGGGATCGGTCGCTGCCCCGGCCAGCGTCGGGGCGATGACGGTATTTGGATCATATTGCGCTGGTTCGAGTGCGGGCTTGGGTTTTACGGGCGGCAGCTCTGCATTGCCGGTCAGGCCCGTTCCAAGCGCCAGCACCGTGAACATGATGGCCCCTGCGGCGGCGGCAAAGCCGATCATCTTTTTCGGGTCCATCGTTGTGCCGGGCATTGAGGGCATTTTGCTCCCGCGTTCGGTCGCGGGAGCGCGGTCGATTTCGTCGGGATCGGGCGTCTGATCGACCGCCGCCCTTCCTTGGGCTGGGTTGGCTGCTGTGGTATCCGCCATCACTTTGTCTCCCCGTTATCTGTGCCTGACGTGCGCTCCACGATGCTGGACGCCGTGCCGGTCTTGGGATCGCGTCCATAGAAATCCTTCGCTTCGTTGAAGACGCACAACACCTCCTTGCCGCGCCGCAAGCGGAGCTGGGCGAACACGCCGTGAATCACGACAAATTCGTCGCGGACGTCGAACGGGACAATGCTCTCGCTGCCATCGGGATTGACCGCAAAGAAGGCAGGCAGTTCGCGCTGGTTCGGGAAGCGCAGCGTGGTAAACTGGCCGTTGTCAGTGATTTCGGAAGGTTGGATCGCCGATGATCCCTGCACGCTATATTGGAGGTTCCGCTTGCCTTCGAGAACGGCCAGATCGAGCGCGGAGCGGATCGCCCCCGATTGCAGCGCGATCGCCTGAGTATAAGCCGCCTGCGTTGCCGCCGCCTGTGCAGCGGCAGCTTCTTCGAGCGGATAGCGGAACACCACTTTGAAGAAGGTGTCGACCGCGCGCGGGCCGATGCCTCCCCGCCTCGCCGACAGCTCGAATGTATAAGTCCGGCTTCCTGTATTCGAGCGGGTGATGACAATCAGATTGGTCGCACCCGCCAGTTCCCGCGGTTTGATGAAGAGCGAATTTTCAGCCGGTGCGACTTCCCACGATACGGTGTCGCCAAGCGCGACATGCTCAACGCGTTCGCCGGGCGAAAACACGATTTGCGTGGCCGAACGGAAAACGCCGACAACGCGGTAAACCTGGGCATCGCTGTAAACTACTTCACGGATACGGCTGTCTTGCGCGGTCGGACGCGGTGTTTCGCTGGCGAGAGCTGGGCTCGCCGCGAACAACATCGCGATCGCTACGATATGATGTCGTGCATTCATTGCGTCACCTCCAGATCGGCGCGGTAGCTTTGCACTTCCAACCCAAGCGGGTTTTTGAACCGCTGCTGTTCGGTCGTCGGGGTGTCGGTGGTGTCATAGGTTATGGTGGCAATGGCCGGGGTGTCGGTCGCGGACGTTCCCCGCTGGAGCGTCTTGGTGAAGCGCACCTGCGCGACGCTCTTTGAAACGAAGGTCACCGACTTGATCGCAACGAACACCGTGTCGAGATCGGTGAAGACCGATTGCGGTGATTTGGGATTGACCTTGCTGTAGAACGCCGTCCAGCGCGCCTGTTCGTCGCGCGATGACATCGCCAGCACGCCGTCGAAAAACTCCTGGCGTGCCTGTGGAATCCAACCCTCGCGGTTACGGACATAATCGGCGAGAAAATATTTGGCGACGGCCTCGTTATAGGTGATCTGCCGGTCGCCCGACATCGGTGAGGTAATTTCACTCGCGCCAGTCGCCTTATCGACGGTGATGACATAGGGCGCGACGGTCTTGAGCGGCGTTAGCATCGCCACCGCCGCTACCCCAGTGATCGCGAGACCGCTGGCTATGGCTGCAATTGTCCACGCGAGCCTTTTCGAGCGATTGGCGGCGATCAGCCGGTCATGATCCCAGCTTGCGGCCTCGGCAAAATAGGCTTTGAGGTCTTGCCCGTCGGTTACGCCACCCGCCATGACGCTCAGCAGCTCCGATTGGGGGTTGGCGGGGTTGCGCTGCTGATGGGCGGGACTTGGGTGGCAGGCTTGGCCTCTGGTTTCACGGGACTGGAGGATGTCGGCGCTTTCTCCGGAAATACATCGACGCCACCGCGTTCGCGTCCCTGGCTCTGTTGCTGGTTGGATGGTGTTGATGTCCCCGTCGCAGGATCGACTGTCGGCAGGATCGAGCCATAGGGATTAGCCGGGCGGCGCTGCTTGCCGTTACACTTGGCAAGTTTGGGCGATTTTGGTTCCGCTAAGAGAATGTCGGTTGGCGTAACCAGTGCCATTCCGACCAATATGCTCAAAAGTGTCTTGTGCATCACTCTATCCCCTTATGTTGTCCCACGGCTAACCGAACCGGACGTGCGCATCCGGGCAATCCCGCGCGCGAACCCGCGTTCAATCGCGCGGCTGGTAGCCTGTGCGCCGGTTGCGCCGCGGCCGACGACGAAGCCGCCTGCCGCTGCGATGGCCGACGCGAACTGGTTGGCGAGCGCAGGCCCGCCACCGCCCAGCGAAGCGGCGAGCATCGGAATTTGTAGGAAAAAGAAGAAACCGAGCGCGTAAAAGGCCAGCGCCTTGATCGCCGCCATGCCAATCTCGTCATTTTCGGAGATGGTGGCGATGATCGCATCGCCGGTCTGCGTGAGGAATAACGTCAGCACGAGCGCAAAGACTATCAGCATCAGATAGTTGATGCAGGCTCCCAGCCAAGCGAAGAAATAGCCGCGCGTCGACTCGAAGAGCAGAGCCGCCACGAAAAGCGGACCGACCACGGATAGCAACGCCAGCGCGAACAGACCAAACGCGCTGATAACGAAGCCGATCGCAGCGCAGAGCAACGTGGCTATAATGACGAGCACCACGAGGAAGCCTGCGAAGACCGCATAGCCAATGTCGGGCAGCGTGCCTTGGGTTTCCTGATAATCAGCAGCTATCTTGCGCATGGTGTTGGCGGTTTCAAAGCCGGTGCCAGCGAGCTTGTCGTAAAACCCGCCCAATCCACCAACGTCGGCCCCGCCGAGCGCACTGGCAAACTGGCTAGGGAGACCGCCAAGCGCAAACATGCCGATCTGGGTTCCGTAGAGCGAGGTGACGGCAAAATAGAGGAAAGCGAGCTGGCAGCCGCGATAGGCATATTCGCGGAACGGATATTGCACCGCGCCGCGCATGATCGCGTAGCCCAGCAGCGAAATATAGATCACGATGCCGATACGCAGCGCAGGCGACACAATACCGATCACCGCTGCATATTTGCCAACGATCGCCGCAAGCGCGTTGCTGAGCGCCTCAAACATCGTGGTAAAAACATGATCGCTGAAATCCATATCGGCCTTCAATTCCCTTTTGTTGCGGTCACTTTGTCAGTTGGAGCTGCGATTTGGCGAAAGCCGCCGCACGGCAATTGGTCGTCACCACCGCCGGCTGCGAACCCCCTGGCGCGCTTGATCCCGACCATGAGCGGCAAATTTGCTGCATCGGTTCGATCTCTGCCGGATGCGCAACATAATATTCCCAACTTCGCGCTGGCATTGCCGATTGGGGGGCGGACTGGCCGCACCCCGCAAGAAGCATCGCGGTAAGAAGGGCGACGACGCGCATATTTACTGGCCCTTGTAATAAAGGCTTGCGGCGTCGAGCTTTTGGGCAAGAGCTGCCTTTCCCTCTGCGGCGCGCGCGCGTTCCTGCGCCTGTTGTTGCAAAGCTATCGCCTGCAACCGGAGCTGATCGTTCTGCATGGCAGCAGATTCGAGTTGCAGCCGCGCGGTCAGGTCGCCGACTTCCTTCGCGGTCGTAGCAGTGGTTAGCCGGGTGCGAAGCTGGTCGAGGCCTTCCGTTCGCGATGTGACAGCGGCGCCGATGTTCTCGGCAAGCCCTGCCTGAATGCCGATATTGCGGGCGTTGAGATCGAAGGCGGCGCGCGATGTTTCGGAACCGGATAGGCCCAATTGTTTGAGCAAATCACGATACACTGTATCAGCCTTGGCACGCCCCGCGCCGACGACATCAAGATTGCCATTGCCAAAGCCTTCAAGTGAGCCGCCCGATATGTCGAGTTCACGCAAGGCATCGGATTTGAGTTGCTGTGCTAACTGAGGAATATCCGTTAGCTTATTCAAATCCTGATAAAGTTTTTGTGCTTCCGCAATTTGCTCTTTGCCCTGTGCGACAATCTGGAGTGCCTGTCGCACGGCGTTGATTTGCTGGACGAGATTGGCGCTGTCATGGACAGGCATCCCCTGAGCATATACGGGCAACGGGGTCGCCAATACCAATGTCGCACAAAACATTTTGATACTTAGTTTCATAGCTTTACCTTTCTCTCTTAAGTCAACTTGGACGCCTCCGTTTGTGGAAGATCGACAGCCAGACAGCGGGATCGCTCCCCACCTCGGCAATCACTTCGTCGGCTACGGCGGTGGTTTCCGCACGGCCCGACAGCACGGCGAGTTCGTCATCGAGACCAGCAAGATCGAGTTCGACCACGACGCTGTCATGGCCTTGCTTGACCAGAAATTTGTGGCTTTCGGGCGCAAGCTCTTCGCGCACCAATTTGTATTCGGCTTCGGACAGCGCGAACCCTTCGACATAATCGCGCCGCGCCCCGAACGGGTTGGGCAGCATGATTTTAGTGGCGACCTGTTCAAGAATCGAATGGCTTATGTCGCTCTTGAGCGCGTCGGCAGGTGACTGCGTGGCGAACACCAGCACGGCGTTGCGCTTGCGGTAGGTTTTGAGACCGTCCTGGGCGAAGCGGCGGAATGCCTCGTCGCCGAGTGCTTTCCAGAATTCGTCGATGCAGATCACCATCCGCTCGCCGGTGAGGAGTTGGTCGATCCGGTGAAACAGATACAGCATGACCGGCGTGCGAATATCGGCATTGTCGAGAAAGTCGGTCATGTCGAAGCCAATGAACCGGGCATCTAGCGTCATTGAGTCTGCCTGATTGTCGAACACCCAGCCAAGCGATCCTTCAGACGTCCATTTCTCAAGCCGTGCACCGACGCCGCTAGCATCCTTCATGCCGAGCATTGAACGAAGCGCGCTGAGCGAACGATCAGCAACGTCGAGTTTCATTACGGCGCTGATGCC
The DNA here is from genome assembly GCA_013911715.1 of Sphingopyxis sp. Classification (GTDB taxonomy): domain Bacteria; phylum Pseudomonadota; class Alphaproteobacteria; order Sphingomonadales; family Sphingomonadaceae; genus Sphingopyxis. Next base: position 12,460 of record JACEST010000011.1, on the reverse strand, counting down.
GTCCTCGATCAGCCGTTCTTCTTGGACCGAAATCGGCTTGCCGTCCGCGCGGACGAGCTGGCGGATGAACAGCGACAGGAAGCTCTTGTCCTCTGCGCGATTGGCGAGCGCCTTGAGCGGCGAGAAGCCGGTCGGGACGCCGTTTTGGAGCGCGAGATAGGTGCCGCCGCTTGCCTGTACGAAGATTTGCGCGCCGCGATCCTTGTCGATGAAAATCTGCCGTGCGCCTGTCTTTTCTGTCTGCGCCATCAAGAAATTGAGCAACACGGTCTTGCCGCCGCCCGATGGCCCAATGATGAGGGTATGACCGAGATCGCCCTTGTGGAAATTGAAGAAATAGGGGCTGCGGGCGTTGGTTTTGAGCAATGCGATGGCATCGCCCCAATGATTGCCGCTGGCACTGCCTGCCGGGAAGGTATGGAAGGGGGAGAATGCTGCGAAGTTGAGCGAGGTGATCGGTGCGGGCCGGGCGCGCCATGCGAAATTACCGACGAGCTGCGACCAATAGGCTGCTTCAAGAGCCGCCCCTTCGCGCGCTGCCACCATGCCAGTGTCGGCAAGTGCGGCGCGCGCTACCGACATATGATCGCGCAAGTGCTTCATGCTGTCGGCATAGACCGCGAGCGTGAAATGATGATCGCCCAGCACAAAGCGGTTCGACATCAGGTCGTCGCCCGCATCAATAAGCGCATCGGCCTGGCTGACAGCGCGGTCACCCGAATTTTCCATTTGCGTCATGCGCAGCCGGAATTTCTCCGTTGCCGCCGCTCGTCCGAGGAAAGTGAAACTCTGCGTCAGCACGAACCCGAAATCGACCGATAGCAGCGCCTCAAACTGGCGCGGCGTGGTTTGGGCAGGATATTCGCGGATACCGAATATCCCGCCAAATGCCGAAGCATCGGCATCGCGTACTTCGATGGTTTCTGCGCCAAAGATGGTGCGCGAGCGATAGAGCGCACCGCCGAGATGCCCGCGCACAACGGGGACACGTCGGTGGCGGCCGGTCATCACCATGTCGGCCACTTCCATTGTTTCTGAAAACATCAGGCCGCGATGCTCGTATATGGCACAACGGCGCGGTTCGCAGCGCGCCATCAGTTTCTCGAAATCGCGGGCCTTGTCGTCGAGCAGCTCGATAAGGGACTCGTCGAGCATCGGGCCTTGTTTGGGCTGGCCTGAGACCTTTTGTTTGAAAAGCTGGATGATCTTGTCGCCGCCAGTGGCAGCAGGCCGGATCACCAGCGTCGCAAAGAAGCGGTTGATGAACATTCGTTCCCGATTGATCCGAGCAAAATAGGCGCGGTCGAGATCGGCAGCGAAGCCCGATTTGAATGCGCCGCTTGGGATTTGATCCACCCGAATCCTGATTAGATGAGTCCAGATCGACAGTCGTTCGTCATGCAGGTTACGCAGCATTCCGTTGAGTTTGGTATGCCAGTCGTTGAGGTCGCGGACATCGGCGGTCTCAAAGGCGCGCCCTTGCAGCTCGAAGGTCAACATGATGTCGCCGGAATCGAGCGCCACCATCTCGTCGTTGACGTGACGCGCATAGGGCAGGAATTTTTGCGGGCTGGCCTCACGCTGCGCAACCCTGAGTGGCACTGCGTTGCTGGAGGAAAGCAGCCTAGACATGACGCCCGAAGCCTTTGCGGCGCAAGCCCGCCAGCGGCAGCGGCGAATAGCTGCTTCCGCCCCAGAATGCCCGGTTGCGGTTGCCAGCTTTGGTGCGGCCCCACAGGAACAGCAAGCGGAAAGCGTTGACGTCGTGGCGTACAATCAGCCGCGAGATCGAGTAGCCAAACGCCACGACCAACGCGGTATAGACGGGGCTATTGCTCCAAATCAGCACCGACGCGCTTGAGATGAGGAGCAACACCGCCGCCTCAATCGGAATGCCCGCCCATAAAGCCGGGCGCGTTACTGCGAGGAAAAGCGTATTTTTCGTCAGGATTTCGGTGTCGTCGGTCATTGTGCTATCCCGCAATCGCGCCGACGATGGCATCCGCCGAAAACACGATGGCAATGCCGATAATGACGGTGACCAGCACCGCCGTTGAGGCACGTCCTGTGAACCACAGCAGGCCGGTGACGATGACGGCAATGACCGCCAACGTGCGCAGCAGGGTCGATGAAAGCAAACCGCGCACCTTGCTTGCGAAGCTCTCCAGATTTTGCGCGTAGGCAGGATCAGGATTTGCGAGCGTGACCGCCATCGCCGCCAATAGCGCCACGCTCCAGATGATTGCACTTTGCCTTGTCTTGGGAAGGCTGTTGAACCGCGCGGCACAGGATTCGCGCCACACCACAATGCTGCGCCCGGCTTTCAGGATGATATTCATATGCTGGGCCTTTCGTTCTCGGCAAGGAATCGGGTTTCGCGGTCGTAGGCAGCGCGTTCAAAGACGTTCCAACTTGGCGGCGGCGCTTGGCGCACTTGAACTGGCCACGGTTCCGTCACCGCGTTTTCTGCCAGCAGAAGCGGGCGTTGATCGAAGGGGGCGGATGCAGCGGCTGTGGCGGTCAGCGGCTCGCTGGGCGCGGCCATTTGATATACGCCCGCGTTGCGCTCGACTTTGGCAACATAGCCATTCCGAAATCCGCGCGTCTGGCTTCCCGTATTATACATCGAGAGTGCGACCCGAAGCGCGGTTTGTGGATCACGTCCGGCTTTCACCGAATTGTAGTTCGTGGTGAGGACACGGGCCAAAGCTGCGACGTTGGTGCAGGGGTCGAACACCGTTTCCCATGTTAGGCCAAGCCAGCGCATGTTGCGTGAGTTGATTTGACCAAGTCCCAGATCGACCGAATATCCCGCTGCGACGTAGCGCTGCGCGGTTGCAGCGGCATCAGCAGCGCTATTCTGGCGGGCGGGCTGCCGACCGCCGTTTACATTAAGCGCGAATGGCTCGCCGCTGCTTTCTGTCTGGATAATTGCCAGCACCGTTTCGGGTGCAACACTTGGTGCGCATTGCGACGCCAGTGCAAGCAAGGCAGTCGCAGAATAGGCCATTACAGGCTTTTACCTTCTGCCTTGAGGACCAATTCTTGTGGCGCTCGCCCCGTCATCGTGTATCGCTCCCGACTTGCTGAATTCGTTAAAGACTATCCCGTTTGTTTATCGAACTATTGATAGCCGTCGGGCGAAACGGTCAGCTATGGAATCACGAAGGCGTTAAGGGCGTTTCGGCTCGCCTGTCGAAAGCCGTAGTGGCTTTTGACCTTCAATCTTGATGCTGCGGACAATGTTCCTCGCGTCGCTAGGTATGTTCGCTGACAGTCGATTCTTGAGGCCTGCTCACACAAGTAAGGCGAAATCGAACATTCGCCTTCGCAAACCCAAGGCCCCGCTGGCGTCAACCAGCTAGGGGCAGAACTATGAATCGAAGCCGTTATGTAATCCGGCAACTCGACAAGATTGATCGAGCTATAATCGTGGCACTGACCGAAGATGGCCGCATGACCATCCGGGAACTTGCCATTCTAATTGACATGTCCAGCCCCAGCGTGAGCGAACGCATTCTCAAGTTGAAGGATGCGGGCGCGATCCTGGGATATGGGGTGCTGATCGACCCCAAGGTATTCGGCCTTGGCACTTCGGCTTATGTGCGTTTAAACGCGTTGCCCGGCCAAGTGATGAAATTGGAGACGATGCTCGCCGATTCACCGGAAGTCGTCGAAGCAGATCGAGTGACGGGTCAAGACTGCTTCATCGCAAAAGTCGTGGTCAATGATGAACACGAACTTCAAACCGTGGTTGATCGTTTCGTGCCGTTCGCATCGACTGACACGGCCATAATTCAATCCTCACCAGTCGTCCGACGCCTTCCCAAACTCTAGCGGGTCGCGCGGCGGACTCTGATGCTTCAACGCTTCATTGTTTTTGGATCGACGTCACTTCTCCGGCGTTGCCAGTGACGGTCAGGTCGAAACCAACCTTGTCGCCCACGGCAACGCCATTGAGCAGTTCTGGTTTTGCGGAGAAACCCATAGTCATTGCAGGCCATTCAACGGCAGGTATCGCGTCATGTTTGAGAGTGATTTTGCCTGATGCCGGGTCGATTGCGGTGACAGTTCCAGTGCCTTTGACCATTTTCGCTTCTGCGGGCATCGCCATATCTCCCATCGCGTCTGGCGAGGTCTCCGCTTTCGGGGCTTCAGCCTTTTTATCACAGCCGGACAAAATAACTGGTGCGGTCAGCATAGCGGCGATCATCAGGGTCTTTTTCACATTACTTCTCCTTGTTGTTGAACTTGAGTTTTCTGCCGCCGCATCAGCAGATAGGCGGCGGGGATGATAAGCATAGAGAGCAACGGCGCGGTGATCATCCCACCGATCATGGGGGCAGCGATCCGGCTCATCACTTCGGAGCCGGTGCCGCTGCCGATCAGGATCGGAAATAGACCGGCAAGGATCACTGCCACTGTCATTGCCTTTGGCCGGACGCGCAGAAGCGCGCCTTCGCGGACAGCAATCTCGACATCTTCGGGTTTACGCTCGGCCAGCGCGTGTTTGAGGTAGATCAGCATCACCACGCCAAACTCGGCAGAAACCCCCGCCAGTGCGATGAACCCGACGCCGGTTGCAACTGACTGATTATAGCCAAGTAGATAGAGCAACCATACTCCGCCGGTGAGTGCGAACGGCAACGTCGCCATGATGAGCGCGGCTTCATCCCAGCGGCGGAATGTCGCGTAGAGCAGCGCAAAAATGATGAGGAGGGTCGCCGGGACAACGATCTTCAACCGTTGTGTTGCGCGTTCCAGAAACTCGAATTGGCCAGTATAGGCAACGCTGATTCCGGGCGGCAGCTTGACCTTTTCTGCCACAGCCCGTTGCAGATCGCCGACAATCTCGGTGAGTGCGCGGCCACGCCCGTCGATATACACCCATGTTGCGGGGCGGCCATTTTCGCTGCGCAGCATTGGCGGGCCGTTGGTGATGCGAACATCGGCTACCGTTCCTAGTGTGATTTGTTGGCGTGAAGGCGTCAGCACCGGCAGATTGATTATGTCGTCCAGACTGTCACGGATTTCGCGGGGGTAGCGCACATTGATGGGATAGCGCGCCAAACCCTCTACGGTTTGCCCGATCACCTCGCCGCCGATTACGCCTGATACGACGGCCTGCACATCGGCGACATTCATGCCGTAGCGCGCGGCGCTCGCACGGTTGATGGCAACGTCGATATAGCGCCCGCCCGAAAGCCGTTCGGCCAATGCCGAACTGATCCCCGGCACCGTCTTTGCCACCGCCTCGATCTCACGCGCGGTGCGGTCTATCTCTTCGAGGTTCGAGCCCGACACCTTGATACCAATCGGGCTTTTGATCCCTGTTGCCAGCATATCAATCCGGTTACGGATCGGCGGTATCCAGAAATTGGCGAGGCCCGGAACTTTGACGACATCATCGAGCGCGTCGATAAGTTTTTCCTGAGTCATGCCAGCACGCCATTCGCTCTTCGGCTTGAACCGGATCGTGGTTTCAAACATTTCGAGCGGTGCCGGGTCGGTTGCGGTATCGGCGCGGCCTGCCTTGCCGAACACGCTTTCCACCTCTGGCACGGTCTTGATAAGCCGGTCAGTTTGCTGGAGGAGCATCGACGCTTTGGCCGTAGAAATCCCCGGAAGCGCAGAGGGCATATACAGCAAGTCGCCTTCGTTCATTTGCGGCATGAACTCGCCGCCGGTCTGCCAGATCGGCCACAGGCTGGATGCGAATATAAGGCCAGCAATCAGTAAGGCTTGTTTGGGCTTCTCCAATACCCAATCGAGCGCAGGCTGATAAATGCGGGTTAGCCAACGGTTAATCGGGTTACTGTCTTCGGCAGGAATCCTGCCCCGGATGAGCCAGCCCATCAGTACCGGAACCAGCGTGATCGACAATATTGCCGCCGCCGCCATCGCATAGGTCTTGGTGAAGGCGAGCGGCGCAAACAACCGTCCTTCCTGCCCTTGCAACGAGAAAATAGGGATGAACGAGAAGGTGATGATGAGCAGACTCAGAAAGAGAGCTGGCCCAACTTCGGCGGCGGCATCCGTGATGACTCGCCAGCGTTCCTCGCCCTTCAATTCCCTGTCTGGGTTGTCATGCGCCCAGCGTTCGAGATGCTTGTGGGCGTTCTCAATCATCACAACCGCTGCATCGACCATCGCGCCGATAGCAATCGCGATACCGCCGAGTGACAGGATGTTGGCGTTCAACCCTTGCACCCGCATCACGATGAAGGCGATCAGGATGCCAAGCGGTAGCGTGAGGATAGCCACCAGCGCCGATCTTGCGTGCCATAGGAACAGCCCGCAGACGAGCGCCACGATTGCAAACTCCTCGAACAATTTGGACGTGAGGTTCTCAACCGCGCGGTCGATGAGGCCCGAACGATCGTAGGTGGTGACAATCTCGACACCCTTGGGAAGACCGGCCTTTAATTCTGCCAGCTTGGCTCGCACGCCTTCGATGACTTCGCGGGCGTTCTTGCCCTGCCGCATGACGATCACGCCGCCTGCGACTTCGCCTTCACCATTCAATTCGGCAATCCCGCGCCGCATGTCGGGACCGATTTGCACCGTGGCAACATCGCCGACCGTAACAGCTATGCCGCCTGACGCACTGCGCACCGGCACCGCGCGGAAATCATCCAGTGTTTTGAGATAACCGGTGGCGCGGACGACATATTCAGCCTCGGCCATTTCAACGACCGCACCGCCTGTTTCCTGATTGGCGCGTTTCATGGCGTCGGAGACTTCGCTTGCTGTGACACCGTAAGAGGCAAGTTTCTGCGGATCGACCACGACCTGATATTGCTTGACCATTCCCCCAATGCTGGCGACTTCGGCCACACCGGGAACAGCCTTCAACTCATAGCGCAGGAACCAGTCCTGAATGCTGCGGAGCTGCGCGAGATCATGCCGCCCGGTTTTATCGACCAACGCATATTCGTAAATCCAGCCTACGCCGGTCGCATCGGGGCCGAGTGAGGCGGTCGCACCCGTTGGCAGGCGGCCTTGCACTTGGGATAGATATTCCAGAACGCGACTGCGCGCCCAATATAAATCCGTGCCATCCTCAAACAGCACATAGACAAAGCTGTCGCCAACGAACGAATAACCGCGCACGACACGCGCACCGGGAACCGACAGCATCGTCGTTGTGAGCGGATAGGTAACCTGATTCTCGACAATCTGCGGCGCTTGCCCCGGATACGTCGTGCGGATGATGACCTGCACATCGGAAAGATCGGGCAGCGCATCGACCGGCGTTGTTCGCACCGCGCCAATGCCGATGACCGTTAGGACGAGCGCAGCGACCACGACAAGCCCACGTGCCTTTACCGACCAGCGGATGATGGCTTCGATCATTTCGCACCGCCAAGTGGGCGAACTTCAATGCCGGTCAGGCTGGCTTCGGAATCGAGCAGGAACTGACCCGACGCGACAACTTTCTCGCCAACCGCCAAGCCTTCGATAATTTCCGTCTTTCCGCCACCTTCGCGGCCCGTTCTGATTTCTGCCGGATGATAACGGCCATCGCCCATTGCCAGCATTACAATTGCGCGTGTGCCGGTGCGGATGACGGCTTCGCTTGGAACGAGCAGCGCTGGCCTTGCATCACCGCCAAGCGCCACGCCTGCAAACATGCCTGGGCGAAGACGACCGCCGCGATTGGCAAGCTCAATACGAACGGTGAGCGTGCGGCTATCGGCTTGTGCGGTTGGCAGGATGGCGACGATCCGCCCGCCAAATGTCTCGCCCGGAAATGCGGTGAGGGTCGCGGTGGCGCTTTGTCCGATGCGAACCGCGCCTGCCTGGGCTTCGGGAACGGCGGCATTAAGCCAAACCGTGCCAAGCCCCGTCACTTGTGCCAAAGTCTGGCCTTGACTCAAGGTCACGCCAGCGCGCGCATCAAGCGTCTGAATCACCCCTGAAATCGGCGACGTAATGGTGATAGTGCCATTGGTTCGCCCGCTGCGCTCGACGCTGGAAATCAGACCGTCCGACATGCCCATCAGTCGAAGCCGCTGGCGCGCGGCGGCAGTCAAATCGGGCCTGCCGAGACGCTTGACGCTCAGAAACTCGGTTTGCGCGCCGCCCCATTCGGGCAATTGCACGTCGGCAATCGGGGAGCCTGCGCGCACGACATCACCGGGCGCGCGGGCATAGACGCGAGACACGAAACCGCCCGAACGCGCCTGTATATTCGCTACATCGCGCTGGTTGAAATCGACCGTGCCGGTGACGTTGAGCGTAGCGGCAAGGCTTCCCATTTGTGCAGCGACGACTCGAATACCCAAATTCTGCATGGCAGACGGGTCAATGCTAACGCCCTGCGCCATCCCCGAAGCTGCGCTGCCGCCATCTGCACATTTGGGCTCAAGCTCCATATCCATGAACGGCGATTTTCCGGGCTTGTCGAATTTTTGCTGCGGAAACATCGGATCGTAGTAATAAAGAGCCTCGCAGCCATCTGCGCTTTTAGCAGGCGCGGCGGGTGCATCCCCGCGCTGACCCAGATAATATCCACCACCGCCGGCAATCAAAGTCGCAGCCAGTATTCCAGCACGCCACCGCGCTGCGTGTGTCGTGTCGGTCATGGCCGATCTCCCGCATAAGTTATGTTGATACGAATAGCGTCGCGGGCGACTTCGGCCTCGCGGACGAGCAAATCGACTTCGGCCTCGGCAACCGTGAGCGTTGCCAGCAACGCCGTTCCCAGATCGACGGTGCCAGCACCGTAGCTGTCAAAGTCGAGCTTTGCCCGCTTCCGGGCAAGCGGCACCAGATTATCGCGCGCATTCTCCAGACGCGCGTGGTGCATGGCATGTTCGGCCAAGTCACTTTCCAGCGCCGCAATTGCCTCGCGTTCACCAGCCAGCCGGTCGAAGCGGGCGCGCTCGGCCTCGCTTGCCCGTGCCGCGATTTTAGGGTCTTGGCGCTTGCGCCCGAACAGCGGAAGGTCAATCGAGACACCGACCGAGAATAGATCGCCGAAATTGGGTTCACGGCGACCGTAAGTTGCGCTGACTTTCCAGTCAGGCGTCTTGTCGGCCCGTGCCAATCTGGTTTCGGCATCCATTGCTGCGGTTTGGGCATCGAGCGAGCGCAGGCTTGGTAAATCACCAACGCCTGCGAGCAACGCGGCCCGATTGATCGTGAGTTCAGGCGGCGCTCCAGCGACAGAAGGATCGGGATCACCAGTGTAACGTGACAGCCTCGCTCGTGCCTTGGCAATCTCAGCCACCAATGCAATGCGCCGGTCGTTCACTTGCGCACGTAATTGGTCTGGTTCGAGGGATTGAGAAGGCCGCGCACTGCCCGAGGTAAGCCGCGCGGTCACCGTCGATTGGAGGTCGCTCAGGCTTTGATCGAGCAATTTGAGTTCGTTCAGTTGCCGCTCTCCGTAATAAAGATCGACCCACGCGAGCGCGGTTTCCAAACGGATGTTCCGCGCTTCCACCTCAACCCCGGCTTCGGCGATGCCAATATCAGCACCCGCTCGCGCGGCGCGTGCGTGGCGTTTGGCAGGATTGATGAACTGCTGGCTCACGCCAATCGTCGTCATGGTGAAATCGTCGCGATTGAAGCGTCCGGCATCTGGTCCCGTTACGGGAAAATCCCGGATGCCGACGTCCAGCGTCGGATCGGGAAGCCGGTCAGCCGCAATCGCGGCAGACTGCGCGGCGGTAACGCCTGCCTCACGCCCTTTCAGACTCGGAGCTTCGCTTTGCGCGCGCTGAAGAGCGGCATCGAACGTCAGCGGCTCGGCATGAAGCGTGACAGGCAACAACAGCAGCGCCACACCAATAATTTTGTGCATGAAATATCCCCCCAATTACTTTGAAAGGTGAACGGGATCGCCCCGGCCCACTCTCGAAGCGCGGACCGGGGCAGCATCCGTCAGCCGTTGGAGGGAGCAGCGCCTTTGCCGGGCATCATCATGCAATCGGCAGCAGCGACCTTCATCATGTCGCAATCGCAATTGGCCATGCGGGCCTGGTCATCCTTGACCCATACCCGGACGCGCGAAGGCAGGTTGGATTTATTCGGTCCCGGTGTCGGGCGCGATTGCCATTCATAGTGGCCGGGGCCGCGATCATTTGCCGCTTGAGCCGATACGGAGGTGAATGCCGCAAGTGTTGCAGCGATAGTCAGTAAAATTTTCATGTTGAATATCCTTGGTTGAATCAATTTTGCGTCCGCAGCAGCATCAAAGCTGCCGGACGCCCGTTGGTTCAGCCAAGGATAGAGGGGGGATCGGGTATGGGAGCTTCGTTGCGCCCGATCAGGACCGGGCTTGCAGCCAAGTCAAAGGAGGAAGTGGCACTGACCGGCGCATCAACGGCAATTGGCAATGCGCCAAGCCCCACCAGCGACGTGCAGCCGACCATAGCAAAGCAGCCAGCCTTCATATCCTTGCAGGGCGGCGCATTGTCGCGCGATTGCTTTTCGGCTTCCATGCAATCCGCCATGCCCGCCATCGCCGAGGCGGCGGCGCTTTGCTCCTGCTGCATCTCCGCGCAAGGCGGCGACGCATAGGCCACGCCTTGCCACAAGAGGCCAAACATGGCCCCAAGCAGCAAGAGATGGCGAAACAGTGTTTTCATTCGAAACCTAAAATGGGCGGATGGAGGATGATTGTCAATTCGCATTACCCTTTCGGAAAGTTACAGTTTTGATCTCGAACACACAGTCGAGTTCGGTTCGCAGAGCGGCGAGGTCGCCGATCTTGCGGTCTATTTCTGCCAGATGCGTTCGGGCGATGACATCCGCCGCTTCGCAGGATTGCGCCTTGTGTCGGACAGAGTGAACAATTTCCCGCACGGTATGGGACGCAATGCCAAGATCGCTCGCGCAGACATCAAGACGAGGCGTGCGCGGCCAACAAAGGCTGATGGGCTTGCTGCTATACGTTCGCTGTGTTTCCGTCCGCCCTTCGGGTGGACCAATTGTCGGTCGATTCTCGGGATGGAAGCGGCGGGATTACGCCGCCGAAACTCGAAGCAGACCAAAAAAAATCTACACAGTTCCTGCACAGGTCAAAAATGGTTGATTTTTTTCAATAAAAACAACGACTTATTAGTCGCCGATATAATGGTCGGGGAGAGAGGATTCGAACCTCCGGCCCCTGCCTCCCGAAAACGATGCTCCTGATCGCATAGCGCAGTTATCCGTCGCACGGCAGCGCACGGGCAGAGGGTTTGGCGCCATCTGTTCGCGTTCCGGTCACGGTCGAGGTTCATTGCGAACTTTGGAGCACTGTCTTGATGGGGCGGCGCTATGAGCGGCACCTATACCGCCTCGCTGGAAGATTTGCAGGCATGGGCGCGCGGTATAATTCAGGTGCGCGTTCCTGATTTCATTATCGGCGACAATTATCTGCGCCGCTGGTGGATTGTCCCGCGCAACGATGGTTGCAACGTCTATCTGCACGAAATCAACCGCAGCGACGATGACCGAGCGCTGCATGACCATCCTTGGGATAACACCAGCCAGCTTTTGATCGGCTCCTATGTCGAGCACACACCGACAGGTGCGTTTGTCCGGTCGGCTGGCGACATTGTTACCCGCAAAGCCACCGACGCGCACCGCCTTGAAGTCCTGCCAGGTCAAAATGCGGTGTCGCTTTTCATCACCGGCCCGAAGCTGCGCGAATGGGGTTTCCATTGCCCGCAAGGATGGCGGCACTGGCGCGACTTTGTTGACGAGCGCGATACTGGGCAAGTAGGCCGCGGCTGTGGGGAGATCGCGCCATGACCCACTTTCTCCGCGCTCTCGCCATCCTCCTCATCACCCTTGCTGTGCTGATTGTGCCTGCTGTGGTGGCGTGGATGGGGGATGGGTTGTGATTGCGGCGCTCTATGTCGAGAAGGGCGGCTGCTATTGGGATTTGCCCGATGTGGACCCTTGGGACCAGCAACGGGACGCGCGGCTCTATGATGGTCCGTGGCCGGTTGTCGCGCATCCTCCCTGCCAGCGTTGGGGCAAGATGTGGTTCGGCCAGCCCTTGACCGTCAAGCGCACCGGGCAGCGCAAGGTTAAAGGCGATGATGGCGGCTGTTTCGCTGCTGCACTCGCATCCGTTCGCACATGGGGGGGGGTGCTAGAGCATCCTCACGGCAGCCACGCATGGGCGCACTTTGGGCTAAATGCCCCAGCGCGAACGGGCGGCTGGGTCATGGCTGATTGGGACGGCGGCTGGACGTGCTGTGTAGAGCAAGGGCGCTATGGTCACTATGCCCGCAAGCCGACATGGCTTTATGCGGTGCGCTGCGATCTGCCCGAACTGGATTGGGGCAAGAGCGAGGCCAAACTGGACCCGGCTGTTATCGATCGCATGGGCTTAGCCAGGGCAAAGCGGCTTGGCGAAGTTGGCGCGCGCGGCGGCGGAACAGACAGCTCGCCACGCATCGGAACGCCGCAGCCCTTCCGCGATCTGCTTATCGACATGGCCCGCACGGTCAAAGCC
>JACEST010000109.1 GCA_013911715.1 Sphingopyxis sp. | reverse complement strand
CTCAAAGCATCCTCGCCTATCCCCACCCCATGTCCACCCTCCTCCTCGATGCCCACGCCGACCTTGGCGAATCGCCGCGCTGGTCTGTGCGCGATGCCTGCCTCTATTGGGTCGATATTGCCGCGCAGCGCCTGCACCGCTTTGACCCCGCCACCGGCGTCAACACCACACGCCAGTTCGACCAGCCCGTCGCCTGCGTCGCCCCGCGCGCGGCCGGGGGCCTCGTGCTCGGCATGCGCGACGGCGTCGCGGTAATCGACGATTGGGACGCGCCGCTGCGCCCACTTGGGCCGCCATTCCTGGCCGACCAGCCCGACTATCGCTGCAACGACGCCGCCACCGACGCGCACGGCAATTGGTGGCTGGGCAGCGTCGACGAGGCCAAGGCGACGCACGACGCCGCGCTCTATCGCATTGCGCCGGACGGCAGCGCGGCACGCATCATCGGCGGGATGACCACGTGCAACGGCGCGGCGTTCAGCCCCGATGGCCGCACCTTCTATCACGCCGACACGCCGACCCACGCGATCCGCGCGTTCGACCTTGACCCCGCCACCGGCACGCTCGGCCCACCGCGCATCTTCCACCAGTTCACCCATGGCACCGGCCGCCCCGACGGCGCGGCGGTCGATGCCGAAGGGTGCCTGTGGTCGGCGCTGTTCGACGGCGGCCGCGTCGTGCGGCTGTCGCCTGCTGGCGAGCTGCTGCAAACCATCGACTTGCCCGTCAGCCGCCCGACGATGATCGGCTTTGGCGGCGACGATGGCCGCACCGCCTTTGTCACCAGCGCGCGCAAGGGGCTGTCCGACGAACAACTGGCACGCGAACCGTACGCGGGCGGCCTGTTCGCCTTCCGCGTCGATGTCCCCGGACTGATCGCCACTCCGTTCGCAGGATGAGAATTGCCCTGCGCCGCTTGCACCCCCGCGACATTTCCGGTTAATCCCCCACCACATAGTTGCACCAGCAACGACCCCCACGGAGAGAAATGCCATGCGCTTGCCGCTGACCGCCCTGCTTGCTTCCACCACCCTGCTCACCGGATGTGCGACGATGACCGACACCGCCACCACCGAAACTGCGCCGCCCGCCGCCGAGGCGCCCGAGCCCGCGGGCAATGCGCTGACCGCCAACTGGACCGGCCCCTATGGCGGGGTGCCGCCGTGGGACAAGATGCAGCCCGACCTGTTCCCCGGAGCGTTCGAAGCCGGAATGGCCGAGGTGAAGGCCGAGGTCGCTGCCATCATCAATAACCCCGCCGCCCCGACCTTTGAAAACACCCATGTCCCGATGATGCTGGCAGGCGCGACCATGGACCGCGTCTTTTCGCTGTGGGGCGTGCAATCGTCGAACCTGTCGAACAGCCGTGTCGAGGAAATCGACGCCGAGTGGAGCCCCAAAATCTCCACCTTCTACACCGAATTGTTCCTGCAACCCAATTTGGTCGCGCGTTACAAAGCGGTTTACGATGCGCGCAAAACCAGCGGGCTCGACGCGCAGCAGCAGCGGATCGTGACGCGCGAATATGAGGAAATGGTGCGCAACGGCGCGAACCTGTCGCCCGAGGGACGGGAAAAACTGGTGGCGATGAATGCCCAGCTCGAGGGGCTCTTCTCGCAATTCTCGTCGAAACTGCTCGCCGATGAGAAGCTTTACACCTTCATCACCGATGCGAAGGAGCTTGACGGGCTTGAGCCAGCGTTGGTCGCCTCGTTCAAGGCGGCGGCCGAGGCCAATGGCAAACCCGGCCAATTTGCCATCAAAAACACCCGCTCGGCGGCGCAGCCGGTGCTGCAATATGCCACCAATCGGGCTTTGCGCGAGCGCGTGTTCAAGGCGTTCGTCGGGCGCGGCGACAATGGCGATGCCAACGACACCAACGAACTGATCGCCGAAATCCTCAATATCCGACAGGCACGCGCCGAACTGCTCGGTTTCCCCACCCACGCGCATTACCGCATGGACGACACCATGGCAAAATCGCCCGACAAGGCGATGGATCTGATGATGAAGGTCTGGCCCGCCGCCGTCGGCCGGGTGAAGGAAGAGGTCGCCGACATGCAGGCGATTGCCGACGCCGATGCCAAGGCCGGCAAAAGCGCGAAGCTCACCATCGAGCCGTGGGATTATCGCTTTTACGCCGAGAAAGTGCGCAAGGCGAAATATGACCTCGATGAAAGCGAGATTAAACCCTATCTCCAGCTCGACCGCCTCGTCGACGGCATGTTCTGGATGGCGGGCCAGCTTTACGACATGGGCTTCCGCGAAAACACCGGCACCATCCCGGTGTTCGACCCCAAGGTGCGGACGTTCGAGGTCTATCACCTCAACACGGGCGAGAATATCGGCGTCTTCTACCTCGACAATTTCGCGCGCGACGGCAAACGCTCGGGCGCGTGGATGACCACTTATCGCAGCTACCGCGAGCTTGGCGGGACGCGCAATGTGCTCGCATCAAACAATAATAATTTCACCGCAGGCGCGGGCGCCGAACCGACGCTGATCAGCCTCGACGATGCCAGCACCCTTTTTCACGAATTCGGCCACGGCATCCATTTCCTGTTGTACAAGGTCAAATATCCCGCGCTCGGCGGCGTCCCGCGCGATTTTGTGGAATATCCGAGCCAGGTGCACGAAAACTGGCTGCTGACGCCCGAAATCCTGTCGCGCTTTGCGCTGCATTATCAGACTGGCAAGCCGATCCCGCAGGCGCTGGTCGACAAGATCAAGGCGAGCGACAAATTCAACCAGGGCTTTGCCACGGTCGAATATCTGTCGAGCGCGATTGTCGACATGAAGCTCCACAACCGCACCACCCCGGTGACCGACATCGACGCATTCGAGCGCCAGACGCTGACCAGCATGGGCATGCCGCGCGAAATCGTGATGCGCCACCGCCTGCCGCAGTTCGGCCATTTGTTCAGCTCAGACGCCTATTCGGCGGGCTATTACAGCTATCTCTGGTCCGAAACGATGGACGCCGACACCTGGGCAGCGTTCGAGGAAGCCGGCAGCGTGTGGGACCGTAAGGTTGCCGACCGCTTCCGCACCATCTTGCTCGAAACCGGCAACGAAACCGACCGGATCGAGGCCTATCGCGCGTTTCGCGGCCGCGATCCCGACGTCACCGCACTCCTGAAAAAGCGGGGTTTCCCGATCACCAATTGACCGGCATCATCGGGGCCGAATCCACCCAAAGAGGACCGGCCCCGATGACCATCACTGCCCTGCGCACGCCCGACGAAGCCTTCGCCAATATCCCCGACTTCGATTATCCCGTGCATTATGCCGACGATCTGCCGGGCTATGCGGGCCTGCGCATGGCGTGGGTCGATGCCGGGCCGGAAGACGCGATGCGCACCTTTCTGTGCCTCCACGGCGAACCCAGCTGGTCCTTCCTCTATCGCCGCATGATCCCCATGTTTCTGGCCAGCGGCGCGCGCGTCATCGCGCCCGACCTGTTCGGTTTCGGGCGCAGCGACAAGCCGGTCAACCAGTCGGATTACAGCTTCACCTTCCACCGCGATTCGCTGCTCGCGCTGGTCGAACGGCTCGACCTTCAGAACATCACGCTGGTGGTGCAGGATTGGGGCGGGTTGCTCGGTCTCACCCTGCCCGTCGACCCCGGCTTCCGCCCGCGCCTCGCGCGCCTGATCGTCATGAACACCGGGCTGGGGTTGGGGCGCGGGATGACCGAGGGGTTCAAAATGTGGAAAAATTATGCGCTGTCGACGCCCGACCTGCCCATCGGCGCGCTCATCAAGCGCGGCACCCCGCACCTGACCGACGCCGAAGTCGCCGCCTATGACGCGCCCTATCCCGGCCCGGAATATAAGGCGGGAGCCCAGATTTTCCCCGCACTCGTCCCCGTCGAACCCGATATGGAGGGCGTCGAGGTCAGCCAGGCGGCGGCCAAGTTCTGGTCTGAGGATTGGGCCGGCCTCAGCTTCATGGCCATCGGCATGGCCGATCCAGTGCTCGGTCCGCCCGCGATGATGAGCCTGAACAAGCTGATCAAAGGCTGCCCGCCGCCAATGGAAATCGAGGGCGGGGGCCATTTTGTACAAGAATGGGGCGAACCGATTGCGCGCGCCGCGCTGACGCATTTTGGTGACCCGCTGCCCGAGTGACGAACCGGCTTGACCGCCGTCGAGTTTGATATAAACATGATATCATAATTATATCGACTCGGAGGCGAATCATGACCAATGCTACCCCAGCCCTCAACCGCAGCCAGGAAGTCCGGGCTGCGACGCACAGTGGGTATCTGATGCTGCTGATCTGGTTCCTGCTGCTGGGGCTTGCGCTGTGGGCAGGCATCAGCAATGTGAACGGCGCAGAGGTCGGCTGGAAATGGGGCGTGGTCGTCGCCAGCGCCATATTGGGCACGCTGATCCTGTCGGGATTCTACCTCATCAACCCCAACGAGGCCGCCGCGATCCAGCTGTTCGGCGCATATAAGGGCACCGACCGGACCGAGGGGCTGCGCTGGGTTCTCCCCTGGCTCAGCCGCAAGAAAATTGCGGTGCGCGCCAACAATGTCATTTCGGACAAGATCAAGGTCAACGATTTGCGCGGCAACCCCATCGAAATGGCTGCGCAGGTGGTCTGGCGCGTCACCGACACCGCGCAGGCGCTGTTCGACGTCGATGATTATAAGGAATTTGTGATGGCGCAGATCGAGGCCGCGGTGCGCTCGATCGGCTCGCGCTATCCCTATGACGATATCGAACATCTCGAAGTGACGCTGCGCGGCAATCATGACGAGGTCGGCGGCGAACTGCGCCTGGCCTTGATCGAGAGATTGTCGGTCGCAGGGATTACCGTCGATGAATGTGGCCTCACCCACCTCGCCTATGCCCCCGAAATCGCCGGCGCGATGCTGCGCCGTCAACAGGCCGAAGCGGTCATCAGCGCGCGCAAGAAGCTGGTCGAGGGCGCAGTGACGATGGTCGAAATGGCGCTGACCCAGCTGAGCGAGAAAAAGGTCGTCGAGCTCGACGACGAGCGCAAGGCGGCGATGGTGTCGAACCTGATGGTCGTGCTGTGCGGCGAACGCGATACGCAGCCGGTGGTTAACGCCGGAAGCCTCTATTAATCCCCCAAACCGTCTGGGCTGAGCTTGCCGAAGCCCTGTCCTTTTCTTTGACTGGGCAAGAAGAAAAAGACAGCCCTTCGACAAGCTCAGGGCGGACGGGGTTAAGGTAGAATCAATTGATAATGTCCGCCAAAAAAGCCTTTCCCCTGCGCCTCGACCCCGCGCTTTACGCGGCCATCGAGCGTGCCGCTGCGGACGAACTGCGCAGTGCCAATGCGCAGATCGAAGTGCTGCTGCGCGAAGCACTGGCGCGGCGCGGGGTGAAGCTGGCGGTGCAACAAGGCCCCAAGCGCGGGCGCCCTCCGCTGCGCGAAGGGTCGGGCTATGAATGAGGCGAGACTGCAAGGAGTGATGTGATGCTGCACCTGTTTCTGGAAAAAGGACCCTGGTTTCGCGCGAAATCGCATGGGATTGGCGCGGGCCTGCCGATGAAATGGCAGGGCTGGGTGGTGCTCGCTGCGCATGTGGCGGCAATGGGCGGCCTTGCGATGCTGTTGAAAGATCGCCCGCAGGTGCTGATCCCACTGGTAATCCTCGTCGCAGTGGCACCATTCCCGCTCTATGCGGCGCGCACTGAGGGCGGGTGGCGCTGGCAATGGGGCGCAGCTAACGATCAGGACAAACCCAAACGCCGCCGCTAGGGCTAGGGTCCTGACCCTAGTATGTTCACCGCGCTTGCCCGCACCACGGGACATAGTTAAAGGCTGGTCATGTCCCCGACAGCCCCGTCCCCGATCCGCATCGCACCATCGATTCTCTCTGCCGATTTTGCCCGGCTGGGCGAGGAAGTCGCCGCGATCGAGGCGGCGGGGGCTGACTGGGTCCATGTCGATGTGATGGATGGCCATTTCGTGCCCAACCTGACCATCGGTCCGGCGGTGGTAAAGGCATTGCGCCCGCACAGCAAATTGCCCTTCGACGTCCATCTGATGATTTCGCCTGTCGACGGCTTCCTCGACGCTTTCGCCGAAGCCGGAGCCGACATCATCACGGTGCATCCCGAGGCTGGCCCGCACGTCCACCGCACCGTCCAGCGGATCAAGGCGCTCGGCAAGCTGGCGGGCATCTCGCTCAATCCCGCAACCCCCGCCAAGATGCTCGACTATCTGATCGACGATATCGATCTGGTTCTCGTCATGAGCGTCAATCCCGGGTTCGGTGGGCAAAGCTTCATCACCAGCCAGCTCAAGAAGATCGAAGCGGTGCGCAAGATGATCGACAAATCGGGCCGCGATATCCGGCTGGAGGTCGACGGCGGCATCGACGCCGCCACTGCGCCGCTGGCCATTGCGGCCGGTGCCGATGTGCTGGTGGCGGGCACCGCAACCTTTCGCGGCGGCCCCGCTGCCTATGCCGCCAACATCACCGGCCTGCGAGGAGGCTGACGGCGTGGAGCGGGGATCGGCAGCACGCGCGGCGGACGCAAGCGACGCGGCAGCCGCGCCCGAACCAGCGGACGCGGTCGATACGATCGAGCCCGGCAAACGGCTGATCCGCCTGCCTAGCG
>JACEST010000108.1 GCA_013911715.1 Sphingopyxis sp. | reverse complement strand
GGGTGACGGTTTGTCACGCCGTCACCGGCGCTACGTAACTCGCCGCACCCGCCGACAGCCGTTCGATGCATTCGGCGATATGGCTTTCGTCGATGATCAACGGCGGCAGCACGCGGAAAACATTCTCGCCCGCCGCTACCGTCAGCAACCCGTGGTTGTCGCGCAGATGGGCGACGAAATCGCGGCTGACCGCCGGTTCCTTCATCTTGATGCCTAGCATCAATCCCTTGCCCCGGATTTCCTCGAACAGCTCGTCATGATTGGGGATCAGCTGCTCGAACGCGGCGCGCAGCCGGTCGCCCATCGCGGTAACATGCTCCAGAAAGCCCGGCTCCAGCATCACGTCCAGCACTGCCTGCCCCGCCGCCATCGCCAGCGGATTGCCGCCATAGGTTGAACCATGGGTGCCAACCACCATGCCCTTCGCCGCTTCCTCGGTCGCAAGGCAGGCACCGAGCGGAAAGCCGCCGCCGATGCCCTTGGCCGACGTCAAAATATCGGGGGTGATGCCATAATGTTCATAGGCCCACATCTTGCCCGTCCGGCCATAGCCGCACTGGATTTCGTCGAGGATCAGCAGCAGGCCATGCTCGTCACACGCCTTGCGCAGCCCCTGGATAAACTCGGGCGTGCCCGCCGTCATCCCGCCCTCGCCCTGAACCGTTTCGACCAGGAAGCCCGCTGTCTCGTCATCGATCAGCGCCAATGCGCCCGCCAGATCGTTGAACTTGGCATAGGCAAAGCCGGGGAGCAGCGGTTCAAAACCACCCCGCATCTTCGCCTGATCGGTCGCCGAAATCGCGCCCAGCGAACGGCCGTGGAACGCGTTTTTGAAGGTGATCAGCTTGTACCGGTCGGGATTGCCATTGGCGTCATGATAGGCGCGCGCGGTTTTGATCGCGCACTCGATCGCCTCGACCCCCGAATTGGTGAAAAAGACAGTGTCGGCAAAGCTGTTGTCGACGATCCGCTGCGCCAAAGCTTCTCCCTGCGGGCTGCCATAGAGGTTCGACACATGCATCAGCGTCGCGGCCTGCTCGGCAATCGCGCGGGTCAGATGCGGATGGCCATGCCCGAACGCATTCACAGCAATGCCGGCGGCAAAATCGAGCGCGCGGCTGCCGTCTTCACCAATCAAATAGCACCCCTCGCCGCGCACCGGCCGAAATCCGCACCGCGGATAAACGGGCATCAACGGGGTGATCGACATGGGTTGGCTCCTATACTCATCGGCCTAACGCAATGACATCCGCCTCGTCACCTCCGACATGCTGGCTCAGCGATGGCCTCGCTGATTCAGCATCCATAGGGCAAGGATGCGGCCTCGCGCCATGGACCCTGAAACAAGTTCAGGGTGACGACAGGATCATGTCATCGCGCCCGCGCGCTAAAACAAAGAAGGCGACCCTTGTCCGGGCCGCCATGCTGTGGGAACGGCTATACGAGCGCAGGGTCGGGGGCGTCAATGGCTGGTGCCCTCACTGAGGTTCAAACTATTCCCTGTCCTCTGGCCTCCTCACCCCGCTCGGCCCACACTCTCTGCCAGCACATTCGCGACATAGGCGTTGAGCGAAACCCCCTCGCGCGCTGCTACATGTTTCAGCTTTTCGTGCAGCGAACGCGGCACACGTTGCCGCCATTGGCCAAGCGAGCCCGCGCCGGGAACGTCGCGCCCCAACTCCTTTGCCGCCGCATGCCATTCGGCAATCGCCGCCTCAGCATCGGCCAGCGCTGCTTCGGGCGTATCGCCATCGCCCATGCAACCGGGCAACGCTGGCACGGTAGCGAGCCAGCCGCCGCCGTCGGCTTCCGACAGCGGTTCAACCATGATGGCGTAACCGTCGTGATCCGAACCTTCCTTACCCATCGCCAAATTCCCTGATATATTCCATCAACTTGCGGACATAGACCGGCTTGATCGGACGCTTGGCGGGGATGGTGAGGATCATATCACTCCCCGGCACCGCCACTTTCCAATGCGACCCGCCACCCGTTGGCGGCAAGCATGGCCAGCCAAGCCGTTCGCAGACCCGCTGAATATCGCCGATCGTCCAGTCGCCCGCCGGATTGCGGCGCATCTGGTCGAGCAGCTTATCCGCTTTGGTCATCAAAAATGATACCTTATGCGGTATCAGATTGCAAGATTATTCGTTGGGACGGGTGCATATCGGAGCCACCGCGCCGCACCGGGCTGCGCTACAGCGGCCATAGCTTCGATGCCTTCGCCGGATCGCCGCAAAATCAGAACCGGATCATGCTGATCATCTGGTCGGACACAGCGTCAATATTATATTCGGTCTGGTTGATCGACGCCGCGACATGTTCCTCGACGATGACGGCCATCATGGCGCGGGCCTTGTTCGCTGCGGCGCCGGTGCCATTGCCATCGGTGGAACAGTCGACGTCGGTCGCCGAAGCCGCTTCGCCCGATGGCTCGATCGCGACCAGACAAGTGATGCTGTTTTCATCGCCCGCGCGTTGAATGCGCACGCGCACCTGATCGCCTTCGACGCCTGCGCTGCGCAGGTTCAGGCTGCCCATGCCCGTACCGTTGACCACGCGCTTGGCGTCCACCAAGCGTTCCTGGGCGGTTGCCGCGTCGACAGCGAAAGTCGCCGCTGACTGCTGGTTAGTGCCAGTGACGGCGATCAGCGCTGCGACGCCGCCAAACCCAAAAATCCCATATTGCAGCATCCCCATGACCGACCTCAATTCATTTACACGACATACAAGAGTTTGATCGCCTGACGCGCGCCAGGCCCACCCAAATCAGGCGTTATTGCCCCACCTGGCCTTGCCGCCATCCGCTTTCCAACGCCTGCATTTCATCATGCGTTTTCAACGCTTCGCGCTGCATGCCTTTCAAATTTTTGAAAACAACGCCGATCTGTTCATCATCGACGCGCTTGCGATCAAATGGCCGCCCTGCAAGGGTTGCGCGGATATGCTCGTTGAACATCGCCGCGGACAATTGCTGCGTTGTCGCCTGCAGCGCAGATTTGGTTGTGCCATCGCCGCACACAGTGGTTACCCTGGTTTCGGTCTCGCTGACCGGTTCCAGTTCGGCGTGGCAGTTAACCTGGGGAGCGGTGGACGAATATTGCAGCCACATCGGGATTTTATTGTCCCGCAAACGACCGGCACGCAAGACGACATTGCCATCGCCGTCCTTGCGCGGAACCAGGCTTTCGGTTCCGCTTAGCAAATTGCCGACCTGTTCGACCGTGCCGGGCACAACCGCTTGATCATGATGGGCGATGGTCCACCCGACCCAGCCCAGAATTGCCGTTGTCCCCAAGAAAAAGAAGGTGCCCCCATTCATCGCGGCCTCCAGTAAGAAAGTCCCTGCATTTTCTAGGCACTGACCGTTAAAAACCGGATAACTGGCGCAGAAATTCTCTCCGCTTGGGCGCCTTAGGATGCCTCAAACGCAAGATTACGATATTTTGAGGTTCTTATTGGATTGTGATCTCAAGCCCTACTTGACCCGCCACTTCTCAAACCACTCCAGTACCGCCAGATTGCTCGCAATCCACTGCGTCGGGCGGCCCATGCCGTGGTTCGCCTCGGGCAAACGCACTTTCATTGCCGGCACGTCGCGCAGTTTCAGCGCCTGATAGTAGATCTCGGTCTGCGCAATCGGTGTGCGGTAATCGGCCTCGCCGGTCATCAACAGCGTTGGCGTGACCACCTGCCCCACCAGGCTGAGCGGAGAGCGCGCCCAATAGGTCGCATGGCCGTCCCACGGGTTTTCGCCGCTCAGCCAATAGCCAGCGGTCAGCGCCTGAATGTCCGACGATAGCGCCTGTACCGTCCAGTCGGTCACCGGGCGGATCGCAGCGGCGGCGCGGAATTTGCCGGGTTCCTTGGCGATGCCCCACAGCGTGAGCACGCCGCCGCCCGACCCGCCGACGATGAACAGGTTGCGCGCGTCCACGTATGGCCGCGCCGCGACCGCATCGACGCCGCTCATCAAATCATCATGATCCTCGCCCGGATACACCCCGCCAAGGAAGTTGGCGAAGGCCTCTCCATAACCAGTGCTGCCGCGCGGGTTGGCGAACAGCACCAGATAGCCCTTGGCGGCATAGGCCTGGTGCGACACCGAAAATTGCGGGCCATAATCAAGGTTGGGCCCGCCATGGATGTCGAGGATGAGGGGGTATTTTTGGGCTGGATCAAAGGCGGCCGGATATTGCAGCCAGCCTTCGATCTCGGCCCCGCCCACGCGCGATTTCCAGGTGATGCGCTCGAGCTTGCCGATGTCCTTGGTCCCCCGCCAATCGGCATTGAAATCAACCGTTGCCACGGTCTTGCCGCCGCGCTGCACCGCCAGCCCCGGCGGCCGATCCGCGAATAAAGTGGTATAGGCGATGGTCCCCTGCGCCGCCGAAAAGGAACCGCTGCTGCTGGGCAGATAGAGCCGCCCACCGCCGAGCGTCGGCACCACCACGCGCGCAGCCTTGCTGACCGGATTGACCTCGACCAGCCGAACCAGCCCGGCTTCGTAGAGCAAGGCGTGGATCGCCTTGCCGTCGCTCGACCAGCGCGGCGATCCAACCGGCAGATCGCGGTCCGCAGTCAAATTCACCGGCGCGCCGCCCGCCAGCGGAACGACCCACAGGTCGGGCTGAACATAGAAGCTCTGGCGCTGCGCAGCGCCCGAATAGGCGACCCATTTGCCATCGGGCGACACCGCCGGTTCACTCTCATACCCTTTGGCATCGGTCAGGCGGCGTGGTTCACCGCCAGCGACCGGAAAGACGAACAGGTCGGCCTCGCGCGCGGTGCGCTCGGCATCGGGTTGGCGCAAACCGCTGACGACGATGTGCGCGCCATCGGGCGTCCACGCGAGCGGGCTGTCGCCGTCGAGCTGATGGAAATCGCCTGCCGAAATCTGGCGCGGCTCACCCCCGCCTGC
Source organism: Sphingopyxis sp. (assembly GCA_013911715.1). Classification (GTDB taxonomy): domain Bacteria; phylum Pseudomonadota; class Alphaproteobacteria; order Sphingomonadales; family Sphingomonadaceae; genus Sphingopyxis. The sequence continues at coordinate 1,880 of JACEST010000108.1, read as the reverse complement.
GCCGACGATGAAGATGTGGCGATGGCCCGGCTTCACATAGCCGCCGTCGTTCAACCGATAAGTGAAACTGTCGGTCACATGCGCATCAGGTGCCCAGGTCGCGCCATCGGGCTTGGCGGGCATGCCGTCGAATTTGCGCGGCGGAGTTTCGACCAGCGCCGCATAGGCTATGGACACGCCGTCGGGACTCCACGCGATCTGCGACGGTGCGGATTTGAGCGAGGTGATCGGTCGTCCAATGCCTTCGGCGATGGTCATCACATGGATCTGCGGCTTGCCGGCGACGGGCGCGACATAGGCGATGCGCGTGCCATCGGGCGACCAGCGCACACCGCTCGCCCCATCCTTGCCGCCAATCAACAGCCGCTTTTCGCCGCCCACGGGCATGATCCACACTTCGCCAAGCCGCCGGTCGGTTGCGATGTCGGCAAAGCTGCGCGTGAAGATGACATGACTGCCGTCGGGCGAGACTTGCGGGTTATCGACCTGCGCGATTTTGAACAGGTCGTCGGGAGCATGGGGTGTGGGCTGCGCGAGCGCAGGGGTTGAGAGGCACAGGACTGCGAGGGTCAGGGTTAGTCGGTTCATTCTTCTCTCTCTTGTAGCGCAATCTGTATGTTCAAGCTGTTTGTGCTCCGGCGCAGGCCGGAGCCTTGTCAGGAAAGCGCGGTGCTTACGGCCAAGGCTCCGGCCTGCGCCGGAGCACAGCGATTGTGGGATAAATTTCTATCACGTCACCGCCGCTTCCAGCATCCGGATCGTCCCCGCATCGGCATCAATTTCCGCCATCACCCCCACGGGCAGGCTGAACTGGTCGGCGATATGGCCGAACCATGCGCCCTGATAGGCGGGCACGCCGAGCCGCCCAAGGTGATGCGTCAGCACATCGGTCAGCGTGAAGCCGCCATAATTACCGCTGCTCGACCCCACACAATTGGTGCATTGCCCGAACACCGCGCCCGCAAGGCCGCCAAGCACGCCCGCCTGCCCCAGCTGAGTGAGCATCCGGTCGATACGATATTCGGCTTCGTCGACATCCTCGAGGAACAAAATCGCGCCCTTGAAATCGGGCAAATAGGGCGTCCCCGCCAGCGCAGTCAGCACGGTCAGATTGCCGCCAAGCAACCGGCCCTGCGCCTTGCCTTGCGTAATGGGCTGCGTCCGCCAGCGCCGCTGCACCAACCGGTCCTCCTCCGCCAGCGGATTGACCAAAGTCGGCGTCGCGCCGTCGAACGCCAGCGCCTTGAAATGGTCGAGCGATCCCTTGCCCCACGCGCTGCCGCCATTGGGGCCGTGGATAGTGACAAAGCCCGCCTGCGCGGCAATCGCCATGTGCAGTGCGGTGATGTCCGAAAAACCAATGAGCAGCTTCGGATTATCACGGATCAGCGGCCAATCGAGATAGGGCAGCAAGCGCGCGCTGCCCCACCCGCCGCGCACCGCGAGGATGGCGCGCACATCGGGATCAGCGAACATCGCATTCACATCGGCGGCGCGCTTTTCATCGGTGTTGGCGAGATAGCCGTGGCGCCCCAGCACCGAAGCACCGCGCTTGGGTTTCAGCCCCATGGCGGCGACGGCTTCCTCGACCAAAGTCAGCTGGAACGTCTCGTCGCTCGCGGTGGCGGGTTCGATCAGGCCGATGGTATCGCCGGCGCGCAGGCGTGGCGGTTTTTTGAAGGGCCACCCGCGCGAACTGGTGACTGTTTCGGCGGCGGTCGGCAGCGCCATCGCCGCACCAAAACACGCCCCCAATGCCGCAATGGTGCCGCGCCGCGTCCAGTTCATGCCTTCGCCCCCCTGTCTGTCGCCGTGGTGTGCCGCATGCCCGCCCGCCAATCAAGCGTCGCGCCACTGCCCCGGCGCGATCCCCTCCAGCG
>JACEST010000107.1 GCA_013911715.1 Sphingopyxis sp. | reverse complement strand
GGCATAATGTGAAATATGACATGGGCGTGCTGGCGCAGCATGAGGTGCGCGTCGCCCCCTATGACGACACGCTGGTGATGAGTTTTGCGCTCGATGCCGGTGCACATGGTCATGGGATGGACGAACTGGCGAAGCTGCATCTCGACCACCAGTGCCTCAGCTTCAAAGAAGTATGCGGGACGGGCAAGAGCCAGATCAGCTTTGCCGAAGTCCCGCTGGCGCGCGCGACCGAATATGCCGCCGAGGACGCCGATGTCACACTGCGCCTGTGGCAATTGTTCAAGCCGCGTCTGCCGCGCGAGGGCGGCACGCGCGTTTATGAAATGGTCGACCGGCCGCTGGTGCCCGTGGTCGAGCGCATGGAAAATGCCGGCATCATGGTCGACCGCGACTATCTGGCGCGGCTGTCGGGCGAGTTTGCGACCGAAATGGCGCGGATTGAAGCGACGATCCACGAAGAGGCCGGCCAGCCCTTTGCCATCGGCAGCCCCAAGCAATTGGGCGAGATATTGTTCGACAAATTGGGCCTGAAGGGCGGGCGCAAGGGCAAATCGGGCGACTGGTCGACCGACCAGAGTGAGCTCGAGCGGCTCGAACGCGATGGCGTGCCGATTGCGCGGATGATTTTGGAATGGCGCCAGCTGTCCAAACTCAAATCCACCTATACCGATGCGTTGCAGCAGCAGATCAACGCCAAAACCGGGCGCGTGCATACGAGTTACAGTCTGGTCGGCGCGCAGACCGGGCGGTTGTCCTCCACCGACCCCAATTTGCAGAACATCCCCATCCGCACCGAGGTTGGGCGGCAAATCCGCCACGCCTTTATCGCGGCGCCGGGCCATGTGCTGCTCGCCGCCGATTACAGCCAGATCGAGCTGCGCCTCGCCGCGCATATGGCCGAGGTGCCCGAGCTGAAAGAGGCGTTCGCGCAAGGGCAGGACATCCACGCCGCGACCGCCATCGAGCTGTTCGGCGAGGTCAACCGCGACACGCGCGGCAAGGCCAAGACGGTCAACTTCTCGATCCTCTATGGTATTTCGCGCTGGGGGCTGGCCGCGCGGCTGGAGGTGTCGCCCGACGAGGCACAGGCATTGATCAGCCGCTATTTCGAACGTTTCCCGGGCATTTCCGACTATATCCGCGACACGCTGGAGGGCGTGCGCGAGCGCGGCTTTACCGAGACATTGTTCGGCCGCAAAACCTGGTTCCCGCGCATCAAGGCCCCCAACCAGACCGAACGCCAGGGCAGCGAACGCGCCGCGATCAACGCCCCCATCCAGGGCACCAGCGCCGACCTGATCAAACGCGCGATGGTGCGCATGCCCGGCGCGCTGGCCGATGCGGGGCTGGGGGGCGTGCGGATGCTGTTGCAGGTGCATGACGAATTGGTGTTCGAGGTGCCGGAGGGGCAGGCGGAGGCCGCGGGCGCGGTTATTCGCAGCGTGATGATGGGCGCGGGTGCGCCGGTGCTGAACCTGTCAGTGCCGCTGGAGGTTGAGATTGGCGTGGGTAAGAGCTGGGGCGCGGCGCATTGACGTCATGCTAAACCGACACGCCTTTTTGATGTATCGCTTCGGCTATCCTATAATGATAGCAGCAGCATTTGTCGCTTTGGCGGCCGGATTGCTACCTATTTTTATTGGTTGCATACTCTTATTAGGTATCGTGACCGCAGCTGTCGATTATATTCGTTGCAGTAACTGCCAAACGAGCATTTTTCGTCTGCGTCTCCGCTTGCTAAGGCAGCACCCCATCAACGGATGGACGCGGTTTGCGAAAAACTGGCACATGATCGATCCCGACGGCCAATGCCCTGTTTGTTCGGATGATTGGACCTCGCGCAAATGGCCCGGCTCCTGAGTTTATTTTGCAGAGTTAGCCATCCACTTTTAGGGGAGACTGGAGCCTACTCCCGCCCCTCATAGGCCTCGACAATCCGCCCCACGATCGGGTGGCGCACCACGTCGGCGACCGAGAAATGCGTTACGGCGATCCCCTCGACCCCTTCCAGCCGCGCCACGGCGTCGGCCAGCCCTGAGCTTGCCGGGATCGGCAAATCGACCTGTTTGGGGTCACCGCACACCACCATCCGGCTATTCTGGCCAAAGCGCGTCAGGAACATCTTCATCTGCGGGATGGTCGTATTCTGCGCTTCGTCCAAAATGACGAACGCATCGGCCAGCGTGCGCCCGCGCATGAAGGCGAGCGGGGCGATTTCAATCTCGCCGCTCGCAATCCGCCGCTCGACCTGTTCGGCAGGCAGGCAATCGTGCAGCGCATCGTAGAGCGGGCGCAGATAGGGATCGACCTTTTCCTTCATGTCGCCGGGCAGGAAGCCCAGTTTCTCGCCCGCTTCGACCGCCGGGCGCGACAGGATCAGCCGCTGGACGCTGCCGGTGATCAGCTGCGCCACGGCTTGCGCGACGGCCAGATAGGTTTTGCCGGTGCCCGCCGGGCCGAGCGCGAAGATGACATCCTCGCGCGCCAGCGCGTGCATATATTCGACCTGCGTATTGGTGCGCGGCGAAATCACCTTTTTGCGGGTCCGGATGACGATGCTTGAGGTCTGCGTCGCCTCGTGGCGGATGATGCCGTCGAGTGTCGGCTGTGCGGTCATCGCAATCGCGCCTTCGACCGAACCCAGATCAACCTCCATCCCCTGCGACAATTGGTCATACACCGACGACAGCACATCGCGCGCGCGCGCGGCGCTCTCCGCCTCGCCCTCGATCTGCACGCGGTTGCCGCGCGCCGAGATATAGACGCCGAGGCGGTTTTCGATGGCGACCAGATTGCGGTCAAATTCGCCGAACAACGCCCCCATCAACTGGGTGCGGTCAAATTCCACTGTCAGGCGGACGCGGTCGCCGGGGGCCGCAGGCGTGTTCGACAGTGGTTTTTTTGACATAGGGCTTTAAGCGTCCTGCAGTTGGAGCGGCTGGGCCGTCAGGCTGTTGGGCCCGGCGGCGGTGAGGGTCACATCGATCATATCGCCGATGGCAAGGCCGGGCGCAATAACATGCGCCGATTGCAGCCACGGAGTTTTGCCGAGCAATTGCCCGTCCAGCTTGCCGGTGCGCTCGAGCAGCAATTGGGTGCGGACGCCCACGCTGGCTTCATTGAACGCATGCTGGTGGCGGTTGATCACGGCCTGGAGCCGTTGCAACCGGTCGTCCATCACATCATCGGCAATCTGCTCATCCATCGTCGCGGCGGGGGTGCCGGGGCGGCGGCTATATTTGAAGCTATAGGCCTGTGCATAGCGCGTCGCCTCGACAATGTTCAGCGTCGCTTCGAAATCGGCCTCGGTTTCGCCGGGGAAGCCGACGATGAAGTCGCCCGACACAGCAATATCGGGGCGCGCCGCGCGAACGCGCTCGATCAGCCGCAAATAGCTGTCGGTCGAATGGCTACGGTTCATCGCTTTCAAAATGCGGTCGCTGCCCGATTGCACCGGCAGGTGGAGGAAGGGCATCAGCTTGTCGACCTCGCCATGCGCGGCGATCAGCGCGTCGGTCATATCGTTGGGGTGGCTGGTCGTATAGCGGATGCGCAGCAGACCGTCGATGGCGGCGAGCGCGCGAATCAGGCCGTCGAGCCCGGTGCTGCGTCCCTTGGCATCCTCGCCGTCCCAAGCATTCACATTCTGCCCGAGCAGTGTGATCTCCCGCGCGCCGGCGTCGACCAAGGCGTGGGCTTCGGCGATCAAGTCAGCAAAGGGACGGCTGATTTCGGCGCCGCGCGTATAGGGCACGACGCAATAGGTGCAGAATTTGTCGCACCCTTCCTGCACCGTCAGAAAGGCGCTGGGGCGTTGGCCAGCAGCGCGTTTGGGCAAGGCGCCGAATTTCGATTCGGCGGGCATGTCGAGGTCGATGGCACGTTCCCCGCGCGCCACCGCCGCGAGCATGTCGGGCAGCCGGTGATAGGCCTGCGGGCCAACGACGACATCGACCGTCGGCGCACGGCGAGCAATCTCTGCTCCTTCGGCCTGCGCGACGCAGCCGGCCACTGCAATGGTCGGCCGCGAGCCGTCCTCGCGCTTCAATCGGCCAATGTCCGAATAGACCTTTTCCGCCGCGCGCTCGCGGATGTGGCAGGTGTTGAGCACTACCACATCGGCGGCAGCGGCATCGGCGGTGGGGACCATACCCTGCGCCCCCAGCATTTCGGCCATGCGGTCGCCGTCATAGACGTTCATCTGGCAACCGAAATTTTTGACATGGTAGGTTTTGGGGGCGGGAGAGGTCATGCACGCTGCACTAATGGGTTTTGTGGAAATCGGCAAAGCGGGAATCCGTCATGCTGAACTTGTTTCAGCATCCATGGCACAAGGTTGCGACTCAGTGCCATAGACCCTGAAACAAGTTCAGGGTGACGGCTGAAGCGACTTGCATTGCTCAAGCCTGCCCCACCGCAGCCATCCGCTGCAGGATTGCACTGCGGCACGCCGCGGCAATGGCTTTGCGGTCGTGCGCGGTGTCGAATGGCAGCGGGTCGAGATAGTGGATGGTCAGCGGAATGTTGCGCAGCCGCGCCATAACGCGGAAGAAATTGGCGACGCCCGTTTCCTCGCCAATCCAGCAGATTTCGGGGCCGACATGGCCATAATCGAGCAAAACAGGCTGAATCCGCACTCCCGGCGGCGGCGGCGCAACCGCCTGGAACAGCGAAGCGCGAAAGGGCAGGATTTCGCGCCCCGTCCAGGTCGTGCCTTCGGGAAACAACGTCACCGGACGGCCATGGCGCAGCGCGCGGTGCAACGCATGCGCCTGCGTGTGGGCTTCACGCTTGGCCGCGCGTTCGACATAGATGCTGTGGTTCTGGTCCGACAGCCAGCCGACCAGCGGCGCATCGCGCACCTCTGACTTGGCGACAAAGGCCGAGCGTGCTGCCCCGCCCAATGCCATGATGTCGAGCCAGCTGACATGGTTCGCCGCGAACAGCACGTTATTTTTCAACCGCTTGCCTGTTGTGCGAATACGCAGGCCGCCGAGCCAGCCGATCGCGTTGAGAAACGCCATTACCATCGGCGATGGCCGCCCGAACGCACGATAGCAAAGGTGCGGAACGACCAGAAAGAGGAGGACGCCGAGCATCCCCAAAAGCCGCAGCACCGCCTGCGGCGTGATGCGGACGCGATCAGTCGCGCTTGCGATCGAGGGCGACGCCATAGAGCTCCATACGGTGGTCGACCAGGCGATAGCCCAGCCGTTCGGCAATAACCTTTTGCAGCGCTTCGAGTTCGGGGTCTACAAATTCGATAACATTGCCGGTTTCGACGTCGATCAGATGGTCATGATGCGCCTCGGGCGCGGCTTCGTAGCGCGAGCGGCCATCGCCGAAATCATGCCGGTCAAGGATGCCCGCCTCTTCGAACAGGCGAACGGTGCGGTAAACAGTGGCAATCGAAATGCCGCTATCGACCGCCGATGCACGCTCGTAAAGCGTCTCGACATCGGGATGGTCGGCAGAATCCGAAATCACCCGCGCGATGATCCGGCGCTGCTCGGTAATGCGCAAGCCTTTTTCCGCGCAGAGAGCTTCAAGATCGATGGCACCGGGCATTGACGGCTTTCACACAGAAGATAATCTCACCTCTATAGGAAGCTGCGGCCCAACCGACAAGGGCGGCACCTTGCGGCACCGCCCTTGTCCGATTTGAAGGCTGGCTGGCCCTCAGACCTTTTTCTTGCGGCGCCCGCCGCCACGGCCCTTGGTGCCAAGGCCGATTTGCTTGGCGAGCACGCGGCGCTGTTCGGCATAGTTGGGGGCGACCATCGGATAGTCGGCGGCGAGGCCCCATTTGGCGCGGTAATCGTCGGGCGTCATGCCAAACGCGGTCATCAAATGGCGGCGCAGCATTTTCAGCTTTTTGCCGTCTTCAAGACAGACGATATAGTCGGGCTTCACCGACGCGCGGATCGACACAGCCGGTACCAATTGTTCCGGCTCAGGGATCGGCGCGCCGCCCAAATTGCCAAGCGCGCTGTGGACCGTGTTGATAAGCAGCGACAGGTCTGAAATGGCGACGCTGTTGTTGCTGACGTGCGCAGCGACAATATCGGCCGTCAGTGTAACCAGCATCTCGGCGCTATCGGATTGTTCAGTCATGGCTTTTTCCTCATTTTATGGACCCATGGGCGCCGTTATCACTGGCCCCTTTATTGACGAGGTCGCATTGCATCGTGGCATAAGGAAATGCAAGCCGTAACTTTTCGGTATTTCTATGTTGGGACGAACCGCATTGTAATGGCGTCGCGCTTCAGGCCGTCTTGACCCAAATAATAGTCGGTCCGCAGGCCGCATTGAACAAAACCGGCGCGCGCATAAAGCGATTTTGCATCATTGTCGGCGCGCATTTCTAAAAAATAGTCTGAAGCGCCTTGCGAATGGGCCCAGTCCAACCAGTCATCGAGCAGTCTTTGGCCGATGCGCTGGCGTCGCAGTTGCGGCATCACACCGAGCAGCAGCAGCTCCGATTCAGGGCCAGCGATCCGCGCGGCGTGAAAGCCCACCGCTTCGCCGCCGACGATCGCCAGGCATAGCCGGGTTCCCGGCACCGCAAACAAGGTCATCAATTGTGCCTGCGTCCATGCCTCGCCATAGCGTGGGTCGAACGCGGCGCGCATCACGAGCATGACAGCGTCGACATCGGCGCTGGTCGCCGCGCGCAATTTGGGTTTGGGTACCGCGTTCATGCCCGCACCGCAGCATCGGGCGCGCGGGCATAGACGGGTCGCGGCGGCCAATCGGCCTCAGCGGTCGCCAGCCGCAGCGCGTGGCGGGCGTCAGGGAGCG
>JACEST010000106.1 GCA_013911715.1 Sphingopyxis sp. | reverse complement strand
CTGCTCGCCGCAAGCGGTGCGACGACATAGACAAAGGCGGTGCGCACCAATTGCACCACGCTGGTCAGCTTGCGGGTGATGGTGAACAGCCCGCCTGCCGCGGCTCCCGCCGCGCCGGGCAGCAGTTGGTTGAGAAGCAGCGTCGGGGCATCGCCATAAAGCCGCGCAACCAGGTTCGAGGGCAGCACCGACAATCCCGCCAGCGCCGTGGCGCGCGCGACTGCGGGCCAGACCGGCCCTGCCAGTATCAGCCGCAGCCGGTAATGCCTTGCCAGCAGCCTGATGCACAATGCTGCCGTGATGAAGAGCGAGGCAAGATGCGCCGCAAACAGGCCGATGATGCCCCAGCCAGCGGAGAAGAATGCGACCGCTAGCCCCAGCCGGATCAGCTGTTCCCACATGATGCGCAGCCGGATTTCGGCACCGAACAACATCCGTGCACGCAGCGCCGATGTCGCAATTTCGACAAAGGCCCACAACGGCAGCGCCCAGACGAACAACTGGATCGCGGGAACCACGCTGGTTGCATCGGCTGCTGCGACGTTGACAAATGGTGCAAGCGCCGGGGCCGCGAGCGCGGTCAGTGCCGCCACGATCAGGCATGGACCTACGCCGAGCAGCAATGCGGTGCGCAGTGCCACCGCCGCCTCGTCATCATTGGCTGATTGCGGTACCGTGCGCTGCAATGCGCTCGTCATCCCCAGATCGAAGATATTTTCGGCAAGGTTGATCGCGGCCCACAGCACCGCGTGCAGGCCATAGCCGGTCAGCCCGAACATCAGCACATAAAGCGGCTGCGCGACAATTTCGACCAGCGCGCCCAGCCGCGCGAGCAGGGTCGTGCCGATACCCTTGGCGACGCGCTGGCTGGCGCTGGTGTCGGGCGGGGCGGCGTCGGTCATGCTGTCTGCGGCAATAGCCGCGCGCGCCATCGGCTGCCAGCGCCTTGTCGTTTCGGGCATTTGACACTTGTAACCGGTATGACCCGTGGCTAATTCGGCGGCGTCAAAGCTATTGCGCGCTGACAACGGAGTCTTTTCAGCCATGGCCGAGTTTCGTTTGCCCCCCAACAGCCGCCCGACCAAGGATGGCACGGTCCACAGCGCGAACGGGGCAGCAAATGTCAAACGCTTCAAAGTCTATCGCTACGACCCCGACAGCGGCAAAAATCCGCATTATGACATATTCGAAATCGACACCGACAATTGCGGTCCGATGGTGCTCGACGCGCTGATTAAGATGAAGTCCGAGCAAGACTCGACGCTCACCTTCCGCCGTTCGTGCCGTGAGGGGATTTGCGGGTCCTGTTCGATGAATATCAATGGCAAGAACGGCCTCGCCTGCACCACCGCGATCGAGGATTGCAAGGGCGACGTCCAGATCACCCCGCTGCCGCATATGGAGGTGATCAAGGACCTGGTCCCGGATTTCACCCATTTTTATGCGCAATATGCCAGCATCGAACCCTGGCTGAAGACCAAGACGACAACGCCGTCGGGCAAGGAACGGCTGCAAAGCCCCGAGGATCGCGAAAAGCTCGACGGTTTGTACGAGTGCATCCTGTGCGCCTGCTGCTCGACCAGCTGCCCCAGTTACTGGTGGAACAGCGACAAATTCCTTGGCCCCGCGATCCTGCTTCAGGCCTATCGCTGGCTGGCCGACAGCCGCGATGAACTGACCGGCGAACGGCTCGACGAGCTCGAAGATCCGTTCCGCCTGTATCGCTGCCACACGATCATGAACTGCGCCAACGCCTGTCCCAAGGGGCTGAACCCGGCGCGCGCGATTGCCGAGGTCAAGAAACTGGCGGCGGAGCGCGCTGCTTGAACGACGGCATCGAGGCACCGCCGCCACCCGAACATTTCGATGGCGCGGCGCAGGGTGACGGGTGGCTGAGCTGGAATCTGAACGATGCAACCCGGTTCAACAGCTTTATCGAGCCGCTGAGCGTCCGGCGCGAGGCCGCCACCCCCGACGGCCGCCCGGCGGCGCGGGTGCGGATGCAGCCCACCCACAAGCACAGCAATCTGGGCAATGCTGTGCACGGCGCAGTGACGCTCGCATTGATTGACTGCGCCTTGTTCGCCGCTGCGCACCAGTTCGGCGCGCTCAACGCGGGCTTCTCGGTGACGCTCGACCTCAGCACGCAGTTCGTGGGTGCTGGCCGCATCGACGAACCGCTCGATGCCGTGGTTGAACTGGTGCGCGAAACAGGTCGTTTGGTGTTCCTGCGCGGGATGGTGGTGCAGGGGGCTGGCGACCAGCACATCGTGGCGGCCTTTTCAGGGGCGATTCGCAAGGGCGGTGCCGACAAGGCCGCCAGCGCACGACAGAAAAGCTGATTTCATTGTCTTGAGGTCGAAATCTGTATCAAAGCCGGACAACAATAAGGTTAATGCCGTTGTAACTTCCTGCCCAATCCCTATTGGGCGACGTGCGAGGTCGCACTCGCAAAATTATTTGATTCGGTTTCGAAAGGTTCACTCATGAAAACCAAGCTGCTCGCGCTGGCTGCCGTGGCCGCATTCGGCTTTGCCCTCCCGGCCCAGGCCTCGTTCATCATCAACGTCAATGGCCGGACCAATGCCGGTCAGCCTTCGTCGACCCCGCTCGCCACGCCGGTGTCGGTGTTTCTGGCGCAGGGCAGATATCTGCTGACCTTCGTTGCCCCGCCAACACCGGGCGCAAACTTTACCGCAGTCAACGTCTGGAACAACAACGACGGCACCGGATGCAATAGTGCGGGTTCGAATTGCACGCGCGGCTGGTTCAACCGTGCCGATTATTTCCTCGGCTCGAATGCGAACGCTTTCTCGACGCTGGGCTCTTCGGTTCAGGCGGACCGTTACCGCACAGCGGCGCTGTCTTTCGCCAATTCGGGCCAATATTCGGCGATCGTCAATGTCGGTGCCGGCGGACAGAATTTCAGCGCCTTTCTTCGCGACCAGCCGATCACCGACAATTTCGGCGGTATCAGCCTGTCGCTGGCTTCAGTGCCCGAACCGGCGACCTGGGCGATGATGATCATGGGCTTTGGCCTGATCGGCGGCGCCTATCGTTCGCGCCGCACGCAGGGCACGGTTCGCTTCGCCTGAAGCGAGTCGGCTACGCCCCGGCGTAGCACCTGAAAATTGCTGGCCCCGGTCGTGCATTGCATGGCCGGGGCTTTTGCATGTTGCAGCGTTTCGCGCGGCTTGGCATGGCAAATTGCGCCGTGCCGGAGATTGACCCGCTTGCCTGACCCCATGTCGCCCATGTCGGCCTATGATCAACTGGTTGCCGCCGGCGAGCTGCGCCCCGATCCCGACCAGCGCGCTGCGGCCACGCGCCTGGCGGCGCTGCGCCGCGCGCTGGCGGACAAGCCCCAGCGCGGCAGCCTGTTGTGGCGACTCGCCGGACGCAAACCCGAAGCGCCGCGCGGCATTTATCTGTGGGGCGGGGTCGGGCGCGGCAAATCGATGCTGATGGACCTGTTCTACGACCATCTCAGCATCACCCGCAAACGCCGCGTCCATTTCCATGCCTTCATGGCAGAGGTGCATGCACGGCTGCGCGCGGAACGGCAGAAGGAAAGCGGCGACCCGGTCGCGCCCGTTGCCGCCGCGCTCGCCGCCGACCTCGACTGCCTCGCCTTTGACGAGCTGGTGGTCAACAACAGCGCCGATGCGATGATCATGTCGCGGTTGTTTACTGCGCTGATTGGTCATGGGCTGACATTGGTCGCGACCAGCAACCGCCCACCAGTTGATCTGTATAAGGACGGGCTGAACCGCGAACATTTCCTTCCCTTTATCGCACTGATCAATGATCGGATGGATGTGATCGGTCTCAATGGGCCAGTCGATTACCGCCGCGAGCGGCTTGGCGACGGCACGCGCTGGTTTGTCCCCGCCGACCAGGCGGCGAGCGACGCGCTGGCGGCGGCCTTTTTCCGGCTGACCGATTATCCGCCCGAAGACCGCGCGCATGTGCCGACCTTTGAACTCGATGTCGGCGGCGGGCGCAGCCTGCACGTCCCCAAGGATTTGAAGGGCGTCGCGGTCTTTTCGTTCAAGCGGCTGTGCGGCGAGGCGCGCGGGGCGAGCGATTACCTCGCCATCGCGCGGCGCTATCACACCGTCTTCATCGTCGGCATCCCGCGCATGGGGCCCGAGAACCGCAATGAGGCGGCACGCTATGTGACGCTGATCGACGCGCTCTACGAATATCGCGTCAAATTGCTCGCAAGCGCGGCGGCGCTGCCCGACCAGTTGTACGTTACGGGCGACGGCGCGTTCGAATTTGAACGCACGGCCAGCCGCCTCGCCGAAATGCAGTCGGATGATTATCTCGCCGAAGGGCATGGCCCGCGTTAGTCGCTAATGCGAACTATTTGCGAAAACTCTTCAGAATAGAGCAAGATTACGACTTGTTCGCTGTCATCAATCGGCCTAATTCGGCGGCAATTCCGTTTACAAAGCATCAGGAAGGACGACTCATGGCTCGCAGGAAAATCGCGCTGGTGGGCGCCGGCAATATCGGCGGCACGCTCGCCCATCTCGCGGCGCAAAAGGAATTGGGCGACATCGTCCTGTTCGACGTGGTCGAAGGCGTGCCGCAAGGCAAGGCGCTCGACCTGTCGCAATGCGGCCCGGTCGAAGGCTTCGATGCCACGGTCACCGGCTCCAATGATTACAAGGATATCGCGGGCGCCGACGTCGTCATCGTCACCGCTGGGGTCGCGCGCAAGCCCGGCATGAGCCGCGACGATTTGCTCGGCATCAACCTCAAAGTGATGAAGGCGGTGGGTGAGGGCATCCGCGACAATTGCCCGAACGCCTTCGTCATCTGCATCACCAATCCCTTGGATGCGATGGTGTGGGCGCTGCGCGAGTTTAGCGGCCTGCCGCACCATATGGTCGTCGGCATGGCGGGCGTGCTCGATTCGGCGCGCTTCAGCCACTTTATCGCCGACGAATTCAACGTGTCGGTGCGCGACGTGAACACATTTGTCCTCGGCGGCCATGGCGACACGATGGTGCCGGTGACGCGCTATTCGACGGTCAACGGCATTCCGGTCCCCGACCTCATCAAGATGGGCTTGTCGACGCAGGAACGCATCGACGCCATCGTCAAGCGCACGCGCGGCGGCGGCGGCGAAATCGTCGCGCTGCTTGGTACCGGCTCGGCCTTTTATGCGCCTGCTGCCAGCGGCATCGCGATGGCCGAGGCCTATCTGGGCGACCAGAAACGCATCCTGCCCTGCGCGGCCTTCGTCGATGGCCAGTACGGCCAGAACGGCCTGTATGTCGGCGTGCCGGTGATGATCGGCGCGGGCGGCGTTGAGAAGGTGATCGAGATCGAGCTGGATGACGCCGACAAAGCGGGTCTGCAGGTGTCGGTCGATGCGGTGAAGGAACTGCTGGAGGCGTGTAAGGCGCTGGATTCGAGCTTGGTATGAGTGCGCTAGCGGGCCTGCTTCTAATGCTTCAGGGTGTATCCCTCGAGGCACCTCTTGACGCGGCTGGAGCCGGGCAGTCGGCTTCAGTTGAGGTGAAGCCGGCTGCTGAGGCAGGGCCGACGTTTCGCGAAAACCTTGTCAGTGCGTTTTCCAAAATATGTGTTGAGAGCAAAGGGTCGTGGGAGCAAATGCAGCATGCTACCGATGCCTTTCCGGCTGAATTTCAGAAGGCGAGCCTGAAAAAGGGAAATGAGATTGACTATCTCGCCTTTCCTCTTTGGGTTGGGTTGAAGAACGTGAAGAACTCACGCCCTATTTGTCTGGTCCAATCAATTATTGAAGATAACGCTGATAGCGCAGCATTGACTATCTCATCGCAACTCAAGGCGTTGGTTCCTGATCTCGAGCAGGTTGTCTTCAAACCTACCAAGTCAGGATTGATTGGCCAGTTGGCCGCGGATGTAGATGCTGTCGATTCGAAGGCCAAGCTGCAATTTGTAGAGATTAGAGTGTCGCCAAGCGGACTTGCTGACGGCGCAACAGTTCAACTCGTCATATACTCAAGGTAGAAGCTAACCAATGTCCATCCCCATCAACAAGAATACCAAAGTCCTCACGCAGGGCATGGTCGGCGCGACGACTGACGCGAATGCGTGGGCGGCGCGTTGACATGATCCGGACGCAGTCCTATTTTACACATATCCTGTGTAACTGTGAGGCGTGACGATGAATAGGAACGTGACCATTACCGTGAAGGAAGATTTGCTCGCTAGCTTTCGGATCGTTGCCGCAGAGAAGCGAACGTCCGTCAACGCACTTATTCGCGATTTCATGGAAGAAACCACTGGCTTGGCGGAACGGCGACGGCAAGCCCGCGCCTGGATGGCCGCCAAAGGCGAAGAGAACATGGCCAATGATGATCCCAAAGGATTGGGTGGTTGGAAATGGAATCGCGAAGATTGCTACACTGGTCCGCGATTTGACCGACTGGACAAAATCTAATGGCAGGTTTGTTCTATGACACCAATGTTTTGCTTTATGCTGCTCGTACGAAGCTAGAGGGCGTTGACGCCTTGAAACGACCCATTGCGCTTGATTTGATTGGCAATCACGACTTTTCAACGTCTGGCCAAGTGCTCGCCGAATTTTATCACAACGCAGTCAAAGATGGCCCATTCAAACTTTCAGCACCTGAGGCGACAGAGTGGCTTGACCGTATCTCTATCCAGCCCTGCGTGCCCGTCGACAGTAAGCTTGTCATAGCCGGAGTTGAAATCTCCAAACAATATAAAATTAGCTATTGGGACGGAGCGATTTTGGCTGCCGCCCATGAGGCAGACGCAGACCTTCTTTACAGCGAAGACCTCAACGACGGGCAACGTTATGGTCAGGTCACTGTCATCAATCCTTTCAAAAACTTACCAAACTAGCAGGAACCAGCATGTCCATCCTCATCAACAAGAATACCAAAGTCATCACGCAGGGCATGACC
>JACEST010000105.1 GCA_013911715.1 Sphingopyxis sp. | reverse complement strand
CCCGATTTCACCGCCAGCGTGGCGAATGATTATCCGAGGTTCGACGAATTTGAGGATGGGCCGGGGTATAGTTGATCGCCAACCCCGCTGTCGTGCTCCGGCGTAGGCCGGAGCACTAATTGCTAAGCCGCGTCAAACCTCCGCACACCGCGCTGCACCGTCATGCTGTGGCTGCCTTTCAGTGCCAGCGACTTTTCGCGGATCGTTTCGACAAAATGCCACTGGCCGGTCACCGCATCGGGCGTCAATTTTACGCTGACATAGCCGCGCGCCTCGGTGTTGGCCCAGGCGAGCTGCGGCGATGATTTCCGAAGCGCTGCGACGCGTACGCTTTCGGCTGCCAGCGTATTGCTCTCAAACCCCGGCGAGGTGACGCTGTGCCCCGCAATCTCGACGCCCACGGCTTTGCCTTCATAATCAAGATTATAGGCCCAGCCATTGTGCGTATCCCCGGTCAGCACGACAAAATTGCCGTCCGCCTCGGCCACGCCGCGCAGCAGCCGTTCGCGCGCCGCCGGATAGCCGTCCCACGCATCCATATTGAGCGGCAGCCCGGCTTCGGCCGCCATTTTGGCGGCATCGACGCGGCGGCGCACAAAATCGGGCACGTCGGGCGGGAACCAGCCCGACGCTTCGGGCGGGAAAAAATTCGTCCCCATGACAATCTGCTGGGCGCAGATCTGCCAGCGCGTGCCGCCTTTGGCCGATGCGGCAATGCCGCCGGTCAGCCACGTCTCTTGCTCCGCGCCCAGCAACTGGCGCGCGGGATCGCGCCAGCCGGTTTCGGCAAATATTTTGAGCGCTGCCGCCGGATTGGCGCCCGCTGCCGCGACTTTATTGAGGTCGAACGGTTCGGCGCGCCCGCTGATCCGCGTTTCGGGCAGGAAAATGGTGGCGAGGTCGCCGACCTGATATTGCCGCCAACGCGCGTCGCTGACCGGCAACCATTCACGATAGGCGCGCTCTGCGACCGCCTTTCGCACACTCCACTCACCTTCTTTGTCAGGTTGATGGTTTTGCGCGCCGCCCTCCCACGCATCATTGGTCAGTTCATGGTCATCCCACTGGCTGATGACGGGATAAAGCTGGTGCAAGCGTTGCAAGTCGGGATCGCTGCGATAGGCGGCGTAGCGCAGCCGATAATCGGCGAGCGCGACGATTTCGTGGTCGGGCTGGATCATCCGCCCCGGCACCATTTGCGTCAGGCTGGGATAGTTGCCGATCGGATATTCATACAGATAATCGCCGACGTGGACGACCAGATCGATGTCGCCGCGCGCTGCGGCATGACCATAGGCGTTAAAATGGCCGAACGGCAGGTTGGAGCAGGAAAACAGCGCCAGCGTGAAATTGCTCGTATCGCCCGCAGGTAAAGTCCGCGTCCGCCCGACCTGCGACATGCTGCCATCGGGCGCGATGAAGCGGTAGAAATACCAGCGTCCGGGGGCGAGGCTGGTTGCGGTGAATTTGGCGCAATGGTCGGCCTCGCCGCGCGCCATCACCATCCCGCCGCCGGTCACGCGGGCAAAATCGGCGCTTTCGGACAATTCGACCTTGAGTTCGCTGTCGTTGGCGCTGGCATAGCGCGTCCACAGCAGCGCCGAAGTCGCGCTCGGCTCGCCGCTGGCGACACCATGGGTAAAGCCCTGCGCCATCATCGCGCGCGCGGCGCCGGGCAATGCCGCCGCCGCCAGCCCCGCCGTCCCCAGCTGGATCAACAGCCGCCGGTCGATCCGCGCCCAATCATAATGCATGTCCGGTCCCTCTGTCCTGTGCCTCAACCCATGATTCCCATGGCGAGCAACAACAACAGGAACAATGTGACGGTGAAAATACAAAAGACCAGCAACAGCATGGCGCGCAGTGCCGCGCCCAGCCGCGACGAGCGATAGGCACCGCGCAGCTGGCGGTACATGTGAAAGCCAATGTAAGGAATCCCGACGGCGGTGATGATGCCGACGATGGGCTCGGGCAAATATCCCGCCAGCCTCAGCATGACGAACCACAACAGCATGAAACTGATCGAATAGGTCACAAACACGAAATGGTCGAACATGTGGAACCGGCGGCTGAACGGATACAGCAGCCACAAAAACGGCATCGACAACGGGATCAGCGCCCAGGCGAATTTATAGGCGTTGGCCTGCAGCTTGTAGAGCAACAGGCTGGGGTTCTCGTTCGCTTTCTTGATACCGGCATCGATGAACGGAACGCCCGTGCTTATGTTGCCAATCGAAAAATTGCGCTGGGTCTTGTCGCTGATCGACGGCGGGTCGGTGCGGTCGTCGGCGATGCCCAGCGTGCGCGCGGTGCCGATGACGGCGTTGCGCTCGGCCTGAATCGCGGCGACTGGCGCGTTGGTCGCCCTAGCCTGCGCAATGCGCGCGTCAATTTCCTTGAGCTCCTCCCGCAAAGAAATGCGCGCGCCGTTCAACGCCTGCTGACGCTCGGCCTCGGTTCCCGTGTCGAAATTGCTCTCGCCCATGCCGACGCTAGCCAGCAAGGCATAGGTCAGGAACACCGCGAACAGAAAAAGCGCCAACGGCGAGATGAACGACGCGCGCTCGCCATGAACATAGCGCCGCGTCAGATCGCCCGGGCGCCACACGAGCAGCGGCAATGTGTTCCAGAATTTGCCGTCAAAATGCAGAATGGCATGGAGCAAATCATGGCCGATACCCGCAAAGCTGCGGTGGACATGGGCTTTCTGGCCGCAATGATGGCAATGGTTGCCGACCAGCGACGTGCCGCAATTCAGGCAGCGCGCCTGAACGCCATGCGCGCCGCTGCCATGCGCGGGCTCGACCGCCGCGCCCGCCAGCCCCGCCGTCATAGCCTCACCAATGCTCTCGATATCCCCTGGCATGACGCATGCTTAGCAGCGCCGTGCGCGCGCGCAACGGGGCTTCGCGCCGCGCCTGACGCGTGATAGGGATGGAGAATTATGTCTGTCACCGAACTTGCCTCCGCCGCCACGCGCGATCCAGCCGCACTGATCGCTGACATGGGCGCGCGCGCGCGCACCGCCGCTGCCATTCTTGCTGCATCGCCAACCCCGGCGAAGGCCGCCGCGCTGGAAGCTGCTGCCGCCGCCTTGCGCACTGCCGCGCCCGACATCCTCGCCGCCAATGCACGCGACATGGCCGCCGGGGCCGAACGCGGACTGTCGTCGGCGATGCTCGACCGGCTGAGGCTCGACGACCAGCGACTGGCGGGCATCGCCGACGCCGTTGCCGCCGTCGCAGCACTGGCCGACCCGGTCGGCGAGCTGATCGACGAGCGCCGCCCCGCCAATGGCCTGCTGCTGAAGCGCGTGCGGGTGCCGCTGGGCGTGGTCGGCATCATCTATGAAAGCCGTCCCAATGTCACCGCCGACGCCGCGGCGCTGGGTCTGATGGCCGGCAACGCCGTCATCCTGCGCGGGGGTAGCGAGGCGGTGCATTCGAACCGCGCGATCCACGCCGCAATGTTGACAGGTATCGCCGTCAGCGGCCTGCCCGCCGATGCGGTGCAGCTTGTCGCGACGCAGGACCGCGCCGCCGTCGGCGCGATGCTGACCGCCAGCGGCCTCATCGACATCATCATTCCGCGCGGCGGCAAAAGCCTGGTCGCGCGCGTGCAGGACGAAGCGCGCGTGCCCGTGCTCGCGCACCTCGACGGCATCTGCCACACCTACGTCCACGCCGCCGCCGACCCGGTGATGGCTGAGGCGCTGGTCGTCAACGCCAAGATGCGCCGCACCGGCATCTGCGGCGCGACCGAGACGGTGCTGATCGACACGGGCTTTGCCGACCCGGCCCGCATCGTCCGCGCGCTGCTCGAAGCCGGCTGCGAAGTGCGCGGCGACCGCGCTGTTGCCGCGCTCGACGCGCGGGTCGAGCCCGCCGCTGCCAACGACTGGGATACCGAATATCTCGACGCCATCGTCGCGGTCGCAATCGTCGATGGCGTGGACGATGCCATGGCGCACATCGCCCGCCACGGCAGCCACCACACCGACGCGATCATCACTGAGGACGCCAATGCCGCTGCGCGCTTCCTGAACCAGGTCGACAGCGCCATCACCATGTGGAACGCCAGCACGCAGTTCGCCGACGGCGGCGAATTCGGGCTGGGCGCCGAGATTGGCATTTCGACCGGGCGCCTGCACGCGCGCGGCCCAGTGGCGCTCGAAGGGCTGACGACTTACAAATGGCAGGTCTTCGGGACGGGGCAGGCGCGGCCCTGAGAATCGCTTTACATCATTTGTATACGCATGATACGGCTGTTGCATGAGCAAACATGCAGTCATTTCGGCGCGCATAGACCCTGAAACGCTGGCCGCCGTTGATCGGATCGCAGCCGAACAAGGTCGCAGCCGCGCATGGTTTGTTGCGAACGCCGTTAAACAGGTCGCTGAACAAGAAAGCCGCTTTGCAGCCTATGTCGAAGCGGGACGTGCCGACATCGCTGCCGGGCGCGTGGTCGACAACAACACTGTCCTGACCATGCTCGACGAGTTGATTGGCGCGCATGAGGCCCGATGCCAAGGGTAATCTGGTCAGAATTGGCGGTGGCCGATCTGGTTTCGCTCAATGACTGGCTAACGCACGAACGACCGCCACACGAAGCTATCGCTGCGCTGCGGGCAATCCGCGATCAGGTCGCTCGGCTTGACGACTTCCCCGCCGTTGGCAGTCCTTTGCCCAGCGGGCTGCGCAAATTGACCATCAAAGATTATCCGTTCGTGATGCTTTACGAATTGACCAGCACGCAACTTTTGGTCGTACGCCTCGTTCACAATCGGTCCGACTGGCTCAGCCTCGCATGACCCCCACCGGCCTCCTCGGCGGCAGTTTCAATCCGGCGCATGGCGGGCATCGGGCGATCAGCCTCGCCGCCATGGCGGCGCTCGGCCTTGATGAACTGTGGTGGCTCGTCTCTCCCGGCAATCCGCTCAAACCCAAAAAGGGCATGGCCCCGATCCCCGCGCGCCTCGCCTCGGCGCGAGCTGCCGCGCGCCGCAGCCGCATCCGCGCCACCGCGATCGAGGCGCAGCTCGGCACGCGCTACACCATCGACACGCTGCGCCTGCTCGTCCGCCGTTATCCGCAGCACCGCTTTATCTGGCTGATGGGTGCCGATAATCTGGCCCAGCTGCCCCGGTGGCGCGACTGGCGGAAAATTGCCGAACTTATGCCGATTGCGGTTATCGCGCGTCCGGGCTATAATGGGCGCGCCCAGGCGACACGCGCCATGGGCTGGCTGCGGCGCTTCGTCCGGCCCGCGGACCGGAAACGTCTCTGGACGGACTGGAGACCGCCTGCCCTTGTGTTCCTGCGTTTCCCGCCCGATGTGCGATCCGCAACCATGATACGGCAGGCCGACCCCCGCTGGCACGAACGCAATCCCGGCCACGCCCTGCGTGACCCATTGACGCGCCGCCGTGTCGGCACAGCAACCAAGAAGGAGCCAACTTGACCCCAGCCTCTATGGCCGCCGCCCCGCGCGGCTCCGCTCTCCCCGACAGCGCCCCCGAATCGGATGCGCTCCATGCGCTCATCATGCACCAGCTCGACGAAGATCAAGCGCAAGAGCCCGTGACCATCGCCCTCGCCGGCAAAAGCAGCATCGCCGACCATATGGTCATCGCGACCGGCCGCTCGACCCGCCATGTCGCGGCGATGGCCGAAAAACTGGCGCAGCGCATCAAGCAGGAACTTGGCCGCAGTGTGCGGATCGAGGGGCTGCCCAATGCTGATTGGGTGCTGCTCGACGCAGGCGATGTCGTCGTTCACCTGTTCCGCCCCGAAGTGCGCGGCTTCTACAACCTCGAACGCATGTGGTCGTTCGGCGACGCGCCAGCGGCGGTGGCCAACTAACCGCGCCGCAGCCATGTTGCTGCACATCATTGCGCGCGGGCGCATTGCCCGCTCGCCCGAGGCTGCGCTGATGGACCGTTACGTCAAACGGCTGACGTGGCCGGTTAAATGCACCGAACTTGCCGATGTCGGGGGCAAAATTCCGGCTCCTTCGTACACGCCGATGCGCACCGTGCTGCTCGACGAAAGCGGCGATCAGCTGACTTCCACCGAATTTGCCGAACTGCTCGCGCGCTGGCGCGACGACGGCGTGCGCGAAGCCCGCTTTTGCCTGGGTGCCGCCGATGGTTTCACGGCGGCAGAGCGCACAGGCGCGGACAAAAGCATTGCCTTTGGCCGCACTACCTGGCCGCATCTGATGGCGCGCGCGATGCTCGCCGAACAATTGTACCGCGCCACCAGCATCATCGCCGGTCACCCCTATCACCGCGAGGGCAGCCGGTGAGGCTGCGCGCACTGCTGATGCTGCCGCTGCTCGCGGCGGGCGCGCTGGCCATGGCCCAGAGCAATGCAGGCGATCCTGAACTGGTGGCGCAGCAAGAGCGTCAGACGCTGGTCGCCGCCCAGCGCCAATCCGCCGCCGCGCTCGCGCGCAGCAAAGCGCTCGATCGCCAGTCCGCCACGGCCACCAGCGAGGCCGAAGCGTTGCGCAAACGCATCGCCGCGCTCGCCGCGCGCATTCAAGCCGCCGAAGCCGACATCAGCGCCGGTGAAGCACGCCTCGCGCTCGTGCGCCGCCGCGTCCGCGCACAGGAGGCGCGTTTTGCCGAAGCCCGCCAGCCTTTGCTCGCCCTCACGGCGGCGCTGCAACAATTGTCGCGCCAGCCGCCCGTCGCGGTACTCGCACAGCCGGGCTCACTCGCGGACATGGTCCATGCGCGCGTCGTGCTCGACAGCGCACTGCCGGTGATCGAAGCGCGCACCGCCGGGGTTCGTGCCGAGCTGGCCGCGCTGCGCCGACTGCAAGGCCAGGCCCGGCTTGCACTTGGCGCCCTCACCGACAGTCGCGCGACGCTGGCCGGGCGCCGGACCGACCTCAGCCGCCTGGAGAATGAACGGCGCATTCGTGCGCGCGAACTGCTCGGCAGCGCGCGGCTCGAGGCGGACCGCGCGCTGCCGAGCAGTTCGCG
>JACEST010000104.1 GCA_013911715.1 Sphingopyxis sp. | reverse complement strand
CACTGGCGCGTCGGCTGGCGCCGAGCCCGCTGACTTTGGCCTATCGCGACATTCCGCCCGCCGACGCGCCAGTGATTGTTGCTGAGGGGCTGGGCAAGCGCTTTGGCGATTTCACCGCGGTCGATGGCATTGACCTTAGCGTCGCGCGCGGCGAGATTTTCGGGCTGCTTGGCCCCAATGGCGCGGGCAAGACGACCAGTTTCCGCATGCTGTGCGGCCTCATCAACCCGTCGCACGGCACCGCGCGCGTCGCGGGGTTCGACATGAGGCGCGAGCGCGCGGCGGCGCACCAGCAGCTTGGCTATATGGCGCAGCGTTTCTCGCTCTATGGCGCGCTCAGCACGGTCCAGAATCTGCGCTTCTTTGCCGGTGCCTATGGCCTGAAGGGCAAGGCGCGCGATGCGGCGGTCGACAATGCGCTGACGACTTTTGCGCTGGACCCGGTTGCGGGAATGAGCGCGGGCGACTTGCTGCCGGGGCTGCGCCAGCGCCTCAGCCTTGCCTGCGCGATCATGCACCAGCCGCCGGTCTTGTTCCTCGATGAACCGACGTCGGGCGTCGATCCGCTGACGCGGCGCGAGTTTTGGTCGCACATCAACGCGATGGCCGAACGCGGCGTAACGATTTTCGTCACCACCCATTTCATGGACGAAGCCGAATATTGCGACCGTATCGCGCTGGTCCATCGCGGGCGCATGATCGCGAGCGGGCCGCCCGATGCGCTGAAGGCGGGTGTTGGCGCGGCGTCGCTCGAGGATGCGTTTTTCGCGTTGATCGATCAACAGGCGGCCGCAGCGTGAGCGGGCGGGCGCGGCGGATGGGCGCGGTGATGCGCAAGGAATGGGGACAGATCCGCCGCGATCCGTCGACTTTTGGCATTGCCGGATTGCTTCCGCTGCTGCTGTTGTTCCTGTTCGGCTATGCGGTGTCTCTCGACACGGCGGCGACCAAGACCGCCCTGGTGTTGCAAGACAATGGCGGCGCGGCGCAGCGGCTCGCCGGCAGCTTTGCCGCCAGCCCGTCCTTTCGGACCGTCGCGGCAACCTCGGTCGATGCCGCGCGCGCCGATCTGGTCGCGGGCAAGCTGCGCGCGATCATCGTCGTGCCGCAGGATTTTTCGCGTAGCGTCGCGCGCGGCGCGGCGGCGACGGTGCAGCTGGTCACCGACGGGTCGGTGCCCAACACCGCTGCCTTCACCGATGGTCATGCCCGGGCGCTTGTGCGCAGCTGGGCGGCGGCGGAAGCGCGCGAACGGGGCCAAACGCGTGCGCCGCCACTGCGGATCGTGCCGCACTATGTCTATAATGCCACGCTCAAGAGCCGCTATTTTCTGGTGCCTGGCGCGATTGCCATTGTGATGGCGATGATCGGATCGATGCTGACCGCGCTGGTGGTCGCGCGCGAATGGGAACGTGCGACGATGGAGGCGCTGCTCGCCACCGACCTCAGCGTGACCGAGATGATTATCGCCAAGGTGACGCCTTACTTCTTGCTGGGGCTGGGATCGATGAGCCTGTGCGTGGCGCTCGCGGTGGGGTGGTATGACCTGCCGCTGCGCGGTTCGCTGCTCGCGTTGATCGGCCTGTCGGCGGCGTTCCTGTTCGCGACATTGGGGCAGGGACTGCTGATCTCGGCGGCAGCGAAAAGCCAGTTTGTGTCAACGCAATATGCGCTGTTGTCTGGGTTCCTGCCGTCGCTGCTCTTGTCGGGCTTTTTGTTCGAAATCAGCTCGATGCCCACCCCGATCCAGTGGCTGACGTGGCTGGTGCCGGCGCGCTATCTGATCCCGCCCCTGGAGTCGCTGTTCCTTGCTGGCGACATATGGGGGCTGATCGGGCCGAGCATCGCGGCGCTGACCGCCTTCGGGATATTCTTTTTCTGGCGCGCGATTTCGGCGACGCAGCGGAGCATTTTGTGAGCGCCAAAGATTCTTGGGGGCGCGGCATGGCGATCACGCGGCTGCTGGCGTTGATGGTCAAGGAATTGCAGGTCGTGCTGCGCGACAAAAAGGCGCGCACGACGCTGGTCATCTCTCCCGTGGTGCAATTGCTGCTGTTCGGCCTGGCAACGACTTTGGAGGTGCGGGGCGTCGACATTGGCGTCGTGGCACGCGACAATGGTGCGGCGACGCAGGCGTTGGTCGCGGCCATCGACGCCAGCCCCTGGTTCGACGAGGTCAAACGCTATCCCGACGCCGACGCGCTGCGCGATGCCATCGATGTTCAGGAGGTGATGGGCGGGGTGCTGGTCGGCGAAGCGCTCGACCAGCAGCTGGCGCGCAGCGAAGGTGCCGAGCTGCTCGTCCTGCTCGACGGGCGGCGCGCCAATGCGGCGCAGATCGTGGCAGGCTATCTTGACGAAATTGCGCGGCAACAGGGGGTGCGGCTGGTACGCGTGCCGCAGGAAGCGCCCGTCGCGGTGGCCACGACGCACTGGTTCAACCCCAATCTCATCTATCTGTGGTTCACGATGCCCAGCCTGATTGTCGTCATCGGCGCAGTGCAGGTGATGTCGGTGTCGTGCCAGTCGGTCGCGCGCGAACGCGAGTTCGGGACGATCGAACAACTGGTCATATTACCGCTCAGCGCCTGGCAAGTGCTGGTCGGCAAGCTGACCCCGGCGTTCGTCGTGGGGATGGCGACGGCGACCTTTTTCGTCATCTTCATCCCGCTGGTTTACGCCGTGCCGCTGACGGGGTCGCTGCTACTGCTCTATGGCGCGCTCGTACTCTATTTCCTCGCGCTCGCGGCGCTTGGGGTGGCGATCTCGTTGGTAGCACGCAACCAGCAACAGGCGTTTCTGGGTATGTTTCTGGCGACGATTCCGATCATCCTGCTGTCGGGCTATGCCTCGCCGGTCGATAATATGCCGCTATGGCTCCAGCGCATCGCGTGGTTCGACCCCGCCAGCCATGTGTTGACGGTCGTCGAAGGGCTGTTCCTGAAGGCCATGCCGGCGGCGGCGGTCGCGCCGCTGATGGTTCCGGTCGCCCTGGTCGGCGCGGCGGCCGCGGCGCTTGCGCTGGCGCTGATCAACCGGCGCTTGCGGTTGGGAAATTGATCAAAGCCACTCCCAAGACGCTGAAAATTGTCCGGTTTTATGGCATTATGTAGTAAACGCGCCACTATGGCGAACAATCGGACTCGTTTCACCGCAATATGAGAAGATAAACAGTTGCCAATCCGCGCGGCGCTGTCATCCTTATCAAGATATTAATCATGTCCAGCGTGGGGGACAATATATGACGGCACAGCCGATCAATCTGGGCGCCGGGTCGCACCGCTTGCTTCCCGGATTGGAAGTGGATCAGGCGGCGTTTGACGCCGCACGGCAGCGCCTTGCGCTGCCCGAACGGCTCTTTAATCTGGATCAGCTCGATTGCCTGTATGAAGAGGAAGCAGCGACGCTGTGGACCTTCATGCGGCCGCATGGCCGGCCGAGCTTTAATCCCGCGATGCTCGCCGATTTTACCAAGTGGCAGGAAGATATCGCGACAGCGTTCGGACCGACCGGCGTTCCGCTCGACTTTCTGGTGCTCGGATCGCGCGTTCCCGGGGTCTTTTGTTACGGCGGTGATCTCGACCTGTTCGGTTCGCTGATCCGCGCGGGCGATCGGGCTGGCCTCATCCGTTATGGCCGTGCCTGCGTCGAAATCCTGCACCGCAACATGGCGTGCCTTGACCTGCCAATGATCACCATCGGTTTGGTGCAGGGCGAGGCGCTGGGCGGCGGATGGGAAGCCTTGATGTCGTTCAACGTCATCATTGCCGAACGCGGGGTGAAGTTCGGGCTGCCCGAGATCAAGTTCAACCTGTTCCCCGGCATGGGTGCGCACGCCATATTGGCACGCAAAGTGGGCGCGGCGACCGCCGAACGCATGATCCATTCGGGCGAGGATTATACCGCCGAACAATTGCATGCGCTGGGGCTTGTCCAAGTGCTCGCCGAGCCGGGCGAAGGCATGGCGGCGGTGCGCGACTATATTGCCAAGCAGCGCAAACGGCTGGCAGGACATGTCGGCTCGCACCGCGCGATGCGGATGGCCAAGCCTATCACGCTCGATGAGTTGGTGGCGATTGTGACCGAATGGGCCGACACTGCGCTGAAATTATCCGATGCTGACCTTAAAATGATGCGCTGGATCGTCAACCGGCAGCGGCGCTACGAATTGCCCGGCGAAGAAATCGATCAGGCGACCCGGCGTTTGGCTGTCGGCTGATTGAGCAAGTCGGCAAGCTCGCTGGCGGGGACCCCGCGGCTGAACAAATAGCCCTGCCCGTGGGTGCAGCCAAGTTTCCGGACGCGCCTGGCCTCACTCGCAGTCTCGATTCCTTCGGCCACTACTGGCATATCGAGCCGGTCAGCGAGGAAGGCCACTGCGGCGACAATCGCGCTGGCGCGGTCGCCATCGTGCAAGCCGCTGACAAAGCTGCGGTCGATCTTGACCTTAGAAAAATCGAACTCGCGGATGTACGAAAGTGACGAATAGCCGGTGCCGAAGTCGTCGAGCGTCAGGCCGATTCCCGCATTGCGGATAAGGCGAACAAATTCGACAACATGCTCGGTCTTGCCGGCAAAGACATTCTCAGTGATTTCAAGGTCCAGCCGCGTGGCAGGAAGCCCCGACACCTTGAGCGCGTTGAGAAAGCCCAGCGCTGCGCCCGGGGCCTGCATCTGGACTGGCGAGACGTTGACCGCGACCTTGATGTCGTGGGGCCAACTGGTTGCGGTGCGGCACGCTTCGAGCACGATCCAGTTGCCCATGGTGATGATCAGGCCGGTCGCCTCGGCAATGGCGATGAACTCATCGGGGCTGAGCATGCCGCGCTCGGGATGCTGCCAGCGCACCAGCGCCTCGAACGCGGCGATCTTGCCAGTCTTGAGGTCGATGATCGGCTGATAATGGAGCTGGAGCTGGCCGCCGCGGATCGCACCGCGCAGCTCGGCCTCAAGCTCGCGGCGGCGGGTCAGTTCGCGGTCCATGGCGGGGTCGAAAAAGCTCTGCTGCGCGCGGCCACCGACTTTGGAAGCGTATAGCGCCATGTCGGCCTGTTGCATGATGACGGCGGCGTTCGGACCATCCTCGGGGTAAAGCGCAATGCCCAGCGAGGCGCTGACCGCGATATTGTGACCATCGACCTGGATGGGTTGGCCGATCACGGTCAGGATAAGCCGCCCAAAGCTGTCGGCGGCGACCCGGCCCATGCGCGGCGCGACAACGACAAATTCGTCGCCGCCAAAGCGCGAGACGAGCATTTCGGGGTCGCACACCGAACGCAGCCGGTTGGCCACCTCGACCAGCACCCGGTCGCCGATGGGGTGGCCCAGCGTGTCATTGACCTCTTTGAACCGGTCAAGGTCGAACCAGAACAGCGCGAAATCGGGCGGGATGCCGAGCTTGAAGTTGGCCGCCATCCAGTCGTCCAGCCCGGCACGGTTGGCGAGCGAGGTAACTGGGTCGGTTGTCGCGAATGTGCGCATTTCCTGTGCCAGCACAGCGTTGCGATGCGCCGAGGCAAAGCTGGCGTGGACAATGTCAAAAGTGCGCATCGTGATGCCGATGACCGCGACGATGAACAATATCTGCGAAATGGCGAGCAGCAAATAGCCGGTCGACCCCTGCACCATGAGGCCGATGGCAAGCGGGACCGAGGCGAGCAGATTTTGACCAATGGCTATTTTCGGTCGTCCTGCGTTGCGAGCGGATACCCCGGCGGCATAGCCAATGGCGTTGGCGGCGGCGAGGACATGGAGTTCGGCATCGGCAGCGATAACGACAGTAAGGCCGCCGATTGCCCCTAGCACCGACGCATAGGCCCAGGCGCCAGCCTCGTAAACCAGCTCCAATATCCGGGTCTGGCTCTCATTTTCCTGCGTGGTGCGATGAAAGGCATAGGCCGAAACGATCCGGCCAATCACGACCGCCGTCAGCACCATTGCGGCATAAACGAGGATAGCGTGGCCGTCGCGCCAGGCGATGTACAGCGAACCGATCAGGCCGCACAGCGCCCCCAACGCAAGCGACGCTGGCGACGAGTAAAGGGTGGCAACGAGCGCCGCCCGCACCTTGGCATCGATCACCGCGCCTTCGCGCGTTTGGACCAACCGTCGTTTGATGAGCCTGACCAATGGGGTGTCCCGTCACCTTTCCAGCCTCTGCCATGGCAGTAAAGGCTGGAAGAACGGTTAACGCGCCGCTCGGGATGTCCCGCCGAGGCAGAGAAATCCTAGAGTTCAGCTATTAACAGGCGCTTGCCGCGCGACTGCGGCCAAACCAGCTTCGAAGACCTGCTGCCGTCCTACGCCGCCAGCCAGCAACGCCCGGTCGAGCATGCGCCCGACGCTGTGCCACCAGCGGCAGGCGTCCATCCGGCCGTGCCAGAAAGCTCCTTGCGCGCGATTGGCGGCAATGAACGGCGCATCAGCGCCATGATCGCGCCACAGTCGCCGGGCGGCATCGTGAACCGCGCGGTATGGTGCCTCGCCAATGTCATTGGCGGCGAACAATGGGGCGTAATTGGCCACAGGCAAGGGCGTGGACGGGCTGAACCAGCTGACCGTGCGGGTCGATCCATGTGCTGCACTGGCCATCGCCGCCCTCCGTCTCCCGAATTGGGGAAGGTGGCGGTTATCATCCGATAATAGCTAAGCTTCGGTTCAGCGATGTGGTTAGCGAACGGTTGCCGGAGGACCCTGTTAAGCCACCATCGGCACCGGCGGCAGCGCCGCGTCGCCCGCCGTCACGGCGGCGGCCAAGCCAAGGGCGGCGGGGACGATCTGGTCGCCATAGAAGCGCGCCGTCGCCTGCTTGGCGGTCAGGAAATCGGCGTCGCCCTCGCCGCGCGCAAGGCTGTCGGCGGCCGCACGCGCCTGGATTTGCATCAGCCAGCCGCACGTCGCGACCGACAACATGGTGAGATAGGGATAGCTGCCCGCCAGCCGGTCGGGCACGCTCGCGCGCTCGAGCCAGTCGGTCAGCGCGCCGAGCCGCGCGGCCAGGTCGGCGAGGGCGGCGCTGTCGCCTGCACCTGCCGCAATGTCGGCGATCAGGCTGCGCACCCCGTCGCCGCCCGCCATGCCAAGTTTGCGCCCGACCAGATC
>JACEST010000103.1 GCA_013911715.1 Sphingopyxis sp. | reverse complement strand
GGGTGGAGTGCCCGGCCAAGCGGCGCGACGCCGCCAGCGGCCTTCCTGACGCGACCCCTGCGGGGATCGGCTCCGTGCCGACGCTTCAATCTTACTGAAACAGGGTCTAGCCTCTCGGACTCAATTCACCCCTGACGCCGCGCCATGAACGCCAGTCTTTCGAACAGCATGACATCCTGCTCATTTTTGAGCAAGGCTCCGTGCAAGGGCGGGATCGCCTTGGTCGGGTCGCGGTTTTGCAGCACCTCTAGCGGCATATCTTCGTTGAGCAGCAGTTTCAGCCAGTCGAGCAGCTCGGACGTGCTGGGCTTTTTCTTCAGCCCCGGCACGTCGCGGACTTCGTAAAAAATGTCCATCGCGCGGGCGACCAGCGTGCGCTGGATGCCGGGGAAATGGACGTCGATGATCGCCGCCATCGTGTCGCGGTCGGGGAATTTGATATAGTGAAAGAAACAGCGGCGCAGGAAAGCGTCGGGCAATTCCTTTTCATTGTTCGACGTGATGACCACGATTGGGCGTTCGGATGCCGCGATATGTTCGCTTGTTTCGTAAACGTCGAACGCCATGCGGTCGAGTTCCTGGAGCAGGTCGTTCGGAAATTCGATGTCGGCCTTGTCAATCTCGTCGATCAACAGCACCGGCAATTCGGGGCTGGTAAAGGCGTCCCACAGCTTGCCGCGCTTGATGTAATTGCGGATGTCATGAACGCGCTCGTCGCCCAATTGGCCATCGCGCAGCCGCGCCACCGCGTCATATTCATACAAGCCCTGCTGCGCCTTCGTCGTCGATTTGATGTTCCAGGTGATCAGCGGCGCGCCCATGGCTTTGGCGACTTCCTCGGCCAGCACGGTCTTGCCCGTGCCAGGTTCGCCCTTCACCAGCAGCGGGCGGCGCAGCGTTGCCGCGGCGTTGACCGCGACCTTCAGATCGTCGGTGGCAATATAGTCGCTGGTGCCTTCAAAACGCATGGGGCAGGGCCTTCCCTTGACGTGAACGTAAACTCGCGTCGGGCATAGCGGTGGGTTTTGGAGTGTGCAAGCGGCGGCGGGCTTTACCGCCGCGCCATCTCGCGGGCCGACAGCAGGTCCCACAGGCCGCGGTGTTGCATCACCAATTGCTGTGCGCCAAATCCCATCGCGCGTTCGATCGCCGGACTATCGGCGACATGCTGCGCCAGTCGTGCGGTGGCGACGAGGTCGGGCAGGGTGCAGCGCGGCGTTTCAATCTCGATGCGTGCGGCGCTGATGTCGAGCAAGACGCGGATGGTGCGCCATTCGAGCGTCAGCGCCATCGCGGCGCCCAGCGCGCAGCCGCGCCGGTCGGATTCGGCGAGCATGTCGAGCGCGCGGCGCTGGCCTGCAACGGCGGCCTCGCAGCTCGCCTGCCCGCCGGTGCTGGGGACCGGGCCCACTGCGGCGGCAATCTTGCCGAGCAGCGCGCGCTCACCGGAAAAGGCGTCGGCGGCCTGATCGAGCCATTGGCGCGCATCGGGATCGACCGCCTTGCGCGCGGCATGATCAACGATGCCGGGGTGGCGCCCATGGAGGACGCACAGGAAATGGACTGCGTCGGCCAGATTGCGCATCGCGGCCGGACCGTCGGACAATTTGCCCGATTTGACATAGGGATGCGCGCCGGTGCCGTCGTTCGCGACCAGCGCATCGAGCATTTCGGCCACACCGCCGCGCCTGTCGGCTGGAAATAGCTGCACCGGTCGCTTCACCTTTACTATTGGCGGACGACATAGACCGCCAGGCCAGGCTCCACGGTCTAAAGCAACAGCGTAAATGAGCGGTTTATGACGCGAAAATTGCTGCGCTGTCATATTGTGCCGAGCAGGGACAGAAACGCGCGCGCGACCTTATTAGGGACAGTCCCTAACAAGGTCGCGCGCGGTTCTTGTGGGCCGATGCGCCCCATTCCTATTAGGGACAGTCCCTAATAAGAACGATGCCCGCGACGTCAGGCCGCGAGGGGCAGGCGCTCGTCGTTGTTGTCGGCGTGCACGGCGGTTGCGGGAGCCGCAGCGACCGGCGCCGATTCAGCGGCTGCAGCGGCGTCCTTCGCCGGGAACAGCAGGCGCGAAGCGAGCACGACCAGCCCCAGCGCGATATAGGCAAACAGCGCATATTGCGGCGCAAAGAAGACCGGCGGCACGAACGCGAGCCGCAGCCACAGCGGGTTGAACCCGAAATCCTGGCCCACCGCCTCGCAAATTCCGAAGAAGGTATCGGGGCGGTTGAAGCTGTTGCGATTGACGGGAGTTACTGCAGAGGCGGTCATGGGGAGAATCTTCCTTCGCTGCGGCCGGGTTGATCCCGACCTGCCTTTGGCAGTGCAATTGCCATGCCAAGCTGAACAACGTCTTAAAAACGTGGGGGTTGCCATAAAAATGGTGCAGCGCAGCAGAAAATCAAGGGCCAAGGGTTGGGGTTTTTTGCTGATGGCGCGGGTTTTTTCCCGACAGCTCCTTTTGGAACCAGTTTGGCGAATGAGCGATCGCAACTTGCTTGACTAGCGACGATCAGGGCGCGCATCCTTCGCCCAAAAGCTGCTGGAAATCAAAGCCGGTGTAAGTGGGGCGTTATGGGCAGGCTAATCCTTATTTCCAGCGCGCTGGTGGCGATATCGATGGTTCTGCCGACCCACAGTGACCGGGGTGCCACACAACAATCTGTTGCAGCCGAAAGCCACCTTGACGTTCCCGCTGGTTTTTCGGGCGCGGTCCTAGTCGCGCAGGGCAATCGAGTAATTCTTAGTCGCGGCTACGGCGACGAACGAGGGCGCGCCGTACCTGCTAACGAGCGCTTCTGGATTGCATCTGTTGGTAAGCAATTTGTTGCAGCGTCTGTGATGAAGCTGGTTAAGAGTAACAGGCTGGCGTTGGACGACACCCTCGATAGGTTTTTTCCCAACGTGCCATCCGATAAAGCGCAGATTACGATCAGACAGCTGCTTTCCCACACCTCCGGGCTTGGACAGAGTTATGTATCGGAACGTCAAAGGGATCGGGCAACCGCAGTTCGTGCGATGCTCGCGGAGCCGACGGAAATTGCGGCAGGGAGCAAGTTTCGCTATTCGAACAGTAACACACAACTTCTTGTCGCTGTCGTCGAAGTTGTTTCCGGCACCACTTACCCCAATTACGTGCGGCGCGAACTGTGGGCACCAGTGAGGTTAAGAGACACTGGCTTTGCCGGGACCTCAGGTGCCGAAAAGGTCATCCCAGTACGCGGCAAGTTGCCCCCCATGTTGCAGCGAGCCTATTGGGGCGGACAGGGTGTATATTCGAGCGCTAGTGACCTGCTCCAATGGTATCGGGCACTTCCTACCGAGAAAATTCTAGGCAAGGTGCATGCCGCTGCCATGTTTGCACCAGTCGTAACGATTGGCGAAGGGACGGCTGGACTTGGTTGGTTCACCGGCAAAACGGCGCGCGGCAGCGAATATCATTTTGTCCGGGGAAACGAAGACGTTGGCGCAAATGCGCTCCTCTATTCCTATCCGGCGCAAAGCATCGTTATCATTGTCTTGACGCACGAAGGCAACGCCGACGAAAACACCAGTTGGTCGCGCAAAGTGCTCCATTCATTGGAAAATCAGCTGATGCTCTAGCGCATCACTCAAACGCGTCCCTCACTGATTCAGGAACGACCGCATTTTCCGCAACCGGCTCGGGTGCTTCAGCTTCCTCAGCGCCTTGGCCTCGATTTGGCGATTCCGTTCGCGACACCTACCCTATCGCCTTGCGCAGCGCCGCATTGACCCGCGACTGCCAGCCCGGGCCGGTGGCGCGGAAATGGGCTATGACGTCGGGGTCGAGGCGGATCGAGACCGCCTGTTTGGCATCGGCTTTGACCGAACCGGCGGGCCGACCCCGCGCCTTGGGGAAGGCGGCACGGATATGGGCGGGAATGTCCTGGCCATATTTTGCGCGCGCAAAATCAGCGTTAGTCCATTCCGGATTGTCGTCATCAATCATTGTTTGGCCAGCCATGGCGCCGCAACTCCTTAGCTCGTGCCCGGCGGAGACTGATAACGCGAATACTACCGTCGCGATCTGTCCCGGCCAGGCAGTAGGCAATCCCGTCTATAAACCCATAGAGGCGAAAGCGCGGTTCTGCGAACCGGCGATCCTCGACATAAGCCACAAGCTCGAAATCTTCTCCGCGCGCCAGCGAAATGCCATGTTTGGCGATGTTCGCGGCGTCCTTTGCCGGATCGAATTCGATCTCCATCGTAATTTATTTGTATATACAATAAATGACGATGTCAAGCCGCCTGACGCTTACTGATCCAGGAAACTCCGCATTTTCCGGCTGCGGCTCGGGTGCTTGAGCTTGCGCAGCGCTTTCGCTTCGATCTGGCGGATGCGTTCGCGGGTGACGCTGAACTGCTGGCCGACTTCCTCGAGCGTGTGGTCGGTGTTCATGCCGATGCCGAAACGCATGCGCAGCACGCGTTCCTCGCGCGGGGTGAGCGATGCCAGCACGCGGGTGACGGTTTCTTTGAGGTTCGATTGCACCGCCGCATCGACCGGGATCACCGCGTTGGGATCCTGAATGAAATCGCCCAGATGGCTGTCTTCCTCGTCGCCGATCGGCGTTTCAAGGCTGATCGGCTCCTTGGCGATTTTCATCACCTTGCGCACTTTTTCGAGCGGCATTGACAGGCGTTCGGCCATTTCCTCGGGCGTCGGTTCGCGGCCGGTTTCGTGGAGGAACTGGCGGCTGCACCGCACCAGCTTGTTGATCGTCTCGATCATGTGCACCGGGATGCGGATGGTGCGCGCCTGATCGGCGATGCTGCGCGTGATCGCCTGACGAATCCACCAGGTCGCATAGGTGCTGAACTTGTAACCGCGGCGATATTCGAATTTGTCGACCGCCTTCATCAGGCCGATATTGCCTTCCTGGATGAGGTCGAGGAATTGCAGCCCGCGATTGGTATATTTCTTGGCGATCGAGATGACGAGGCGCAAATTGGCCTCGACCATTTCCTTCTTGGCGATGCGCGCCTCGCGCTCGCCCTTTTGCACCATGTTGACGACGCGGCGGAATTCGCCAAGCGACATCCCGGCCGCCTGCGCGATGTCGCTGATTTCGCCGCGAATGCGGTCAACGGCGTCGACTTCATTGGTCGCGAACGCGATCCATTTCTTGTCGATATTGGCGACGCTTTCAAGCCAGTTTTCGTCGAGCTCGCGCCCAATATAGCGGTCGAGGAAATCCTTGCGCGGCACCTTGTGGCGCTCGGCCAGGCGCAGCATCTGGCCGCCGAGTGCGGTCAGGCGGCGGTTATAGCTGTACAGCTGGTCGACCAGATATTCGATTTTCGAACCATGGAACTGCACGCTTTCGACCAGTGCGGTCAGCTCTTCGCGCAGCCGGTGGTATTTCTTTTCCTGCGCGGGCGCGAAATCGCCGCCCGACTGGAGCGTGTCGAGCCGTGCGCTTTGCAGCTTCGAAAATTCCTTGAATGCCTTGGTGATCGCGGCGAATTTTTCGAGCGCGTCGGGCTTGAGCAATTCCTCCATCGCGGCGAGCGACAGGGTATTATCCTCTTCCTCTTCCTCGAACGCGGGGCGCGCGCGCCGCTCGGTCATATCCTCTTCATCGTCATCGGTCTTGGCTTCGGGCTCGTCTTCGACCTCGTCCTCGTCCTTGAACGACGGGCCAGCGGTCTTTTCGCTAATCTCGCCGTCATCCTCGCCTTCGCCCTCTTCTTCAAGATTTTCGGGCGCAGGGTCTTTTGACAACATGGCTTCGAGGTCGACGATTTCGCGCAGCTGCATGTCGCCATTGTTGAGCGCGTTCGACCATTCGATAATCGCGTTGAACGTCAGCGGGCTTTCGCAAAGCCCCAGGATCATCGTGTCGCGGCCCGCCTCGATGCGCTTGGCGATGGCAATCTCGCCCTCACGGCTGAGCAATTCGACCGCGCCCATTTCGCGCAGATACATGCGCACCGGGTCATCGGTGCGGTCGACGATTTCCTTTTTCTTCTCGACCTGCGGCGCCGAAAGCGAGCCGGTGTCGGTGGTCAGATCGACCTCGTCATCGGCCTCTTGCTCGGCCTCTTCGGCGACGTCCTCGTCGCTTTCGACGATGTTGACGCCCATGTCGGAAATCGCCGACATAATATCCTCGATCTGCTCGGACGACATCTGGTCCTGCGGCAGCGCGGCATTCAGCTCGTCATAGGTCAGGTAGCCACGCTTCTTGGCCCGCGCGAGCAGCTTTTTCACCGCGGCTTCGTTGAGGTCGATCAGCGGGGCGTCGCCGCCCTTGTCCATATCTTCGTCGTCGGCCATGCCAGTCAAAATCCCTGTATCGCCCGGCCGGTTCCGGGTCAGAAAATCATTGGTTGCCGCTGTCGGACAGATCCGCCAGCCGCCGGGTCAATTCCGCGTCGAGCGCGCGCAGCCGCGCTTGCTCGGCCAGTCCCTCGCTATCGAGCGACACGGCAAAATTTGCCGTCGCTCTTGCCAGTTCGGCCCGGATTTCGGGCTGGGTTACCAGCACGGCGATAAATTCGTCGAGGTCGCGCAGTGCCCTTGCCCGCACGGCCCCCGTTTCATCATCCTCGCGGCGAATGAATGAAAAGTGCATCGCGTCGGCCCTGAACAGCGTCGACGCCCTATTATACACCTTGGTTGGGGCCAATATGGCAAGCAGGGCCTCACTATCAAGCCCTTGTTGCGAAATTGCCGCATCGAGCATCGCATCGAGCAGCGCGGCATCGGCGCGATTGGCGATGGCGAGCCGCGCGAGCGCGTCCTGATGCCGCACCAAAGCGTTGGGATAGCGCAGCAATCCGCCGAGCAGTGCCGCGACCAGGGGCGCGTCGACACCGCCCGCCGCGAGCTCGCGCGTCTCGCTATGAGCGGGTTGGAGCCTTGGATCAGGCTGCCAGCGCCCGCGCGGACCTGGCTGACGGGTGCGGCGCTCGGGCAGAGCCGTGCGCGGCCGGGTGAACAGCTTGTCGAGTCGTTCGCGGAATGCCTCGCGGTAATGGTGGCGCACTTCGGCGTCACCAATGCTGTCGGCGAGCGCGATGACACGGCTTTTGAGCGCGGCGCGCGCTTCAGGTGTACTGACCGGCGCGGCGGCAAGTTCGTGCGTCCAGAGC
>JACEST010000102.1 GCA_013911715.1 Sphingopyxis sp. | reverse complement strand
GCGCTCTTGCGTCCACCTTTGCGCACCGGCTCGGCGGCCTCGCTCGCTGCCGCCTGTTCGGCCTGCAGCGCCGCCAGCTGTTTTTGCAATTGTTCCAACTGGCATTGCAGCAATTCCAGCTTCTGTGTCGCCGGATCAAACATCTCGCTGCACGGGGTGCCATAGGGCACGAAGTCGCGCGCAAAATCCTTGGCATCAACCAACTGCGCTTTGGCTGGAATCCCGACCATCACTGCGCCCTCGGGCACATCCTTGGTCACCACCGCATTGGCGCCGATGCGCGCCCGGCTGGCTACCGTAATCGGGCCCAAAATCTGCGCGCCCGACCCGACAATCACATCATTGGCCAAAGTCGGGTGGCGCTTTCCCGCGACGCCATTGGCGGGGTCGGTCCCGCCCAGCGTCACACATTGATAGATGGTGACATTGTCGCCAATGTCCGCAGTCTCGCCAATCACGGTAAAGCCATGGTCGATGAACAGATGGCGGCCAATCTTTGCACCGGGATGAATATCGATCCCGGTCAACCAGCGCGACCAGTGATTGACCAGCCGGGCGAGGAAAAACATCTCGGCTTCATACAGCCAGTGCGCAATGCGGTGATAACCCACCGCCCACAGGCCGGGATAAAGCAGGACTTCCCAGCGCGATCGCGGCGCAGGGTCGCGCGATTTGATGCTGTCGAGATAGGCAATCAATGCGGCGACCATGAAGGACCCCTTTCTTAGCTTTGCACCAAGATAGCCATTGGTTCGACCGGATTCCAGCCCATGTTACATTTACGCCTCTAAAGCCCCACTCCTGCGCGCAGCAGCAGCCAGCCCTCGGCGCGCAATGACGGCATCCCGCGGTGCATGGCATAGAGCTGCGCCCAACGGTCGAGCGTGCGCACGAACCGCGGTTCGCGCGCCATGGGCGCCGCCGCCACCTGCGCCCACATTGCCGTCTGCTGAGAATCGTCGCCTGCGAGCTGCGCGGCGCGCGCCAGCCCCCATGCGCGTCCAGCCTGCATCGCCATACCCAGGGCGACGCCCGCAACCGCCAACGCTTCGCCATCCTTGGCCAGCATGATCGCTTCATAGGCGTCGACGACTGGTGCCAGCGACGCGCGCTCGTTCCATGTTGCCGCCAATTCGGCCAGCAGTGGTTCGCCCTTGGGCAGCGCATCGGGTGCCTCTGCGACCTGCGCCAGCCGCTCGCGCCACCAGGCCAGTTTGATCTGCGCCAGCACCACCTCGCGCCGCTGTGCGACCACGGCAAACAGCCGCGCTTCCAGTTTCCATTGCGCGGTCCGAGCAGCCCTCTCACCGCGCGGCACCATCAGCATCACGCGCGGGTCAAGCAGGCTGGGAGATGGTGTTATCGGTTCATCCATGCCGATCAGGGAAACAACAAGTCCAACCCCTCCCCCGTCTGTGCTGAGCTTGTCGAAGCACTGTTTTCTTTCTTCGACCGTAGAAAGAAAAGGACAGCCCTTCGACATCGATCCATCGGGAGACAGGGCAGACGGGTTTGGGTTGGTGAGACGCGTTGCCTAGCGATAGCAAACCTGCTTCGCCGCCGCGACCACCCGCGCCGCATCGATCAGCGCCGCCTTTTCCAGATTGGCCGCGTAAGGCAGTGGCACATCCTCGTTGCACACGCGCAGCACGGGAGCGTCGAGGTCGTCAAACCCCTGCTCCATGGCCACCATCGCGAGTTCGCTGGCAATCGAACAGACCGGCCAACCCTCCTCGACAATTACCAGCCGGTTGGTCTTTTTGAGGCTCGCCAGCACGGTGGCGGTGTCGAGCGGGCGCAGCGTGCGCAGATCGATGACTTCAGCATCAATCCCCTCGCCCGCCAATGTCGCGGCAGCATCCAGCGCCAGTCCGACGCCGATTGAATAGCTGACCAGCGTCACATCGCGCCCCTCGCGCATCACCCGCGCCTTGCCAATCGGCTGGACATAATCATCGATCGCGGGCACGTCGAAACTGCGGCCATAGAGCAGTTCGTTTTCCAGAAAGACCACGGGGTCTTCGGTGCGGATCGCGGCCTTCATCAGCCCCTTAGCGTCGGCGGCGTCATAAGGACAGATGACGATCAGGCCCGGCACGCTCGCATACCATGGTGCATAATTCTGGCTGTGCTGCGCGCCGACCCGGCTCGCTGCACCATTGGGGCCACGAAACACGATGGGACAACGCATCTGGCCGCCCGACATATAATTGGTCTTGGCCGCCGAATTGATGATGTGATCAATCGCCTGCATGGCGAAATTGAAGGTCATAAATTCGATGACCGGCTTCAGCCCGCCCATAGCTGCGCCGGCGCCAAGCCCGGCAAAGCCATATTCGGTGATCGGCGTGTCGATCACGCGGCGTGGCCCGAATTCGTCGAGCAGGCCCTGCGTCACCTTGTACGCGCCCTGATATTCGGCGACTTCCTCGCCCATCACAAACACGCGGTCGTCGCTGCGCATCTCTTCCGCCATGGCATCGCGCAAGGCTTCGCGCACGGTGGTTTTGACCATTGCGGTGCCAGCAGGGATGGCGGGGTCGGACATAACCGTCGCCCCTGCGGAGGCAGGGGCCGCTTGCGGCTGCGGCGCTACCTCGATAGCGGCCCCTGCCTGCGCAGGGGCGACGATTGGAGCAGCCTCTGGCACAGGCGCACTCACCTCCCCCTCCCCGCCCATCACCGCAATCACCGTGCCGACTTTCACATTGTCGGTGCCCTCGGCGATCAAAATCTTGCCGACGACGCCCTCGTCGACGGCTTCGAATTCCATCGTTGCCTTGTCGGTTTCAATCTCGGCGAGGATGTCGCCCGATTTGACTTCGTCGCCTTCCTTGACCAGCCATTTGGCCAGCGTCCCCTCCTCCATCGTCGGCGACAGGGCGGGCATTTTAATCTCGATGGCCATCAATATTGCTCCACCAGCACGTCGGTGTAGAGGTCGGTCAGCGGCGGCTCGGGCGCGCTTTCGGCAAAATCCGCCGCTTCGCCCACCACCTTGCGGATATCCTGATCGATCGCTTTCAGCGCCTCTTCGGTCACGCCCGCGTCCAGCATTACCTGTTTCAGTCCCTCGATCGGATCGCTTTTCTCTCGCACCGCCTGCACTTCCTCGCGGCTGCGATATTTGGCGGGATCGGACATTGAATGGCCACGATAGCGATAGGTTTTGAGCTCCATCAGCACCGGCCCCTTCCCCGCGCGCACCCATTCAAGCGCGCTGGTCACCGCGCCGCGCACCGCCAGCACGTCCATGCCGTCGACCTGCATGCCGGGAATGCGGAAACTTTCGCCGCGCCGATAGAGTTGGTCCTCGGCTGAGGACCGATTAACCGAAGTACCCATGGCATATTGGTTATTCTCGATCACAAAGATGATCGGCAACTTCCACAGCTCGGCCATGTTGAAGCTTTCATACACCTGCCCCTGGTTTGCCGCACCGTCGCCAAAGTAAGCGAGCGCCACGCCGCCATCGCCGCGATATTTGTGCGCAAAGGCAAGGCCGGTCCCCAGCGCCACCTGTGCGCCGACAATGCCGTGTCCGCCATAGAATTTATGCTCGACGCTGAACATATGCATCGACCCGCCCTTGCCGCGCGAAATGCCGGCGGCGCGCCCGGTCAGCTCGGCCATGATCACCTTGGGATCAATGCCATAGGCAAGCATATGGCCATGATCGCGGTAACCGGTAATGACGCTGTCGCGCGCCGGGTCGAGCGCCGATTGCAGGCCCACCGCGACCGCTTCCTGCCCGATATATAGGTGACAGAAACCGCCGATCAGCCCCAGACCATAAAGCTGCCCCGCCTTTTCCTCGAACCGGCGGATCAACAGCATCTCGCGATAAAATTGCTCTAACTCGGCCTTGGTCGCGGGATGCGGCACTGGCTCGCGGGGACCTTCGCGGCTGGTCGCTGCGCCAACCGATTTGGCTCGTGCGGGGGACTTGGCCAAAGGCTGCTTCCTTTACGTCAAGGGGGTAAGCGGAACTCCAATCGCTATAAGCACCGCAAACGCATCTTGGCAACGGCACCGATGGCAACGCTGCAGCATTTTTACGTATGCAATATTTGCAATCAGCGCGGCGCGCCGGTTTCGGGCACCATCGGGATGATCACCTCGTCGGGGTGCGACACGCCCAGCTCGCGGCGGACCAACTCGTCGACCATGTCGGGATCAGCGCGGCGATGGTCGAGCAATTTGACTTGATTGCGCAGCTCGGCTTCGCGCTTTTTCAGCGCGGCGAGCTCGACCTTCTTGGTCGTCACCGCCTGCGCATAGTCGCCCCAGGCAAACAAGCCGGTGGGACCGGCAAAGGCGTAACCGATGATTGCCAGCACCGCGAGTGCCGCCAGCGCGGGGCCGATTGCATCGCGCAATTGTCGGTTGAATTTGGGATGCCGCGCCATGCCCAGCCTTGAATCAGAGTTGATTCGCGGCGTCAACCCCACGTCACAAGCTAATCCCCAAGAAAATGTCATGCTGAACTTGTTTCAGCATCCATGGCGAAGTGTCGCGGCCTAGCACCATGGACCCTGAAACAAGTTCAGGGTGACGGCGGTTCTTTGTCGGCAAATATCACCCAAAAATCGCCGCCCCGGGGTAATGCGCCATATCGCCCAATTCCTCCTCGATGCGGATCAGCTGGTTATATTTCGCCAGCCGGTCGGACCGCGCCAGGCTGCCCGTCTTGATCTGCCCGCAATTGGTGGCGACGGCCAGGTCGGCGATGGTTGCATCTTCGGTTTCGCCCGAACGGTGCGACATGACGGCGGTATAACGCGCGCGGTGCGCCATCTGCACCGCATCCAATGTTTCGGACAGGGTGCCGATCTGGTTCACCTTGACCAGCAGCGAATTGGCAAGTCCATCGGTAATGCCTTGCGCCAGCCGCAGGGGGTTGGTCACGAACAGATCATCGCCTACTAGCTGGCATTTGGCCCCAACCTTGTCGGTCAGCGCTTTCCAGCCGACAAAATCATCTTCGGCCATGCCATCCTCAATCGAGCGGATCGGATAGTCAGCGACCAGCTCAGCCAGATAATCGGCCATTGCTTCGGGACTGAGCGACAGGCCCTCTCCGCTGATCTCATATTTCCCATCGCGGAAAAATTCGGTCGCGGCGCAATCGAGCGCCAGCACAACATCGCTGCCCAGCTTGAATCCCGCCTGTTCCACCGACGCTGCAATGAAATCCAGCGCGGCGCGCGTTGAGGCGAGATTTGGCGCAAAGCCACCCTCGTCACCCACTGCGGTGGCGAGACCCTTAGCGTGCAGGCCCTTTTTCAGCGTATGAAAAATCTCGCTGCCCCAGCGCACGGCTTCGGCCAGCGACGGCGCGCCGACCGGCATCACCATGAATTCCTGGAAATCGATGGGATTATCGGCATGCTCGCCGCCGTTGATGATGTTCATCATCGGCACCGGCAACGTCCGCGCTCCCACCCCGCCGACATAGCGGTACAGTGGCAACCCGCGCGCATCCGCCGCCGCCTTGGCTGTTGCCAGCGACACACCCAAAATTGCGTTAGCCCCAAGCCGCGCCATGTTCGGCGTGCCATCGAGCGCGATCATCGCCATGTCGATATCGCGCTGATCCTCGGCATCCATGCCGATGACGGCTTCGGCAATTTCGCCATTGACCGCCGCCACAGCCTT
Source organism: Sphingopyxis sp. (assembly GCA_013911715.1). GTDB lineage: Bacteria > Pseudomonadota > Alphaproteobacteria > Sphingomonadales > Sphingomonadaceae > Sphingopyxis. The sequence goes on along the minus strand of JACEST010000102.1, from coordinate 1,474 downwards.
GGTCACGCCCTTGCCCAGATAGCGGTTCTTGTCGCCGTCACGCAGCTCGACGGCCTCATGCGCGCCGGTCGACGCGCCCGATGGAACGGCGGCACGGCCAAAGCTGCCGTCGTCCAGCAACACATCGACCTCGACCGTGGGATTACCGCGGCTGTCAAGAATTTGGCGAGCGTGGATATCGATAATCGCGGTCATGGCTGGATCCTGTAGCGCGAGGAGGGGATGCCGCGCCTTATCCAGCCCACCCGCCGAAGGCAATCGCACGTAAGGGAAAAAATCGCGCGCCTATGGAACCGGGCGCTTCGCATTGCTATATCCGACCAACGGCGGTGCACATATGCATAACGGTGCCGCTTTGCAGCAAGAGGATGACGAACATGGCCGACCCTGCGACCCCCGCCAAGAAGCCTGCAGCGAAAAAAGCTGCCGTCAAAAAGCCCGCCGTCACGGCAACGGCCAGGACCAAAGCCTCTGCCGCCGAACATCCGGTGCGCGACCAGATCAGCGCTACGGCCGAAACGATCAAATCGGAAGCCGCGCGCCGCGCCAAGGAATTGCGCGAGGAAGCCGCGACGCTCGCCAGCACCGCCAGCAAGGGCGCACGCGAAGCCGTCACCAAGGGCAAGGACAAGGCCGCCGAAACCGTTGGCAGCCTTGCCAAAATGCTCGAAGACAGCGCGGCCACCGTCGATAACAAGTTCGGCAAACAATATGGCGATTATGCGCGCAGCGCCGCGACCACCGTCGCCGGCCTCGCCACCTCGCTCGAGGAAAAGGACCTTGACGAGCTCGCCAATGCCACGCGCGATTTCGTCAAGAAAAGCCCGGCGGTCGCGGTCGGTGCTGCTGCCGTGATCGGCTTCGTGCTCGCTCGCATGCTGAAAAGCGGCGGCGGCAAAGACGACGCCTGACCCCAGGCGTGGCCAAACGGGGGAAAAGCGAAACGCCCGATAGCGGCGGCGGGCTGGGCGATGTGCGCCACGGCTTTGCCCCGACAGCGCCGCACGATCCCGGTGCGCCCGCCCCGCCGCTCGGCGAAATTGCTGCTGGCCTCGTGGCCGATATCAAGGCGACGGCGGCAAGCGAGCTTGCGCTCATCCAGGCGCGCGCCGGGCTCGCCGGTGACGGTGTGCGCCGCGCTGCCATGTGGGGCGCGATTGCCGGCGGGTCGGTGCTGATTGCTTTGCTCGCCATCGTCTTCGGCGTCATCGTCGCGCTCGTGCCCTATGTCGGCGCAGTGTTCGCGACGTTAATCGTCGGCGGCCTGCTCCTCGCGATCGCCACCTTTGCGGCGCTGCGTGCGCGCACCGGGGCCAGCGACATCCGCGCGGCTTTTGCCGAGAAGGGCGACGACCCGCACTGGAAGGGCGAGCCATGAATCCGAAAAAGGTGCATCTGCTCAACGCCGCGCGCAAGGCGCTGTTCCAGCGCGCGCAGCTTGGCCGCACCCTTGGCGGCGCGCGCCAGCAATTAG
>JACEST010000101.1 GCA_013911715.1 Sphingopyxis sp. | reverse complement strand
GAACAAGCGCGGCACGCTCAATTTGTCAGCCAGCTGAAACAGCCGCTTTGGCACGACAACGTCTGACAAACCCGCCGGTGCGCCGGCCAAAGCCAGGAGAAAAATCATGGAGATTCGCGTTTCGGGCCATCAGATGGACACCGGCGAAGCGTTGCGAACCCATGTCAGCAATCGCATGAATGCCATCGCCGAGAAATATTTTGCCCGGGCAATATCGGCGCATGCGACCTTTGGCAAAGGTCCGCATGACAGTTTCAGCTGCGATATTGTCGCGCATGTCATGCAGGGCCTGGTCCTCAAGGGCCATGCCGACGCGCAGGATGCCCATGTCGCGTTCGAAGGCGCGGCGGATCGCATCGAAAAACAGCTGCGCCGCTATATGCGGCGGCTCAAGGCGCATGGCGGCAATGGCGAAATGGCGGTGCCGGTTGCCGACAATGCCACTTATGTCGTGTTCGATGGCGGGCATGACGACGAAGAAGCTGGCGAGGCACCCGCCATTATCGCCGAAACGCGCGTCGATGTGCCAACCGCCAGTGTTTCCGACGCCGTCATGATGATGGACTTGCGCAACACCAACGCCTTGTTGTTTGTGAACAGCCGCTCGGGCGCACACAATATGGTTTATCGCCGCAATGACGGAACCATTGGCTGGGTCGAGCCGCAATAAAAGGCTGGATTTTTGGGTGCAGGCCGACTATCCGGCCCGCCTTTCCCGGGCTGCCTTGCGCGGCGGTCCGCTGTGTCTCCCCCGCGCCGTCGGTCCGCTGCCACCTTCTGCGGCAGCCCGCTGACGGCGCTGACAGATTTGAAGCATCATGACGCTCGACTCGCTTGTTTATCCCGCCTCGGTGCGCGCCAATGTGGCGATCGATTCAAAAAAGGCGCTTTTTGCCTATTTTGGCGATTTGGCGAGTCGCACGCTTGGCCTTGACGCAGGTCAGGTGGGGGAAGCGCTGCTCGAACGCGAACGGCTTGGCTCGACCGGTTTTGGTCGCGGCATTGCGTTGCCGCACGCGAAACTGGAAGGGCTGGGCGGCGTGCGCGGTCTGTTCGTCCAGCTGCAGCGACCGATTGATTTTGCGGCGGTCGATGGCCTTCCGGTCGATTTATTCTTCGTCCTGCTTTCACCTCTCGATGCCGGTGCCGATCATTTGAAGGCGCTCGCCAGCGCATCACGCATGCTGCGCAACGAAGCGGCTGCTGACCGTTTGCGCGGCGTGAAAAGCGACGAAGCGCTCTATGCTTTGCTCGCCGATTGCGAGGCGCGCGACGCCGCGTGACGCGGCTGCCGTCCCGGTTGATGGTCGACTTGCTGCTGCGCGCGACCAGCGGTGCCGGGGGGTTCGCGACGGTGGTCACGCACGGCGATGACCATGGCGGCGCGATCCTGATTGAATGCCGCGAATATGGCCGGACCGGGCCGCTGATCGAACGCCAGTTTGACGGCCAGTGGCAAGCGGTCGGCCCCGAATCGGCCGCTGACAAGGATGCGCGCACCGCCTATCTCGAACGCCGTCGCCGCGCCGATCCCGATTTGTGGTTAATCGAACTGGACATCCCGGATGCACCACAGTTCATCGCGGAGTTGACCCGCGGGGCTTGACTTTTGTGCGCTGCACAAAGATATGCGCGGCTCGATAACGCGGAGGTCGTTCTGCGCCAGTTTCGTTCATTCATGGATGGGGCGGCGATCAACAGGATGGACACGCAGACGGACGATATCCGCCCGGGCCGCTGTTAATTCAGCACTTTCCTGCCACGGTTCCGGACCATCGGCCGCATTTTTTGACGGATTAGATGAGTCGTATTTTGAACGTTGCCAGCCTGGCGGCGGTCGTCTTGACCGCAACCGCCATGTTGGCCCTCACCGAACCCGGTCAGGCCAGCGATCTGGCCGCCGCGTCGGTTGCCCCGGTGGTGCTGCCCCAGCCCGCCGCCCCGGTTGGGCCCGAGACCCAAGAACAAGCCCCGGCCGGGAATCAGTCCGAGACCGAAACTGAACCGGCCCCAGCCCCGGAACCGGTGCGCGCGACTTCGCTCGCCGATCTGGTTGCGGCGACTCCGATGCCCGAAGCAATCGATGAAGAACTGCGCTGCCTCGCCGGTGCGGTCTATTTTGAATCGCGCAGCGAATCGCTCGCGGGCCAGCTGGCGGTGGCGCATGTTGTGATCAATCGCACCGAATCGGGCCGCTTCCCCCGCACCATGTGCGGCGTGGTCTATCAAAAGAGCCAGTTCAGCTTTGTGCGCGGCGGACAAATGCCGCCAATCAACACCGCGCATCGCCAGTGGCGCAATGCGGTCGCAGTTGCCCAGATTGCCCGCGACGGCAGCTGGGACAATGCCGCGCCGGGCGCGCTGTTTTTTCACGCGCGCCATGTGTCGCCGGGCTGGAACCGCCCGCGCATTGCGCAAATCGACAATCATATCTTCTATCGTTGATGCGGGAGGCGCGATTGCCGCGCGCCCGGCCTGCCGCAGCGATGATTGCCAAGGCGGCGGGTCTGGCGCATGATGCGCCAATGAACTGCCGCCTTGTGCCTTTTGGCTTTGCGATTCTGGCAGCGCCGCTGGTGCTGCTCACCGGCTGCGCCACTACAGTGCCGCCGGTTGAAGTGACGCGCTTTCACACCTCGGCGCTAGCCGCGCTGGCACCTGGTGCCGCCTATCGCATTGCTGATGATGCGGCTGCCCTGGGCGAGGCGCACAGCTATCGCACGGCAGTTGACGTCGAAATGCGCAAACAGGGATTCGTCCCGGCGGCGGTGGACAGCGCGGCACCCTTGCTGGTGCGAATATCCCTGACACGCAGCGAACGGCGCGGCGACGGGGCTTCGCCGGTCAGCGTCGGCGTGGGCGGCAGCACCGGCAGCTATGGTTCGGGGGTTGGTGTGGGTATCGGGCTCAACCTCGGCGGCGGACCGCGCCGCTGGGTTGATTTGACGCTGGGCGTGCGCATCGACGATGCCGCCACTGGCACGGCGCTGTGGGAAGGCCGCGCCGCCACCGCCATACCGGTCAAGGCACCAGCGGCGCAGCCTTCGCTCGCCGCGGCAAAACTTGCGGCTGCGCTGTTCGGGGGCTTTCCCGGCGAATCGGGAACGACTATCAGCGTCCCCTGATCAGATTTGCGGGCGGCGATGCGCCCCCCGCGCACATGGGACACGCACCAGAATGACTATCGGCATCAACGCTGCTTTCGACAGCGGCAATATCATCGTGGACGCGGTCGACGGCACGCGCGCGCGGCTTTCGATCCGCAAAGACCGCGAATCCGAATTTTTCCAATGGTTTCACTTCCGCGTCGATTGCAACGTCGGCGACGATCTTGAACTCGCCATCACCGGGCTGGCCAGCGCGGCCTATCCCGACGGCTGGCCCGGCTATGCCGCGTGCATCAGCGAAGATCGCGAAAATTGGCTGCGCGCCGCCACCCGCTATGATGCGGGGGTGGACGGAGGCACGCTGACGATCCGCCACATGGCGGCGACGCCGATCCTTTGGGTTGCCTATTATGCGCCCTATTCGATGGAACGGCACCATGACCTGGTCGCCTCGGTCGCGGCATGCGACGGTGTCGGCTACCGCTGCCTCGGCACCAGCCTAGAGGGGCAGCCAATCGACTATCTGACCATGGGCGACGGGCCCAAACAGCTGTGGCTCTATGCGCGCCAGCATCCGGGCGAAAGCATGGCCGAATGGTGGATGGAAGGCGCGCTCGAAAAGCTGACCGACCCGCACGACCCGCAAGCCCGTCTGCTGCGGCAAAAGGCGACGCTGCATATTGTCCCAAACATGAACCCTGACGGGTCGCGCCGCGGCCATTTGCGCACCAATTATGCCGGCGTGAACCTCAACCGCGAATGGCACGAACCGTCGGCTGAACGCAGCCCCGAAGTGCTGTGCGTGCGGGCCCGTATGGATGAAACGGGCGTCGATTGGGCGATGGATGTGCACGGCGACGAAGCCATTCCGGCGGTGTTTTTGGCGGGGTTCGAGGGCATCCCGTCGATGCGCCCGGGCCAGATTGAAAGCTTTCGCGCCTACCGCAACCGGCTGGCGCAGCGCACGCCCGACTTCCAGACGCGGCTCGGCTATGTCGAAAGCGCGCCGGGCAAGGCCAATTTGTCGATGTCGACAACGCAGCTCGCCGAACGCTTTGGCGCGATTGCGATGACGCTGGAAATGCCGTTCAAGGACAATCAGGATCTGCCCGACGCCCAATTTGGCTGGTCGCCCGAACGCTGCAAATTGCTCGCGCACGCGTGCATCGACACGCTGGCGGAGCTAATGTGAGCGTGGGCTGATCGCGCCGACCCGTTCAGCCACCCGATGACTTTGTCATTGTAAGCGTGCGCGCCGCGCGGTTAAGGGCGCAAATCCTGTGCTTACCCGAAAGGCTAAATGCCATGCCCACCCTCATCCTGCTCCGTCACGGCCAGTCGCAATGGAATCTGGAAAACCGCTTCACCGGCTGGTGGGATGTGCTGGTCACCGAAAAAGGCGCCGAAGAAGCACGCGCGGCGGGCGCATTGCTCAAGGCCAAGAACATGCTGCCCGATGTCGCCTTTACCAGCGTCCAGACGCGCGCGATCCAGACGCTGCATCTGGCGCTCGAGGCGGCGGGGCGGCTGTGGATAACCGAGACCAAGGACTGGCGACTGAACGAGCGCCATTATGGCGGGCTGACCGGCCTCGACAAGGCCGAAACGGCGGCCAAACATGGCGACGAACAGGTCAAAATCTGGCGGCGCAGTTTCGATATTCCGCCCCCGGTGCTGGAGCCGGGATCGGCCTATGACCTCGCCGCCGACCCGCGCTATGCGGGCATCGCCATCCCGAACACCGAAAGCCTGAAAGACACAATCGCGCGCGTGCTGCCCTATTATGAGAGCGCCATTGTGCCGCAACTGCGCGCGGGCCTGGTCGTGCTGGTGGCGGCGCACGGCAACAGCCTGCGCGCGCTGGTCAAGCATCTGTCGGGCATTTCGGATGCCGATATTACGGGCCTTGAAATCCCGACCGGCCAGCCGATCATTTATGATCTTGATGAAAATCTGGCCGCACGTGACCGCTTTTACCTGGCCGAGCGATAGCACTTAAAGGCGCTCTGGCCCCGCAGGGCGATTACCGGCCACGGCAATTCCACCTTGAATGACGATGGCCACTTAATCTTTGTTGGTTGCGGCCGTTACTTTGCCAGATGACGTTGAAGTTCAGCGTTTAGCGGGGCGCGAATGATGGCAGGCAGTCAGACCGGCAGTGTCCGGCATCGTTCACATTTCGATTCGTCGATGGAACATCGGCTGGAATTCGCGCTGAAGGCCGCCAACATGTATATCTGGGAACGCGACCTGCGATCACGCCGCGTTGAACGGTTCGGCGATCCCGCCGCCGTGTTGGGGATTTCGGGCGACGACATCGACGAGTTTCTGGCGCATGTTCATCATGAAGATCGCGACAGGGTGGCTAAATCGATCAGCGATGTGTTCGATGATTCCCTGCCCTATGAGCTGGAATTCCGGATGATCCGCGCCGATGGTCGTGAAATTTGGGTGCGCGACCAAGGCAAGCGAATTTTGACGCCAAGCGGCGAGCGCTTTTTAGGCATTTGTACCGACATCACCGCCGAAGTCGAGGCACGGCAGGCGATCTCCCATCTGGCGCTTCATGACGCGCTGACGGGGCTGCCCAACCGCACGATGCTGCGCGACCAGCTCGACAGGCTGACCCGCAAAGAAAGCGACAGCCGACGTCGGCTGGCGGTATTGGCATTCGATCTCGACGGGTTCAAGCAGATCAACGACACACTCGGCCATCAGGGTGGTGATGCTGCGTTGATTGAATTTGCGCGCATCATGCGCGCGGTGTTCGCCGATGCCCACCTTGTCAGCCGGATCGGCGGTGACGAATTCGCCGCCTTGTGTCTGGACCATGACGATGATGCGCTAAAGGCGCTGGCCGCAATGTTGCAAGACCGCTTGAAGGAGCCGATCTCGCTGCACGGGCAGAATGTGTTTGTCGGGGTAAGCATTGGCGCGGCGCTGCGTGGCGATGACGCGCATGATACGGAATCGCTTCTGCACTGCGCCGACTTGGCGCTGTATCAGTCCAAAGCGACCCGCGACGGCGAGCTGTGCTTCTATCAGCCCGACATGGGTACACGAGCCAGAAGGCGCAGGCGGCTTGAACGCGATCTGCGCCGTGCGCTCGAACTGGGCGAGCTAAGCCTGTTGTATCAACCGCTGATCTCAGGCACCACCGGATGCACCGAAGGGGTCGAGGCATTGATGCGCTGGCATCATCCTGAGCTTGGTGTGATTGAACCCGGTGAGTTCATCGAGATCGCCGAAACCACCGGCATGATGCATTCGCTGGGCAATTGGGCGTTACGCTCAGCGTGCGAGGCGGGGCGCCAATGGCCCACGCTCTACACGGCTGTCAATGTGTCGGCGGTGCAGTTCCGGCATCAAGATTTTGTGAGTGTCCTGATAAACAGCCTTGCAGCGAGCGGCATCGACCCAACCAAACTTGAACTTGAAGTCACCGAATCGATCTTGCTCAGCGATGTCGAGCATACACGTCAGACTTTCCGCCGGATCAAGGATCTTGGGGTATCGATCGCAATGGACGATTTTGGAACTGGCTATTCCAGCCTCAGTTACATGTCGTCCTTTGCTTTCGACAAGATCAAGATCGATGGCGACTTTGTCCGTCGGCTGGGCGAATCGAGCGAAGCGGCGACGGTGGTTTCAGCAGTGTTGGCGCTCGGCAAAAGCCTCAATATCCGCACCACCGCTGAATGCGTTGAAACCGCTCAACAGCAAGAATTCCTCAAAGCGAAAGGATGCAGCCAGTTGCAGGGCTTCCTGTTCAGCCCGGCAGTAAGCGAGGAAGCGATTCTGGTTCGCATTGCGCAGGAAAACAAGCTGTCACTGCCAATCGTTCAACCATTTTCCGGAGCAGCGGCTGAGCGCAAAATCGCCAACACGGTGCGCGCGGTGCAGCGACGATAAAATGGCGGCCTTGCAAGATAAGATGATCACGCTCTAGTCACCTGAATCTAAAGTCCGTTGGATAAAGCTATTTCGGTCTTTTGGCAGAAGCGCTTGACCGAGGCGAGGATTTCGTCGGCTGATT
>JACEST010000100.1 GCA_013911715.1 Sphingopyxis sp. | reverse complement strand
GGCTGAAGCGCGCCGGCATGGATTATGCCGAACAGGCGCAGATTGCGCGCCATGCCGATTGGGAGTCCTTTCAAGCCGCCAGCAAAGACAGCGGACGATTGGTCTTGCTCACAACGCGCGGAGCCCAGCCGCTGTTCGATTTCGCCTTTAATGTCGACGACCGCCTGCTGTTCGGCAATGAAAGCAGCGGGGTGCCGCCCGAGGTGCATGACGCCGCCGATGCGCATGTGGTCATTCCGCTGCGCCCCGGATTTCGCTCCTTGAATGTCTCGGTCGCCGCTGGCATCGCTCTGGCCGAAGCTCTTCGCCAGACAACAGGATTTGCGCCATGATCGCCCTTGACGCCCAGCAACAGGCCGCGCGCGACTGGTTTGAAGCGCTACGCGACCGGATTTGCGCCGAATTCGAAGCCATCGAGCGCGAGGCAGGCAGCGGTGCCAGCTTTGATTATACCGCATGGGACCGTGAAGCCCCGGGACTCGCACCCGGCGCGGGCGGCGGCGGGGTCCGCGGCGTGATGAAGGGCAAGATATTCGAAAAAGTCGGTGTCAACGTGTCGACCGTCGGCGGCGAATTCGCGCCCGAATTTGCCGCGACGATTCACGGAGCCGAGGGCGATCCCAATTTCTTTGCCACCGGCATCAGCCTGGTCGCACATATGGCCAACCCGCATGTGCCCGCCGTCCATATGAACACTCGGTTCCTGGTCACGACCAAGCGCTGGTTCGGCGGCGGGGCCGACCTCAACCCTGCCCTGCCGCGCGACGAGGATACCGCGGCCTTCCACGCACGCCTGCGCGCGGCGTGCGCACCTTATGGTCCCGACGTGTACGAACGCTATCGCCGGTGGGCCGAGGAATATTTCTTTATCCCGCACCGCGGTGTGGCGCGCGGTGTCGGCGGGATTTTCTATGACCATCTGGAAGTGAACGACGACACCAGCTTTGACCGAAATTTTCAGCTGACCCGCGATGTCGGCGAAGCCTTTCTCGACGCCTACCCCCACATCGTCCGCGCCCGGATGAACGAGGGATATGGCGATGCCGAGCTCGAACATCTGTACCAGTGGCGCGGCCGCTATGCCGAGTTCAACCTCGTCTATGATCGCGGCACCTTGTTCGGGCTCAAGACCGGCGGCAATATCGACGCCATTTTGATGAGCCTGCCGCCGCTCGCTAAATGGGCCTGACCCGCTCCGGACCAACGATCCCCGCTCGGGTCAGGCCGCAACATTAAGCGAAAATGTCGCTCGCATTGTCGCCGCCAAGCGCTTTGTAGATGCCGACCGGGATACCGACATAGAGATAGGCGATGGGAATGCCGATCAGCGCGCTCATGATCGTCAGCAAAACCACACTGCCGGCGCCTGCTCCGCCACCGGCCAGCAGCGATACGCCAAAAACCAGACTCAGCACTACACCCAGCACCATTGCGACGATGATCAGCAGCAAGAAATAACCCATCAGCTTCCATTGCGACGCCGCCGTCATCCGCCACGATTCGGCGAGCGCGGGCAGCGGATTATACGACCGGCCCGCCGCCATGATTGGGCCCATCACGCAAAAGCGAGCAGAAAGCCAAAGGCCGAACGCGACGATCAGCGGCAGCGCCAGCAACACCATGCCAGCCGCTCCGGCAGCGCCGGCTGCCGATGCATCCCCGCCGATCAGCGCCGGGATCATCGCGCCACCAAACAGCACCCCGAACACTATGCCAAAGACAAGGATGAAACCGATAAACACCAAAATTACGGGCAGCGCGGCAACCATGCCATAGCTGATCGCCGACCCGATGCTTTCCTGCCCCGGCATCAAACCCATGCGCCACGACGCAAAATAGCTGCCGGTTTGCAAGACAAAGGCGATCAGGCCGAGCAGGAAGGCGGTGGCACCAAGCGCGGCGAAGGCATTGGCCCCCGACGCCAGCGCCGCCGGATCGAGCGCGGCAGCGCCGCCACCAAGCAATATCTGCAGCACCGTCGGCACGACAACGCCGATGCCGATGATCACCACGGCGTGGTTGCTGTGCTGGTCCGAGAAAAAGCTGGTGGCATAGGCCCATGCCTGACTGATACTGATACGGTTCATTATGTCCCTCCTTCAAGAGCGCCAACATGCGCCCTGCCCCTCACGAAAAAATCTCACGCGCGCCTGGAATGCGCAAGTGGCGATATGCTGCCGCTGCGATCGCTGCGTTCAACATGCCACTGATCACCGCTGTCAGACCGTTGCTGAGCCCGATCAGCAATGTCGGCGTGACCGGCCCGTCATCGGCAAAGGAACCATCGATCAGCGCCAGCGCCACCGCCACCGCCAGGGTCAGCATCCCCATCATGATGGCGAGCAGCAGCAGCGGCACCACATTGCCTTTGGCCAATGTCCAACCCTCGCGCCACGCGGCCAATGGATTGGCTTGCTGTGCATCCGCCAGGGCTGGCAAAATCAACAGCGTGCGCGCGATGATGTAGAAGCCCGGCAGCAACAGCAACATCATGCCCAGCAAGCTGGCGCTGCTGACCAACAAATGGATCGCCACCGCGACAGGGAGCAGCCCGACGCCATAGCGCAAGGCATCCAGCACATAACCGCCGGTCGGCTGAAACCAGATGCGGATGATCATCAGCATGCCGATGAAGTTAAAGGTCCCGAGCACCAGCATCGGCACGGCAATTCCCGCCATCAATAGCGACGCAACATAATCGGCCTCCGCCGTGTCGGCGACATCGGGGCCTGCCGAAAAGGGCACGAAGCCAAAATATATGAAGGACGGCAGGAAACAGAATATGGCCGCGATCGACAAGGTCAGCGACCAATCGCGCCGCAACAGCGCAAAGGCGTCGCGCAAGGTCACATCAATTGCCAGTCTTGCCACGCGTTTTTGGCCTTCCCCGTTGCCTTACCCTGCTTGGCAAGCGGGACTGCTCTTGTCCAGCACCGATCCCGTCATGGCCAAGCCCTTGCAAGCAGCTTGGCGGCACGGCAGGGAAAGGCGATGCATGTCGCTGAACTTGACTGGCTCGTCTCGCCGGGCCTGACGGCCTACCCCGGCGCGCTTGCCGACATGGAGGCACGCGCCGCCGCCATCCATGCTGGTGCCGCGTGCGAACGCATCTGGCTGCTTGAACATCCGCCGCTTTACACCGCCGGGACCAGCGCCGACCCCGCCGAACTGCTCGACCCGCGCTTTCCGGTGTTCAGCGCCGGTCGGGGCGGACGTTACACCTATCACGGGCCCGGCCAGCGCGTCGGCTATGTCCAGCTAGACCTGGCGCAGCGTGCGCGCGATGTTCGCAACTATGTTCACGCACTCGAAGGCTGGGTCATCGCGGCGTTGGGCGATCTTGGCGTCGCCGCGCGCCGGGCCGAAGGGCGCATCGGCATCTGGACCGATGACCCCAGCGGGCGCGAAGCCAAAATTGGTGCAATCGGTGTGCGCGTCAAGCGCTGGGTCACGCTGCATGGTTTCGCGGTCAATGTCGCCCCCGACCTGTCGCACTTTACCGGCATCGTCCCGTGCGGGATCAGCGAATTTCCGGTGACCAGCCTGGCGGCGTTTGGCAAAGCGGGCGATTTTGCGGCGCTCGATGCCGCGCTCGCGGCGCATCTGCCCGCCTTTCTCGACAATGTGGGGTCACCCCGCTAGACAGGATTCATGACCAGCTTAGCCCGCCTCACCCTTGTTTTGCCCATATTGCTCGCTGCCTGCGGTACAGGCGACGAGACCAAAACCACGACCAAACTTGACGCGGTCGAGGTTCAGCCCGGCAGCGCGAGCGACGCGATGATCATGCTCGATGACGCCGATGTCGATGGCACCGCCGTCGACAATAGCGGCGCGTTCACGGCCGAAGGCGCAGCGGCGGCGAAGGCCGAGGCCGAACAGGCGGCAGAAAACGCCCCGGTTGATGAAGCCGCAGAGGAAGGCGCGGCCGAGCCAGCAAGTGAATCGCCAGCTGAATAGCAATGTGCTCCGGCGTAGGCCGGAGCTTTGGCCGCAAACGCCGCTTTTTCCCGCCATAGCGCTGACCTCCGCCGGAGCACAGCAGCGCCAAATGCTAAGGCAGCCCCAGCAATTTGTGCGTCTGGAGTGACAAGCGCCAGCGCGGATCACCCTGCACCAGCGCGACGCATGCTGCGACATTGGCATCCCGCTGCACATCGTCGAGCGGCTGGATCAACCGGTGCGCGAAATCGAGCGCGGCAAACCGTTCGAGATCGCTGCCCGGCTGCGGCCACACCAATTTGAGCTCATCGCCCGACATCTGCACCAACTCGCTGCCCGCCTTGGGGCTGATACAAATCCAGTCGATGCTCCGCGGCACCGCCAAAGTGCCGTTGCTTTCAATCGCAATGGTAAAGCCCGCGCCGTGCAATGCCTCGATCAGCGCATCATCCACCTGCAACATCGGCTCACCACCAGTGAGTACCACATAGCGGTGCGCAGTGCCTTCGCCCCAGCACCCTGCCACTGCTGCCGCCAGCGCCGCTGCATCGGCAAACTTGCCGCCGCCCACACCATCGGTGCCGACAAAATCGGTGTCGCAAAATTTGCAGATCGCGTGCGCGCGGTCGGCCTCGCGCCCGGTCCACAAATTGCATCCGGCGAAGCGACAGAACACAGCCCTGCGCCCGGCTTGCGCGCCTTCGCCCTGCAGGGTCAGGAAGATTTCCTTGACGCTATAGGCCATAGTCAAGCTGCCGCCGCATAATGGGTTGGATCGACAAGGCCCGCGTCGCTGAACCCCTTGCGCCGCAACCGGCAACTGTCGCACAGCCCGCAGTGCAGCTCTTGCGGCGTCGGGTCATAGCAGGACCAGCTGAGGCCCGCGTCGATACCCAGCCGCGCCGCCTCGGCCGCAATTTCGGCCTTGCCCAGATATTGTAGCGGCGCGTGAATGGTAAAGGCACCGCCGCCATCGCCCGCCTTGGTCGCAAGCGCCGCCAGTTTTGCAAAACCGTCGATAAATTCGGGGCGGCAATCGGGGTAGCCCGAATAGTCGAGCGCATTGACGCCGATCACAATATCGCGCGCGCCGCGCGCCTCGGCGAGCCCGAGCGTCAGCGACAGAAAAATCAGGTTGCGCGCGGGAACATATGTGACCGGAATATCGTCGCCGACCCCGCCTTTGGGCACGGCAATATCGTCGGTCAGCGCCGACCCGCCAAAACGACGCAGGTCGAGCGGCAGGACGATATGTTCGGCTGCCCCAAGTTCGGCGGCAATGCGCTTGGCTGCTTCCAGTTCAACGCGGTGGCGCTGGTTATAGTCGATGGTAAGCGCAATGATCCGCGCCCCAGCTTCACGCAGCAGCGCGGTGCAGACGAGCGAATCAAGCCCACCCGAAAGCAGGACGACCGCCGATTTTCCTGCCAAATTGTCCATGACGCGCGCCGTTACGCCGTGCGCGCGCGCAGTGCAAACAAAACGGGCCGCGCAGGGAAAACCGCACGGCCCAGTTGTTGGGCCAGGGCCCAATTAGGGAGAAGATTGCATGTCGAAGCCGAAATGCAATTGGGGCATACCGCAATTTGGTTAACAAGCTGCTAGCAGCTGCCGCCGCGCCGGGCTTCATAGGCATGACTGAAAGGCGAACCGCCAGCGATCCCTTGGGTGTTGATCTGGACCAGCCGGTTGGTTTCGCGGCGGATAGTGGTGCGGCCATGACCAGCACCAGGGCAGCTGTAATGAACCGTCACTTCGGTATCGCCGTCGGCGATCACATAGCGTGAGCAATTGCTGCGACCGTGTTCCAACTGGATCAGGGTCCGAGCATCGCCTAGGCAGAAACTGCGCAGCATTGTGGTGCCGCTGCGCTCACGCAGTTCCCAGCGACCTTTCTCCAGCGTATCGAGCATCGCCAGCGATGGCGCTTGCGCCGGCACGGCCACGCTGGCGACCCCCCCGACCAGCAGCGCCGCGCCGACCCTTCGCATCCATGAAAATCGGTTCGTCATGTCGATATGCCTCAAGGCCGGAAATTCGCGAACGCGCCCAATAATGCGACCTATATGTCCACAGAATTAAGCGTTTGTTTCGCTGTCTGCAAGCATCGTTGGCTACGCCCGTTCAATCGGCGGCGCCGATTGCATCAATTGCAATGGGAAAGATGCGCGAACAAAAGGCGCAGTCCACAGCGATGATCCCGTCATCGTCAGCCATGTCGATCCGCTGATCGAGCGGAAATTGAGCGAGCACGCTGCGGAAATGCGCCGTGCTGCAACGGCAACCTTTGACAAGTTTCAGGCCGGGGTCGACACGCACTTCATCCTCGTGAAACAGGTTCCACGCGATGCGTTCGAGCGACAGCGCGGGATCGGCCAGCTCGCCATCCTTCAGCGTCGCGGCAATGGTGCGCGCGTGCGACCATTCGGGATGGTCGTGGCGCACATGCAGCCGGTCGCGGCCCACCTCGCCTTCAGGCAAATGCTGGAGCAGCAGGCCACCAGCGACGCAGCCCGTCCCAGCGTCATGGCGCGCGGCCAGCCGGATCAGACTGGGGATTTGTTCGGATTGCTCGAAATAATGTTCGGCCGCCGCGCCAATGGCTTCGCCCTCAAGCGGAACGATGCCCTGATAGCGTTCGCCCGTCGCCGCCTGATCAAAGGTGATCGCCAAGAAGCCGCCACCGAACAGCGCGAACAGCGATGGGTTGCTGCCCGCCTCGACCAGTCGTTCGGGGTCGAACTTCAAATAGCCGCGCATTGCGCCGCCCTTCCAGTCGCATACGAGCAGCTCGATCGGCCCGCCGCCGGTTTGCGCCTGGATGGTCAGCTGGCTGCTGGGATCCTTGAGCGTCGAACCGAGCAGCGCGGTGAGCACCAGCGATTCGGCGAGCAGCTTTTCGGCGACCGGCGCATAGCTGTGCGCTGCAAGGATTTCCTGCAATACCGGTCCCAGCCGCACCAGCCGCCCGCGCACATTGTGCGCGGCGATGGTGAAGAACAGGGGCTGATCAAAGCCTGTGTCGATTTCCACGGTCACAATTTCCCCAGCGCCCACAGCAGGATCGACTTTTGCGCATGGACGCGGTTCTCCGCCTCCTGCCACACGCGCGACTGCGGGCCGTCGATCACCGCGTCGGTAACCTCCTCACCGCGATGCGCGGGCAGGCAGTGGAGGAACAGCGCATCGCTCTTGGCGCCGCCCATCAAT
>JACEST010000010.1 GCA_013911715.1 Sphingopyxis sp. | reverse complement strand
GCGACCCCGAGCCAACTTCCCAGCCATCACCGCCTCCTACCATAGAAGGCATCAATATATTATATAATGAACTTCAGTTCCAGGTGACTAGCGCTGCCTATCCAGAAACGCCGCCACGCGCTCGAGCCCATAATCGCTGCTGACAAAGCTCTGCCCGATACCGCGCGCCAGGATGAGCGGGACCATGCCGCCGCGCGCTTTCTTGTCATGCGCCATATGCGCGGCGAGAGCCGTGCCGTTGTCGGTCACCTGTGCGGAGGCGAGGTCTTGGGGTAGGCCGACATTTTGCAGATGCGCCGCAACGCGCGCAGCATCGCCCGGCGGGCACAGGCCGACGTCGGTGGAAAAGGCGTAGGCGAGCGCCATTCCGGCCGCAACCGCTTCGCCATGCAGCAGTTTTTCGGAGTAACCGGTCGCGGCTTCGAGGGCGTGGCCGAAGGTGTGGCCCAGGTTGAGCAGCGCGCGCACATCATGCGTTTCGCGCTCGTCGGCGGCGACGATGCGTGCTTTGGCGGCAACGCTGTACGCGATCGCCTGTTCGCGCGCCGCCGTGTCGCCCGCCAACAGCGCGGCACCATGGTCTTCGCACCAGGCGAAGAACGCGGCGTCGTCGATCAAGCCATATTTGACCACTTCGGCATAGCCCGCCGCGAGGTCGCGGCGCGGCAGCGTGGCAAGCACGGCAGGGTCGGCCAGCACCAGTGCAGGCTGGTGAAAGGCGCCGACCATATTCTTGCCCGCCGCGATGTTGATCGCGGTCTTGCCGCCGACGCTGCTGTCGACCTGCGCCAGCAGGGTGGTGGGGATCTGGATGAAGCCGCAGCCGCGCTTGACGATGCTGGCGGCAAAGCCGACCAGATCGCCGATCACGCCCCCTCCCAGTGCAATGACATGGTCGCTGCGCTCGATCCCGCGCGCGACGAGCCATTCGGTCAGCTGGGCGAGCCCAGCCCAGCTCTTGGTTGCTTCGCCCGCATCGAGCACCAAAATGTCGTGCGCGATATTCGCAGCATCGAGCGATGTCTGCAACGCGGGCAGATGCAGCGCGGCGACGGTGGCGTCGGTCACCACCGGCACCCATGGCCGTTTCAGCAGCGGCGCGATGCGCGCGCCGGTTTCCTTCACCACACCGCTTGCGATGACCACATCATAGCTGCGTGCGCCGAGCGCGACCGTTACGGTTGGCATGTTTCGAGCGCTTTCATGATGGCATCGACGGTGACTTCGTGCGGCGCGCTGGCCGAGGGCACGCGCAATGGCGCCTCGGCATAGAGCGGGTTGCGGATGGCGGCGAGGTCGGTCAACACCACGCGCGGGTCCTTGCCCACCAGCAGCGGCCGGGTGCTGCGCCGCGCGACGCGCGCCGCCAGCGTATCGACATCGGCGTCGAGCCAGATCGCGAGCGCCTCGGCCAAAATCAGCGCGCGCGTCTCGGCATTGACGAAGGCACCGCCACCGGTGGCGAGCACACACGGCGGTCCGGCAATGATGCGCGCGATCACGCGGCGCTCACCATCGCGAAAGGCGGCCTCGCCAAATTTTTTGAACATTTCGGCGACGCTCATCCCCGCCGCGCGTTCGATTTCCTCGTCGGCGTCGATGAAATTCATGCCCAGCCGCACCGCCAGACGGCGGCCAACGGTTGATTTTCCCGCACCCATCAGCCCGACCAGCACGATCGTGCGGTCTTGCGCAGGAAGGCGCGCGTCGCTGGTATGGCTTTTCGGGTTTCGCGGCATGATATGCGCGGCTATACCGCCTGCCGATAAGCGAACAAGGGCGCAGCAAGCATAATGGCGATGGGAAAAAAGCGGATCTGGGCGGCGGCGACGGCTGTGGCGCTGGTGGCGGTGCTGCCGGTGCTGGCCCAGGAATCGTTGTTGCCCGAAGGCTTTGGCGAGCCGACGCCGCCGCCGACCGATGCCTCCACCGACGTCGCAGGCGCGGACGAAACGGAAGAGGATGAAAACGCCATCCTGCGCTATGATTTGCCGCCCGGCGCCCGCCGCTCGCTCGCGCGGATCGGACCGCTGACGCCCGAAACCGGGGGACTTGGCCCCGATGCCTTTGGCGCGCGCGGGCAGTATGCGGCGCGAATCATGGCCGCGACCGATGCGCCACTCGCCTCGCGCTGGGCCAGTATAACTTTGCGGCGCGCGCTACTCAGCGCCATCGATACGCCGTCCACCATTCACGGCGCCGACCTGGCCGCCGCACGCGCGGGACTGCTGTTGCGCATGGGCGAGGCGCAGGCCGCGCGGCTGATCGTCCAGTCGGTCGATGCCGATCGCGGCACACCCCGATTGGCGCAGGTCGCGCTGCAAGCGATGCTTGCCAACGCCGATCCGGCGGGGCTGTGCCCTTGGGCCAATCTGGGGCTGGAGCGCACCAGCGAGGTCGCGAGCTGGCGGCTGGCGAGCGGCATGTGCTCGGCGCTGAGCAGCGAACCCGGCCCTGCGGGCTCGGCGGTCGAACGTGTGCGCAATTCGGGCCGCATTCCCAATTTCGACATTTTGCTCGCCGAACGCGTGCTCGGCGCGACGCTGTCGGGGCGGCGCTCAATCACTATCCAGTGGGACGATATCGACCGGCTGACCAGCTGGCGCTTCGGCCTCGCCACCGCCACCGGCATCGCCATTCCCGGCCCGCTGCGCGCGGCGGCACCGCCCGAAATGAGCGGCTGGGCCGCGCTCGCGCCGATGACCCCGCCCGACGAGCGCGTCGTGGCGGCGCGTCAGGCGGCGCAGTTCGGCGTATTGTCGGGCGACGCCTATGTCGGCCTTGTCACGGCGGCAGCGGGCGAGCAGGCGGCTGAAGCAACCAATAGGCTAGCCGACACGCTGCGCGCGGCCTTTGCCTCGGCCGACGCCGACGATCGGTTCGCGGCGATGCGCGGGCTGTGGGAAGGTGCCACCGACGCCGATGCCCGCTATGCAGCGATGGTGCTGACGTCTCGCGCGGCAGCCGCACTGCCACCCGGCACCGATGTCGGCGACGGCCTGCCCTGGCTGCTCGGCGCGATGCTCGCGGGCGGCTATGACATTAACGCGCGCGCCTGGCTGCCGGCGGTGCCCGAAGGCAGCCACGCCTGGGGCCTGATGGCGGTGGGCCTGCCGCGCGGCGTCAATGGCATTGACGCTGGCGCCGTCGGCCAATTTGCCAATGATGACGACAGTGCCGCCAATGTACGCGCCAAATTTCTCGTCGCTGGCCTGGCCGGACTGGGGCGGCTGACGGGCGGCGAATTGTCGTCGGCGGTCAGCGATCTCAACATGACGCTTGGCAAGGAAACGCGCTGGACGCGCGCCATCGATAATGCGGCGGCGCGCGGCGAACAGGGGATGGTCGCGCTGCTGGTGGCGGCGGGGATGCAGTCGCGCGACTGGACCAAATTGCCGCCCTATCATCTTTATCGCATGGTGCGTGCGCTGCGGCAGGTGGGGCTGGCGGCCGAGGCGCGGATGCTCGCCGCCGAAGCACTGGTCCGCGTCTGACCGCGTCAATGCCCCCGCGCGCCGACGATGCTGGCGCGGTTGACCGTTTTCTGGAGATGATGAGCGCCGAACGCGGTGCGGCGGCAAATACGCTCAGCGCCTATTCGCGCGATCTGGCGCAAGCGAGCGCGGCGCTGCCCGCCGGACTGCTGGGTGCCGATCTTAATGGCTTGCGCGGCGTGCTCGCCGGGTGGCAGCGGCTGGCGGCAAGCAGCGCGGCGCGCAAAATATCGGCGCTGCGCCAATTTTACGCCTTTGCGCAGGATGAGGGGTGGCGCAGCGACAATCCCGCCGCTGCCCTCGCCCGCCCTGCGCCGCAGCGGCCACTGCCGCGCATCTTAACCCACGGTGCCGTTGCGGCGCTGTTTGCGCGGCTCGCCGAGCGCACGGCAGACGAGACCGCACCGCCCGCCGACCTGCGCCTCGCGCTGCTGGTCGAGCTGCTTTACGGATCGGGGCTGCGCGCGAGCGAGCTGGTCAGCCTGCCGCGCCGCGCGCTCGAGCCGGGGCGCGAGCATTTGATTGTGCGCGGCAAGGGCGGCAAGGAACGCTTTGTGCCCCTCTCTGCGCGCGCGCAGGCGATGGCGGCGCGCTGGCTGGTGCATGTTCCGCCGGCCTCGCCGTGGCTGTTTCCGTCGGGCAAAGCGCATTTGTCGCGCGTGCGATTGTTCCAGCTGCTGCGCGCGCTGGCGGCCGAGGCGGGGATCGACCCGGCGGCGATCAGCCCGCATGTGCTGCGCCACGCCTTTGCCACGCACTTGCTCGAAGGCGGGGCCGATTTGCGCGCGCTGCAACTGCTGCTGGGGCATGCCGACATTGCGACGACCGAAATTTATACCCATGTCGATAGCGCGCGGCTGGTCGAACTGGTCAACCGCCGCCATCCGCTGGCGCATCTGCCGATTGGTGCCGCGCCAATTGACGCCACGACGGCGAAGCCGTAACCGCCGCCGAGCATGACAGGCTTTCTGGACTTTGAAAAGCAGGTGGCGGCGCTCGACACGCAAATCGCCGAACTGCGCGAAATGGGCGGTGATCCCGCGCTCGACATCGACGGCGAGGTTGCGCGGCTGGAGGCCAAATCGGCCAAATTGCTCGCCGACATCTATGCCCGGCTGACCCCCTGGCAAAAGACGCAAGTCGCGCGCCACCCCGAACGGCCGCATTTCAAACATTATGTCGCCGGGCTGTTCGACGATTGGATGCCGCTCGCGGGGGATCGCAATTTTGGCGAAGACCTGGCGATTGTCGGCGGGCTGGCGCGCTTTCGCGGCCGCCGCGTGATGGTGATCGGCCATGAAAAGGGCGACGATACGGCCAGTCGCCTGAAGCATAATTTCGGCATGGGCAAGCCCGAGGGCTATCGTAAAGCCATTCGCCTGATGCAGCTCGCCGACCGCTTCGGGCTGCCGGTGGTGACTTTGGTCGACACTTCGGGCGCCTTTCCCGGCGTGCAGGCCGAAGAGCGCGGGCAGGCCGAGGCGATTGCGCGCTCGACCGAGCAATGCCTGGCGCTTGGCGTGCCAATGGTCGCGGCGATTGTCGGCGAGGGCGGCTCGGGCGGGGCGATTGCGCTGGCGGCGGCGAACCGCGTGCTGATGTTCGAACATGCCGTCTATTCGGTGATCTCGCCCGAAGGCTGCGCGTCGATCCTGTGGCGCACCGCCGACAAGGCGGCCGACGCCGCCACCGCGATGAAAATCACCGCGCGCGACTTGCTCGAGCTCAAGATTATCGACCGGATCGTGCCCGAACCCGTCGGCGGCGCACACCGCATGCCCGACGCCGCGATTCGCAGTCTGGGCGATGCGATCGACGACGAGCTGGCGGACCTCGCCAAGCTCAGCGGTGATGCGCTGCGGCTGGGGCGCGAGGAGAAGTTTCTGGCAATGGGGCGGCTTTAGTTTTCTGTCGTTGTCCCGGCCTTGATCCGGGACGACGAGGGATTGGTAGTGGCCACATTCATCAGCCCATGTTCATGATTTCCATGGCTTGACGGCCATCGCCATGGCAAGATGTTGCAAACTGGGAATGGAGAGAGTGCGATGAACCTCAATTTGCGCCACAGTCTTGTTGCCGTTACCGCTATCAGCGCAATGGTCGCCGCCATAGGCACCGTCACCCCCTCGCAGCCTGCGGTCGCCCAGTCGGTCAAGCTTAAGAAAATCAAGACCGCGACGGCGATTTCGCCCGCCGAACGCAAGCAGGGCGATGAATTTCATCCTCAGTTGATGGCCGAATTTGGCGGTGCTTACACGGGCCCGCAGGCGGCCTATGTGACGCGGGTGGGGCAGGGTATTGCGGTGCAATCGGGGCTGTCGGGTGCGCGCACCGACTTCACCGTCACGCTGTTAAATTCGCCGGTTAACAATGCCTTCGCGATTCCAGGTGGCTATGTTTATGTCACCCGCCAGTTGCTCGGGCTGATGAATGACGAGGCCGAACTCGCGGGCGTGCTGGGGCATGAGGTCGGCCATGTCGCGGCACGCCACAGCAAGCGGCGGCAGGATGCGGCGACGCGCAACGCGATTTTGGGCGTGCTCGGCACGGTATTGGGCGGCGCGATTGGCGACAGCGGCGGGGTGCTCGGCGGCCTTGGCGGGCTGCTCCAGAATAATTCGATGCAGATTGCCCAGGTCGCAACGCTGGGCTTTTCGCGCGGACAAGAGCTGGAGGCCGACCAGCTTGGCGCGCAATATCTGGTGTCGGCGGGCTATGATCCCGCTGCGCTCGCATCGATGCTGGCCAGCCTTGCCAACCAGACTGCGCTCGATGCGCGCGTCGCTGGGCGCGACGCGCGCAGCGTGCCGGCCTGGGCGAGCACCCACCCCGACCCGGCCTCACGCGTCCAGCGGGCGGCGGCGATAGCGCGGCAGATTAATGGCACCAGGGGCGGCAACCGCAATGCACCGGCCTTCCTGACAGCGATTGACGGCGTGCTTTATGGCGATGACCCCAAGGAAGGCGTGATCGAGGGCAATGAATTTCTGCACCCTGACCTGCGCCTCCGCTTTGCCGTACCGGCCGGGTTCGGGATGCAAAATGGCGCGACCGCCGTGTCGATTGCGGGGACGGGCGGCCAGGCGCAATTCACGCTGGCGCCCTATAATGGCGATATGAACCTTTATATCGCGGCGGCGTTCAAAAAGCTGGGCGGCGAAACGCAGATCCCCTTTGGCGAGGTGCGGCGCACGACGATCAACACCCTGCCCGCTGCCTATGCCAATGCGCGCGTCAATGGACAGTCAGGGCCGGTCGATGTCACGGTGTTTGCTTATGAATTTGCCCGCGACCGCGCCTATCACTTTGTCGCGCTGGCCCCGGCGGGGCAAATGCGCAGCTTTGACCCGATGTTCGCCAGCCTGCGCCGGATGAACGATGCCGAGGCGCGCGGGGTGCGGCCACGCCGGCTCGATGTGGTGACGGTCGGACGCGGCGACACGCTGGCAAGTCTTTCTGCCCGCATGGCCTATTCAACCTATCAGGCCGAACGCTTTCAGGTGCTCAACGGTCTGGCCGCCAATGCGGCGCTGCGCCCCGGGCAAAAGGTCAAGATCATCGTTTACGGCACGCGCTGACGCGGCAAAAGAAGAGGGCGCCGGTTTGCACCGACGCCCTTTCCTGTTTGGCTTGCCGCGCGTTGAAACGAGCGGCGGACGACCGACCCGATTAGAGTTCGGTTGCAACCTTGTTGAAGGTGTTGCTGACGCCATTGCCCACTGCGCCCATGGCGGTGATGCCGGCGACGGCGATCAGAGCAGCAATCAGGCCATATTCGATGGCGGTAGCGGCTTTGGTGTCGCGGACGAACTTTTTGATGAACTTCATGACTGGTCTCCTAAAAAAACTGACTTCACTTACCCGGTTGAAACACTGGTCCGTTTCAACTCTTCTCACCCTAGCCCGCATTGGTTTTGAAATTCTTAACAAGCGGGCTCGAGATTTGCTGACGACGACTGTCCCGTTACAGGACAGCAGCGGATTTGCTGGATACGTCGTTCCACATATTGTTGGTGCCATCCGAAACCTGCGAGATGCTGCCGATCATCGCCAAGAAAATGAGCGCGAGAATCAGGCCGTATTCAACGGCGGTTGCGGCGCGGCAACAGCCGCGGAGGTCTTGCAATTTCTTCATCGTTCCGCCCTGGTCCAAGCGAGAGTAGTGATGCGACTCAGTCTAGGTCACAAAAGGTTAAGAATTTGCACGACGATCAGGCGGCGAAATCACCGGGGTCTTGGCTGACCGTCGTCGCTGCGGCGCTCGTCGACGGCGATGGGCGGGTGCTGGTGCAGCAGCGGCCCGATGGCACCGCAATGGCAGGGCTGTGGGAGTTTCCCGGCGGCAAGGTCGAGCCGGGCGAAACGCCCGAAGCCGCGCTGATCCGCGAGCTGGCCGAGGAGCTGGGCATCGATGTCGAGGAAGCGTGCCTCGCGCCCGCCTGTTTCGCCAGCGAGCCGCTGGACGGTCGCCACTTGATCCTGTTGCTCTATGTCTGCCGCAAATGGTCGGGCAAGCCCACCCCGCACCACGCCAGCGTCCTGCAATGGCTGCGCCCCGCGCAGCTGTTCGCGCTCGACATGCCGCCCGCCGACCGGCCCCTGCTGGGCCTGCTCGACGCATTGCTGTAATTTTGTGGCAGCGCCCACCCGCGACGCAGCGGAAATTGGACGGCGCAATACGTATGCGCGTTGCAAAACTGCCGGGCTTGCGCCACTGCGCTCGGGAACGCAGCGAAGGAGCGGGCATTGGCAGCGGCGACCGAAACCATCATTCTGTTCGGCGCGACCGGCGATCTGGCACAGCGGATGCTGTTCCCCTCGCTCTTCAACCTCCACAGTGACGAGTTGTTGGCGGATGGCCTGACGATAGTCGGCTCGGGCCGGTCGGCGATGGACAGCACCGCCTTTCGGGCGCAAGTGGCGGCGGCGCTGGCCGACCATCTGCCCGCCGAAAGGCTGCCCAGCGATATGGTTTCAGGCTTCCTCGCACGCGTTGAATATTGCCCGGTCGATGTTGGCGCGGGCACCGGGTTTGAGGCGCTCGCCGATCAGCTCGGCCCGCGGCGCGGGCGACCGCTTGGCGTGTATCTGTCGACGCCGCCGTCGCTGTTCGGCCCGATTGCTGCCGCATTGGGCCGCGTCGGCATTGCGTGCGAGGATTGCCGGATTGCGATGGAAAAACCGATCGGCACCGACCTTGCCTCGTCGCGCCAGGTCAATGCCGAGGTCGCGGCGGTGTTTGCCGAGGACCGCGTGTTCCGCATCGACCATTATCTCGGCAAGGAAACGGTCCAGAATCTGCTCGCGCTGCGCTTTGCCAATGCGTTGTTCGAACCGCTGTGGAATGCCAACGCCATCGAACATGTCCAGATTACAGTGGCGGAGACGGTCGGGCTCGAGGGGCGCGTCTCCTATTATGACGGCGTCGGCGCGCTGAAGGACATGGTCCAGAATCATATGCTCCAATTGCTGGCGATCATCGCGATGGAGCCGCCGTCGAGCGTATCGGCGACGGCGGTACGCGACGAAAAGGTCAAATTGCTGCGGTCCTTGCGCAAAATGACGGCGGCGGATGTCCAGGCGCACAGCGTCAAAGGCCAATATGCCAGCGGCGCGGTGAATGGCGCGCCGGTGACCGGCTATGCAGACGAGCTGGGGTCGGCGTCGAAGACCGAAACCTTTGTCGCGATCAAGGCGTTTATCGACAATTGGCGGTGGAAGGGCGTGCCCTTTTACCTGCGCACCGGCAAACGCATGCCGCAGCGCCGGTCCGAGGTGTTGATCCAGTTCAAACCCGTGCCGCATAATATCTTCGCGCGCGTGGGTGCCGGAAGGCTCGATGCCAACCGCATGATCATCAACCTGCAACCCGAAGAAAATATCCGCGTCACGGTCATGGCGAAGCAGCCGGGGCTTGACCGCGACGGGGTGCGACTGAAAGAAGTGCCGCTGAATGTCTCGCTGTCCGACAGCCTCGACAGCGGGCGGCGGCGGATTGCTTACGAACGGCTGCTGCTGGATTTTATCGAGGGCGACCAGACCCTGTTCGTGCGCCGCGACGAGGTCGAGGCACAGTGGCAATGGGTCGATTCGATCCGCGACGCCTGGGCTGCGGTCGATTTGGTGCCGCAAAGCTATACCGCAGGCAGTTGGGGGCCGTCGGCCGCCGTTGCCCTGATTGAACGCGACGGGGCGAGCTGGCATGATTGATTGAATTAAACCCGTCCGCCCTGAGCTTGTCGAAGGGCTGTTCTTCCCCTTTGCCGACGGAAGAAGAAAAGGACGGTCCTTCGACAAGCTCAGGACAGTCGGATTAGAAATATGACTCAACTTAATTCCACCATCGCCGCCGTTACCGACCGCATCATCGAGCGCAGCGCCGCGACCCGCCGGCGGTACCTCGACCTGATGGACGCCCAGCGCGCGCATGGCACCAATCGCGGCAACCTCAGTTGCGGCAACCTCGCCCACGCTTTTGCCGCGTCGGGTGAGGACAAGCCTGCGATCCGCGCTGGCGGGGCGATGAACATCGGCATCGTCACCGCCTATAATGACATGCTCTCGGCGCATCAGCCCTATGGCCGCTATCCCGAACAGATCAAACTCTGGGCGCGCGAAGTGGGGGCGACGGCGCAGGTCGCGGGCGGCGTTCCGGCGATGTGCGACGGCGTGACGCAGGGGCAGGCGGGGATGGACCTGTCGCTGTTCAGCCGCGACAATATCGCACAAGGGACC
Source organism: Sphingopyxis sp. (assembly GCA_013911715.1). GTDB lineage: Bacteria > Pseudomonadota > Alphaproteobacteria > Sphingomonadales > Sphingomonadaceae > Sphingopyxis. Next base: position 13,729 of record JACEST010000010.1, on the reverse strand, counting down.
GCCATCGCGCTCAGCCACGCGATGTTCGAAGGCGCGCTGCTGCTCGGCATTTGCGACAAGATTGTCCCCGGCATGCTGATCGGCGCGCTGCGCTTTGGTCATGTGCCGACCATCCTCGTCCCCGCCGGACCGATGCCCTCGGGGCTCGCCAATAAGGAGAAGGTCGCGGTGCGGCAGCGTTATGCCCAGGGGCTCGCCAGCCGCGACGAACTGCTTGAGGCTGAAGCGGCCTCATACCACGGCGCGGGCACCTGCACCTTTTACGGCACGGCGAACAGCAACCAGATGATGATGGAGATGATGGGGCTGCACATCCCCGCCAGCGCCTTCGTCAATCCGGGGCAAAAGCTGCGGCAGGAACTGACCCGCGCCGCCGTCCACCGCGTCGCCGAAATCGGCTGGGATGGCGACGATTATCGCCCCTTGAGCCAGTGCATCGATGAAAAGGCGATCGTCAACGCGGTCATCGGCCTGCTCGCGACCGGCGGATCGACCAACCATGCGATCCATATCCCCGCCATCGCGCGCGCGGCGGGGATTGTCATCGACTGGGAGGATATGGACCGGCTGTCATCGGCGGTGCCGCTGCTGTCGCGTGTCTATCCCAACGGCTCGGGCGATGTGAACCATTTCCACGCGGCGGGCGGCATCGGCTATGTCATCCGCGAATTGCTGGATGCCGGCCTGCTCCACGGCGACATCATGACGGTGGGCGGCGCCATGGCCGATTATGCCAGCGAACCGGTGATGGATGGCGACCGCCTTGCATGGCAGCCTGCGCCGGCGGTGACGCGCGACGAGGCGATGCTACGCCCGGTGTCGGCGCCATTCAGCCCCGATGGCGGGATGCGGTTGCTGACCGGCAATCTGGGCCGCGCGGTCATCAAGACCAGCGCAGTCGACGAAAGCCGCTGGACGATTGAGGCACCGTGCCGGATTTTCAGCGACCAGAATGACGCGCTGGCGGCGTTCAAAGCGGGCGAATTGGAGCGCGACGTGATTGTCGTCATCCGCTTTCAGGGGCCGCGCGCCAACGGCATGCCCGAATTGCACAAACTCACTCCCGCGCTCGGCGTGCTCCAGGACAAGGGCTTCAAGGTCGCGATGCTGACCGACGGGCGCATGTCGGGGGCCAGCGGCAAAGTGCCCGCCGCGATCCATTTGTCGCCCGAAGCATTGGGCGGCGGCCCGCTGGCGCGATTGATGGACGGCGATGTGGTGCGCATTTGTGCCCGCGATGGCCACGTCACCGCGCTGGTCGACGCCGCCGTGTGGGCGGCGCGGTCGCCGGTGGAAGCGCCGCCGCCTGCATTGGGCGTCGGCCGCGAATTGTTCGCTCTGTTCCGCTTGCATGCGGACGAGGCGGAAAAGGGCGGGTCGGCGATGCTGGCGGCGATGGAGACGATCACATGAGCAGCGGTATCGACCAAATCATGCGCACCGCACCGGTCATCCCGGTGATCGTTATTGACCGCGCCGAAGACGCCGTGCCGATGGCCGAGGCGCTGGTTGCGGGGGGCCTCTGCGTCCTCGAAGTGACGCTGCGCACCCCCGCCGCGCTCGCCGCCATCCGCGCGATGAAATCGGTCCCCGGTGCGATTGTCGGCGCGGGCACGGTGCTCAATCCTGCGATGCTCGCCGAAGCCGAAGCGGCGGGGGCGGAATTTATCGTCTCGCCGGGACTGACCGAACCGCTTGGCCGTGCGGCACTCGCTAGCGGAATCCCCTTCCTGCCGGGTACCGCCAATGCGGGCGACATCATGCGCGGGATGGATATGGGGCTGTCGCGTTTCAAATTTTTCCCCGCGATGGCGGCGGGCGGCTTGCCCGCGCTCAAATCACTCGCCGCACCCTTTGGCGAGGCGCGCTTTTGCCCCACCGGCGGGATCAGCCTGGCGACCGCGCCCGAATGGCTGGCGCATCCCTCGGTGCTGTGTGTCGGCGGCAGCTGGGTGGTGCCATCAGGCCCGCTCGATCCGGCGGCAATCGAGACGCTGGCGCGCGAGGCGGCGGTGCTCGGTTAACCCCCTTCCCAAGCCCCGCATTTCTTGCCACTGTGCCGCGAAACATAAGGCGTGGAGAGGGGGGCCCGATGGCGGGGTCGCAGAAGCATCTAACCGAAGTTTTAGCGTCCGAGCCGGGGCCGCACATAGCCGCGCTGTTCGATTTCGACGGCACGATCATCGCGGGCTATTCGGCCACCGCGATGCTGCGCGAAAAATTCCAGCGGCGCGAAATGTCGGTCGAGGAAGTGGTCCAGACCGCGCAGGTCATCGCACAGCACAGCCTCGGCAATATTGGCTTTTCGGGGCTGATGACTGCGGCGGCAGGCTTTATGAAGGGCGTCGACGAGGCGAGTTTTGAACAGTTTGGCGAGGAATTATACGAAAAGCATATCGCGCGCAAAATCTATCCAGAAACGCGCGCGATTATCGAGGCGCATCAGGCCAAGGGCCACACCGTCGCGATCATTTCGTCGGCGACCATTTACCAGATTGCGCCGACCGCGCGCGATCTGGGCATCGCCCATATCAAATGTTCGGCCTATGAAATCGACGAGCGTGGCGAATTTACCGGCGAGATCATCCGCCCCTTATGCTTTGGCGAGGGCAAAGTGCTGGCGGCGGAGGAGCTTGCCGACGAGCTCGGCATCGATCTCGACAACAGCTTTTTCTACACCGACAGCGACGATGACCTCGAACTGCTCGAACGCGTGGGCAAGCCGCGCCCGCTCAACCCCAATTTGAAACTCAAGGCGATTGCCGAGGAAAATGGCTGGCCGGTGCAGCGCTTTGCGAGCCGCGGCACGCCGACCTGGGTCGATTATGCGCGGACCATGTATGCAACCAGCAGCCTTGTCGGGGCCTTTGCGGCGGGCCTGCCGATCTGGGCGCTGACCCGGTCGCAGCGCGAGGCGGCGAATTTTTCGATCGGGCTGTTCGGCGATTTCGCGACTGCGATCACCGGGGTCGAGCTGGAGGTTGAGGGCGAGAAGAATCTGTGGGTCTCGCGCCCGTGCGTCTTCATCTTCAACCACCAGAGCAAGGCCGATGTGATGATCATGGCCAAGCTGATCCGCCGCGACATGGGCGGGGTGGGCAAGAAGGAAATCAAGGACATCCCCGTGCTCGGCCGGCTGATGGAATGGGGCGGCACGGTTTTCGTCGACCGCGCCGACGGCAAGAGCGCGATCAAGGCGATGGAGCCGCTGGTCGAGGCGATCCAGGTCGAAGGCAAATCGATCGTCATCGCGCCCGAAGGCACGCGCTCGCTGACCCCCAAGATGATGCCGTTCAAAAAGGGTGCGTTCCACCTTGCCATGCAGGCGAAGGTGCCAATCGTCCCCATTGTCATCCACAATGCGACCGATGTTGCGCCCAAGAATGAATTTGTGATGCGCCCCGCAACCGTGCGCGTCTCCGTGCTGGCGCCGGTCGATACCAGCGGCTGGAAAGCAGCGAGCCTCAACACTCATGTCGCCGACGTGCGCAACGCCATGCTGCGCACGCTGGGCCAGCCCGAGGAAACGGTGGAAGAATCGCTCGCCAAGCGCGCGGCGGCGAAAGCGCCCAAGGCACAGGCATCGACCAAGCCCAAGGCAAAGGCCAAACCTGCGCCCAAGCCCAAGCCCGCCACCCCGCGTAAAGGCAAGGCGGGCTGAACCGCGACATGGTCTCGGCGGCGATCCTGCCCGACATCGGGGCGACTGCCGATGCCGCCGCGCGGCTGTTCATTCTTGACGCGCGCCACAGTGTTGACCGCAAAATCCTGACCGACTGGGTCCATGCCACCTGGGGCGAGGCGACGGTTGGCAAGGCGGACGAAGGCGCGATCCGCTGGGTCAGCTTGCCGATTGCCGATGGCGATGATGCGTTGCCCGTCGCACCGCTGGCAAATGCGCTCGACGGCGACACGGCGCGGCTGGTCGTGCCGCTGCGCGTGGCGTGGCGGATTCCCGATTTCGAGACGAAACGCTCGCTCGGCCTGCGCCAGTTTTTCTTTGGCGATCCCCGCAATCCAGGTTCGCTACGCGCGCGGTTGATCCTGTGGCGCGACCGGCGGCGCGCGCAGATTTTGATGGGCGAGGCCGCGACGGTCGCCGACCTTGCGGCGCGCTTTGACCTGATCGCCCCCGACGCGCGCGGGGAGGGCGACGCCGACGGCGCCTTCGCGGGCTTTGTCGCGCGGCAAGCGAGCCTCGCGCTCGACATCGCCGAACGCGGCGTGCGCGGCAGCCGCTATAAAGTGCCGCGCTTCGTCGCCGCGAGCTTGCGCACCAGCCCGCGTTTCCGGGCCGCGCTCGCCGCGCAGGGCAGCGACCTGCCCAAGCTGCGCAAAGAAGCGGCGGGCTATATGCAGGAACTGATCGCGCGCCCTTCTGCGCTGTTCCTCGATTTGCGCGCGCGCTTTGACCGTTTCATGTTCGGGTCGGGTTATGGCGACACGATGCTGGTTGACCAGGCCGAAGTGGAACGGCTGCGCGCGACGCTGCGCCAATATCCGACCTGCATCTTGTTCACCCACAAAACCTATATCGACGGCGCGACGCCCAGCCGCATGGCGTATGAAAATGATCTGCCGATGCTGCACAGCTTTGGCGGGGCGAATCTTGATTTCTTTCCCATCGGCGGCTTCTTTCGCCGCTCAGGGATGATTTACATCCGCCGCAGTTTTCAGGATCTGCCGGTTTATAAGCTCGTGCTGCGCCACTATATCGGCTGGCTGCTCGACAAACGCTTTCCGCTGTCCTGGGCGTTTGAAGGCACGCGCTCGCGCCTCGGCAAGCTGATGCCGCCGCGCTACGGGTTGATGAAATATGTCATGGACGCGGCGCACGCCACGGCAACCCGCGATGTCCATTTCGTGCCGTTCGTCACCAGCTTCGATCTGATCCGCGACGTCGAGGAATATGCCGCTGAACAGACGGGGCGCGTCAAACAGCCCGAGAGCCTTGGTTGGTTCATCGGCTATTTGCGGTCCTTGCGCGAGCCGATGGGGCGCGTGCGCATCGACATCGGCACGCCGGTGGTGATCCCGGCGGTCACCGACCCCGACGATAAACGCGCGCTCGAACGGCTCGCCTTTGCTGTAGCGGTCGAGGCCAATCGCGTGACCCCGCTCACCGTCACCGGCGTGATGTGCCTGATCCTGCTCGGCACCGCGCCGCGCGGCGCGACGGTGCCCGAATTGTTGATGACGTTGGGCTTTATCGCCGACTGGGCGCGCGCGCGCGGCATCCGCATGGCGCAGGAACTGGAAATGGGCGATGCAGGCGGGCTCAGCGAAACCGTTGACACGCTCGTCGCCTCGGGCCTGCTGCTCCGCTTCGAACAGGGCAGCGAGCGCATTTATTCGATCGACCCTGCCAAGCACGCGATGGCGAGCTATTACCGCAACACCATCGTCCACCATTTCCTCGACCGCGCGATGATCGAAGTGTCGCTGTTCGCGCTGCGCGATTATGAAGAGGCCGATCCGGTCGGCGATTTCTGGGCGGGAATCGACCGGCTGCGCGACCTGTTCAAGTTCGAATTTTTCTATCCGCCGCGCGATGCGCACCGCACAGCCATCGCCGCCGAACTGGAACGCATCGACCCCAAATGGGAGGTGCGGCTGGCCAGCGGCGCACGCGGCATTCATCAGCTGATCCGCCGCTGCCAGCCGCTCGTCGGCCATGCCGCGTTGTTGCAATTTGCCGAAGCCTATTCGGTGGTGTTCGACCTGCTCGCGCGCCTGGGTGACGGCATCGCACCCGACGAAAAGGCGATCTGCGAAGCCGCGCTGATGGAAGGGCGGCAGGCCTATCTGCTGCGCCGCATCAGTAGCGAGGCGGCGATTGGCAAGCTGTTGTTCGCCAACGGCTTTGCACTGGCGCGGCATTTGGGGCTGACCGGGACAACCGACGATGCGCTGCGCCAAAAGCGCCGCGCCATGCTAAGGGAGCTGCGCGCGCTCGCCGCGCGAATGGAAGCGATGCGCTTGGCGACGGTTGAACTTGCCGATACGATGACGGCTGAAGGGGATAAATGATGGTGCAGCAACTCAGCGCGCAGGACGCCCAATTCCTCTATGTGGAAACGGCGAACAACCTGACCCACATCATGGGCGCCTATATCTATGATCCGGCGACCGCGCCCGGCGGCAAGGTGCGGTTCAAGGACATCATCGCGCATGTCGAAAGCCGGGTGCACACCTCGCCGTTGTTCAAACGGCGGCTGTATCGCCTGCCCGGCGACATCGACCATCCCTATTGGGTCGAGGATGAGCATTTCGATATCGAGGCGCATTTGAGCCACGCGCGCCTCCCCGAACCGGGCGACTGGCGCCAATTCTGCATCGCCACCGCGCGCTACTTTTCCAAGCCGATGGATATGAACCGCCCGCTGTGGGACGTTTATGTGATCGAGGGACTCGACCGCATCGCCGGCGTCGCCCCGGGCAGTTTTGCGATGCTTCACCGCGTCCACCACGCCGCGGTCGACGGCGCATCGGGCGCGCATGCCTTTATCGCGATGAGCGACATCGATGCCAAGGGCACCCCGGCCATTCAGGCGCCGCCGCCCGAATTTGAGCTCGGCAAACCGCCGAGCCCGACGGAAGTTCTGACCCGCGCCTGGTCGTCGTCGCTCCAGTCGCCGGTCAAATTCATGAACGCGCTGTTCAAAATGTCGCCGGCGATATTGCAGGCGGCGCGCAAGACGATGGCCGACGGCACCATGACCGCCGGTGTTCCCGAAACGCGCTTCAACGTACCCGTCGGCCCGCACAAAATGTTCGATGCGACCACCGTCAGCCTCGCCGATTGCGCGCTGATCCGCAAAAAGGTGGAGGGCGCGACCGTCAACGATGTCGTGCTCGCGACCTGCGGCGGAGGTTTGCGCAAATATCTGGAACATCACAAGGAATTGCCGGGGGACAGCCTGGTCGCGGTCGCGCCTATCAACCGGCGCGGCAAGGAAGCGGGCGCCGGCAAGGCGTCTACGCCGGGTAACCAGGTGTCGGCAATGCTGGTGCCGATCCGCACCGACATCGCCGACCCGCTCGAACGGCTCGCCGCGGTGCGCGACTATACGGTCGAGGCCAAGGAGGCCAAGACCGGGATCAGCGCGCGGGTGATGACCGACCTGTCGCAGCATATTCCGGGCGCAACGATGGCGGCGGTCGCCCGCATTTTGACCAACGAACGCTTTGCCGTGCGTTCGACCAATTTGTTCATCTCGAACGTGCCGGGGGCGCAGGTGCCGCTCTATATGGCCGGCGCGCGGCTCACCCACCAATATGGCATGGCACCACTCGCGAACAATATGGGGCTGTTTATCGCGACCCCCAGCTACAACGGCCGCATCGCCTTTTCGATCATTTCGGAACGCGCGATCATGCCCGACATCGCCTTTTTCCGCCAATGTATCGACGACAGTTTTGCCGAGATGCTCAGCGCTACGCCGCGCGCGGGGGGCTATGCCGCCAACGCAGCGCCCGCGCTGGCGAAAAAAATCACCAAACCAACCGCAAAACCTGTTCCGACGCCAAAAGCCAAGCCTGCCGCAGCGGCAAAACCGGTCAAGGCGGCGCCCAAACCCGCGGCCAAGTCCAAAAGCGGGAATAAGCCAGCGCCCAAAAAACTTGCCAAGCCAAAAGCGCCGCGCAAGGGCAAGTAGGGCATTTTGAATTTTTTGTTCCTCGTCACCCTGAACTTGTTTCAGGGTCCATGGTCCAAGGCTTCGGCCATGCGCCATGGGTGCTGAAACAAGTTCAGCATGACGGTTTCACCGCAATCGGAAAAAACCGCATGATCTTCAACCCGACGCTCAGCACCGAGAGCGAACTGGCGAACGCCAGCGATTACAAGGCCTGGTCAAAGGCTGCGCAGGCGCTCGACAAGAAATCGGGCTTGCAGGGGTGGCGCGAGGCCGATGAAAGCCAGCATTTCGACCATCGCGCCATCCGCGCGCGGCTCGAACGGCTGAATGCCTTAGCCGATGCGGGGGACGTGCGCGGGCTGTTGTTCGCGCTCAACGAAGGCATTCACGGCAATATGGACGGGATGGGGCACGAACGGCTCTATCAAAAGGCGCGCTTTGGCACCAAGACACTGATCGAAGCCTATGTCGGTGCCGTCGTCGACGCGCTCCATACGATCGAAAAGGCGCGCGGCATCACGCTTGACGAGCGGCGCGATTTCTTTCGCCGCGCCCAGCATTGCTATGGCCGCTCGGCGCTGTTGATGAGCGGGTCGGGCGCGTTCCTTTATTTCCACGTCGGGGTGGTCAAAGCGCTGTGGAGCGAGGGCGTGCTGCCCAGCATCATGTCGGGCGCGAGCGGGGGTTCGATTGTCGCTGCGGTCGTCTGCACGCGCCGCGATGCAGAGGTCGGCACCTGGCTCGATTCGGGGGTGCTCGCCAATCCCGACGATCCGGTGTTGCCGGGCGAAAAACCGCGCCGGATGAAGCAGGACGATGTCCGCGAACGGCTCGCCAGCCTGATCCCCGACATGACCTTTCAAGAGGCCTATGAGGTCAGCGGCAAGCATTTGAACGTGTCGGTCGCCCCGGCCGAAAAGCATCAGAACGGTCGCCTCTTGAACGCCATTGCTGCGCCCAATGTGCTGGTGCGCGAAGCCGTGCTGGCGAGCTGCGCTGTGCCCGGCGTGTTCCCGCCGGTGATGCTGATGGCGCGCGATGCCAAGGGGCGCAGTGTGCCGTACCAGCCCGACCGGCGCTGGGTCGATGGATCGGTGACCCACGATGTGCCGACCAAGCGGCTCGAACGTCTCTATGGCGTCAACCACCATATTGTCAGCCAGGCCAACCCGCTGGCGATGCCCTTCGCGACAGACATGCGCAAACAAAAGGCGCCGCTCGAGGCGATCCAGCACGCCTCGATGATGACCTTCAAGGCGTGGCTCAACGCCAATATGACGATATTCCAGAAACCGCTCGCGCTGGTTCCGCCGCTCAACAGCCTCGCCAATTTGACGCTGTCGCTGATCAACCAGGATTATACCGGCGACATCAATATCATCCGCCCGGCCAAATTCTGGTCGGTTTCGAAAATCCTGTCGGATTTGCCACAGGAAGAAATTGACGAGCTGATGGAAAGCGGCATGCGCACCGCCTGGCCGCGCATCGAAATGGTCCGCACCCAGACGGCGATCAGCCGCGCGCTCGAAGGCATTTTAATGCGCATCGACAAACGCGGCGACGACGGCCCCGGCCACCGCAGCCGCGCGCTTAAGAAAGCGGTGCGGTGAGCGGCGATGTGCTCGTCCTGCCGGCGGGATCTCGCGGCGCGGGCGCGCGGCTGGTCATCACCCATTGGCCGGTTGAACATCCGCGCGGCGTGGTGCTGCTGGCGCACGGCCTGTTCGAACATGCCGGGCGCTATGCCCATGTCGCCGCGCGGATGAATGCGGCGGGACTTGCGGTTGTCGCGCTCGATCATATGGGGCACGGTCGGTCGGACGGCACGCCGGGCTATGTTGCGGCCTTTTCGGTCTATCTCGACGGCATGGACGCGCTGCTCGCGCATGTTCGCGCCGAATATCCGCACCGCCCGCTGCTGCTGCTCGGGCACAGCATGGGCGGATTGATTGCCGTCCATCATCTGCTGCGGCACCCGCATATCTATGCCGCCGCCGCCGTGTCGGGCCCGGCGATCCTGCCCGCCGCGCCGCCGTCGCGCTTCACCATCTGGATCAGCCGCATCCTCTCGCGCCTGCTGCCGCGCCTCGGCGTCGTCGCGCTCGACGCGAACGGGGTCAGCCGCGATCCGGCGGTGGTGGCGGCCTATCGCGCCGACCCGCTCGTCTATGACGGCAAAATCGGCGCGCGGCTGGCCGAGGCGATGTTCGACGCAATGGGCCAGGCGGCAAAGGCAGCGCCGCGCCTGACCGTGCCGCTGCTGGTCCAGCACGGCGATGCCGACATGCTGGCCGCGCCTGCGGGCGGCCAATATCTGCACGACCATGCCGGGTCGGCGGACAAGCAACTGATCCTCTATCCCGGCCTGTATCACGAGATTTTCAACGAGCCCGAACAGGTGTCGGTACTCGACGATCTGGTGGCGTGGTTCGACGCCCATTTGCCGGCGAAGGCTTGATCGATGCTGCGCCTGATCCTGATCCTCCTTGGCCTCGCGATCCTGATCCCGCTGCTCGCTTATTGGCTGTTCCCGCGTCCGATCCTTTATTGGCTGCGCGACCGCGTCCGCACACGCGGGCGGCTAACACTACGGTCGGTGCGCGCCAGCCAATTTGATTGGCCTTATCTCGAGGGCGGGCCGCGCGGGGCCACGCCGCTCTTGCTCGTCCACGGCTTTGGCGGCGACAAGGATAATTGGGCGATGCTCGCTCCGCATCTGACCGATCGCTATCATGTCATCATCCCCGATCTGGTCGGCTTTGGCGACAATGCGCGCGACTATCACGCTCCCTATGACATTGCGGCGCAGACCGACCGGCTGATCGAATTCATGGACAGCATCGGGCTGACCCGCGCGCATATTATTGGCAACAGCATGGGCGGCTGGATCGCGCTGCAAGCGGCGCTCGACCACCCGGAACGGCTGACCACGCTCACCCTGATGAACAGCGCCGGGGTCGATGGCCCAGAAAAAAGTGCGCTCCAGCAACTGCCGCGCACCGACAAAAGCCCGCTGGTGCCGGACACCGCCGCCGAACTTAAGGCGCTGATGGGTTTCATCGCGCACAAACCGCGCGCCATCCCGTCGCGCTTCATGGACGTGGTGTTCGAAGACCGCAGCCGGCACAGCGCGCTGCTTGACAAGATTTTCTGGACGATTGTGGCCGACGGCGACGAACGCCCGCTCAACCGCCGCCTTGGCGAAGTGACGGTGCCGACGCTGATTATCTGGGGCCGCCACGACCAGCTGATCCACGTCAGCTGCGTCGGCGAACTGCAAGCGGGCATCGCGCACGCCGAAGCCGTGGTGTTCGACGATGCGGGGCATGTCCCGATGATCGAAAAACCGGGCCCCACCGCAGCGGTCATTCGCCGCTTCCTTGCCAAACATGGGCATTGATTCGTGTCATTGCGAGCGCAGCGAAGCAATCCAGGGCGGCGATACGCGAACGCCGTTTGCTTTGCAGTCGTTCAAATCTCCATCTACCATATAGGCAAGGGTGGGGAGACACGGGCATGCGTTTGAACGTCGGATTGTTGGGCGGCGGCAGCTGGGGAACCACCGTGGCGGCGCTGATTTCGCGCAATGCGCCGGTGATGCTGTGGGCGCGCGATGCCGCGACGGTCCATGAAATCAACCATGAGCGGCAGAACAGCCGCTACCTTGCAGGCTATATGTTGCCGCCGACGATGCGCGCGACCGCCGACATGGGCGAAGCGGTTCGCACCGCCGATGTGCTGGTGATGGGCGTGCCCAGCCAGAATTTCCGAGCCGTGCTGATGGACGTGCGCCAGCATATCCGCCCCTGGGTGCCGGTGATCAGCCTGACCAAGGGCTTCGAACTCGACACCGGCAAGCGGATGACCGAGGTTATTACCGAAATCCTGCCCGGTCACCCGGTCGGCGTGCTAACCGGCCCCAACCTGGCGCGCGAGATTTTGCAGGGTCAGGCGGCGGCGAGTGTGCTCGCGGTCGAGGATGAAATTGTCGTCAAGGCGCTCCAGCCGCTGTTCCACTCGGGGCTGTTCCGCGTTTACACCAACACCGACCTGCTCGGCTGCGAGCTTGGCGGCGTGCTCAAAAATATCATCGCCATCGCGGTGGGTATGGGCGACGGGTTGGGCGCGGGCGACAATACGCGCGCGGCGCTGATGACGCGCGGGCTCGCCGAAGTGACGCGGCTGGGCGTGGCGATGGGCGGGCGGCCCGAAACCTTTTCGGGGCTCGCCGGGATGGGCGATTTGATCGCAACCTGCACCAGCACGCTGTCGCGCAACCGCTCGGTCGGGGTTGAACTCGGCAAGGGGCGGCATATCGACGCTGTCATCGCCGGCATGCACATGGTCGCCGAAGGCGTAAAGGCCGCACCAACCGTCGTCGCGCTGGCACGTCAATATGGTGTCGCCATGCCGATCGCGCAGGATGTGTTCGACGTGACGCAGGGCCGCAAGACCGCGCGCGATGTATTCCGCGGGCTGGTGCGCAGCGGCGTCGGGGCAGAGGGCGACGCGGGGTAAGTCCGGCCATCAACTATTGTGCTCCGGCGCATGCCGGAGCTTTGGCAGTGACGGGCAGCATTATCAGCCAAAGCTCCGGCCTGCGCCGGAGCACAGTGCTGCTTTAACGCAAGGGTTTCTCACACCCGCTCGAAAATCGCCGCCATCCCTTGACCGCCGCCGATGCACATCGTCTCCAGCCCGTACCGCCCCCCGCGCCGCACCAACTCGCGGGTCAGATTGGCGAGGATGCGTCCGCCGGTCGCGCCAATGGGGTGGCCCAGCGAGATACCGCTGCCGTTGACGTTGAGCATCGCCATCCGGCTGTCGTCGTCGCTCCAGCCCCAGCCCTTCAGCACCGCGAGCACCTGCGGCGCGAACGCTTCGTTGAGTTCGACGACATCGATATCGTCCCAGCCAAGGCCGGTGCGCGCGAACAGCCGCTCGACTGCGGGCACCGGGCCGATGCCCATACGCGACGGGTCGCACCCCGCCGCCGCCCAGCCGGTGAACCAGGCGATGGGTTCGAGCCCCAGTTCGGCCAGCTTGTCCTCTGCGACCACCAGGCACGCGGCGGCGGCATCATTCTGCTGGCTCGCATTGCCCGCCGTCACGACGCCGCCCTCGAGCGGTTTGAGCTTCGCCAATCCCTCGACCGTCGCATCGGCGCGATAACCCTCGTCATGGTCGAACATTATCGGATCGCCGCGCTTCTGCGGCACCGCGACCGGCACCAATTCGTCATCGAACAATCCCTCGGCCCACGCCCGTGCGGCGTTCAAATGGCTGCGCACCGCATAGGCATCGCACGCCTCGCGGCTGATGCCATAATCCTTGGCCAGATTTTCGGCGGTCTCGATCATGCCTGAAATCACGCCGAACCGTTCCTGCGGCTGGCTCATCAGCCGCCCGCGCGTCAGCCGGTCATAGAGCATCATATTGCCCGCGCGCACGCCGCCGCGGATTTGCAGGGTGTAATGTTCGGCGTTCGACATGCTCTCAACCCCGCCCGCGATCACGCAGTCGGCGGCGCCGGTCTGCACCATCATCGCGGCATCGACCACCGATTGCAGCCCCGAACCGCAGCGGCGGTCGACCTGATAACCCGGCACGTGCAGCGGCAATCCCGCCGCCATCGCCGACCAGCGGCCAATCGCCGGCGCCTCGGCATTGCCATAGCCCTGGCTGAACACGACATCGTCGATGCGCTCAGGATCGACCTTGGTGCGCGCCATCAGCGCGCGGATGATCACCGCGCCCAGTTCGCCCGCACTGACGCTCGACAGGCTGCCAAGGAATTTGCCAACCGGGGTGCGTAGAGGCGATACAATAGCGGCGCGGCGCAGGGTCATGGGTGTTCCTTAAAATCAAATGAGGCTGTGCTCCGGCGCAGGCCGGAGCTTTGGCCGATAGAGATGCTGATGCGTGCCAAAGCTCCGGCCTGCGCCGGAGCACAGTCAGTGTTTGCATGGTCGTGCATCATCCCACCCCCACCACGCCCGCATCCACGAGCCGCGCAATCGCGCCGCTTTCCAGCCCCAGCCGCTCGCTCAGCACCATCTCGCTATGCTCGCCATTGCGCGGGGCGGGGG
>JACEST010000001.1 GCA_013911715.1 Sphingopyxis sp. | reverse complement strand
CCTCCGCCCCTCTGGGGCACCTCCCCGGAACGGGGAGGTGCCCCAGAGGGGCGGAGGGGTCGGGTGTAGACAAGCTCTTGCCCTTCACAGGCTGCGCAAGGTCGAGAGCGACCCCTCCGTCAGCTCTGCGGGCTGCCACCTCCCCGTTACAGGGAGGATTTTTTCAGAAGCCCGCCTTGGCCGCCGCTTTCTCCGCGAGCAGCGGGGCGACGGCGAAGCCGTGCTTTTCGAGCGCGGCGGCGATTTTGTCGGTGCCCTCGAGCCCCGCCCAAAACATCGGGCCGCCGCGATAGACCGGCCAGCCATAGCCATAGATCCACACGACATCGATGTCCGACGCGCGCTGCGCCTTGCCTTCGGACAGGATCAGCGCGCCTTCGTTGACCATCGGATAGAGCGTGCGTTCGACAATTTCCTGATCGCTAATCTCGCGCGCGGTGATGCCGTCTTTCTGGCGGAATTCCTCGATAATCTCGGCAACGCGCGGGCTTTCGGATGGCGTGCGCCGTTCGTCATAATCATAGAAGCCCGCCTGTTTTTTCTGCCCCCAGCGCCCCTCGGCGCACAGCGCGTCGCGGATGTTTTCGATGCGGTTGGGGTCGCGGTGCCAGCCGATGTCGGTGCCGGCGAGGTCGGCCATCTGGAATGGCCCCATCGGCATGCCGAATTCGGTGTGGACCTTGTCGACCTGCGCCGGGGTCGCGCCTTCGAGCAGCAATTTTTGCGCCTCGATCTGGCGCGGGGCGAGCATGCGGTTGCCGATGAAGCCGTGGCACACGCCCGCGACCACCGCGACTTTGCCGATCTTTTTCCCGATCGCCATCGCGGTGGCGAGCACGTCGGGCGCGGTCGCGTCGCCCCGCACGACTTCCAAGAGCTTCATCACATTGGCGGGCGAGAAGAAATGCATGCCGACCACGTCCTGCGGACGGCTGGTCGCCGATGCGATTTCATTGACGTCAAGGTAGCTGGTATTCGAGGCGAGGATTGCGCCGGGCTTGGCGATTGTGTCGAGTTTGCCGAACAGATCCTTCTTCACCTCCATATTCTCATAAACCGCCTCGATGATCAGATCGCAGTCGGCGAGCGCGTCGAGGCTGAGCGAGGGCGAAAGGATACCCATCATTGCATCGACCTGTTCGGGTTTGAACCGACCCTTGGCGGCGCTGGCGTCGTAATTTTTGCGGACCACGCCGACGCCGCGCTGGAGCGCTTCATCGGCCATTTCGACGATGGTGACCGGGATGCCTTTCTGAAGGAAGTTCATCGAAATCCCGCCGCCCATCGTGCCCGCGCCGATGACGCCGACTTTTTTGATGTCGCGCAACTGTGTTTCCTTGGGCAGGCCATCGATCTTGGCGGCCTGGCGTTCGGCGAAGAAGATGTGGCGCTGCGCCGCCGATTGCGCGCCGAACATCAACTTCATGAATTCGGTGCGCTCAAACGCCAGCCCATCCTCGAAGGGCAGGCGCGTGGCGGCTTCGACGCAGGCGAGGTTGGCGTAGGGCGCCTCAAAACCCTTCCAGCGTCTGGCGTTGGCGGCCTTGAGCGCTTCGAGCCCGCTGGCATCGCCGATGACGGGACGGTCGCGCGTCGGGCGCGGTCCGTCGGCGATGCGCGCGCGGGCATAGGCAATGGCGTCGGCGCGCAGCGAATCTTCGCCCGCAATTTGGTCAACAAGACCCATATCCTTGGCCTTTGGCGCAGGCACCGGGTCGCCGGTTGACGTCATGACCGCAGCGGCTTCGACGCCGACGACGCGCGGCAGGCGCTGGGTGCCGCCTGCGCCGGGGAGCAGCCCGAGCTTGACCTCGGGCACGCCGAGCTTTGCCGAGGGGACGGCGACGCGGTAATGGCAGACGAGCGCGGTTTCGAGCCCGCCGCCCAGCGCGGTGCCGTGGATCGCGGCGACGACGGGTTTGGTCGCCATTTCGATGCTGTTGAGCACCGCGTTGAAATCGGGTCCGCGCGGCGGCTTGCCAAATTCGCTGATGTCGGCCCCGGCGATAAAGGTTGCGCCGTCGCAGATCAGCACGATCGCCTTGACGTCATCGTCTGCCAGCGCAGCGGTGAACTGCGCTTCAAGCCCCTCGCGCACATGCCAGCTCAAGGCGTTGACCGGCGGGTTGTTGACGATGACGAGGGCAACGTCGCCGTCCTTTTGCAAGGACACGGACTGGGGGATGGCTTCGGACATTGTTATTCTCCTGTGTCGACTAAAGTTTGAACTCGTCATGCTGAACTTGTTTCAGCATCCATAGCGCTATGGTTAAGCCTTGCGCCATGGACCCTGAAACAAGTTCAGGGTGACAGGGCGTGTTTTCAATCATCAAGCGCGGCATGGATCATTGTCTTGACCTCGCGCCGCACCGCATAGGTGGAAGATGGCATCAGCTGGGTCATGAAGACCATGGACAGATTTTCAACCGGATCGACGAAGAAGCCGGTCGAGAACATGCCGCCCCAATAAAAATCGCCATTAGTGGCCAGGCCGCCGGTGCGGGCAGCATCGATGGTGACGGCAAAGCCGAGGCCAAAGCCCGAACCCGCGCTGTCGCTTTCCGAAAAGGCACCGACACTGTGCTGCGTCAAATCGCCGCCGCCGATCAGATGGTTGGCGGTCATCATTGCCAGCGTCTTGCGGCTGATGATGCGGGTGTCGCCCAGCTTGCCCTGCCCGAGCAGCATGGCGCAAAAGCGGTGATAATCGGCAAGCGTGGAAACCAGCCCGCCGCCGCCCGAATGAAAGCTGCGATCCTTGGCCCAGCGGCTGCGGTCGCCGCTGTCGAATGGCACCATTTGATGCTGGGGGTGGAAATGCCATGCGTCGGTCAGTCGGTGCTGCTGGTCGGCGGGCACTTTGAAGCCGGTATCGAACATGCCGAGCGGGGCAAAAATCCGTTCTTCCAGCACTTGGGCAAAGGGCTTGCCAGCGACGCGTTCGACGACTGCGCCGAGCACGTCGGTTGCCATCGAATAATTCCAGTGCGCGCCGGGGTCGAACAGCAGCGGCAGGCTGGCGATTTTGGCGATGAAGGCGTCCATGGTGAAATCGGCATCGAAATCGTCGATTTTTGCCAGACGATACGCCGCGTCAACCGGATTGCGTTCCTGAAAGCCATAAGTGAAGCCCGCCGTGTGGCGCAGCACATCGAGAATGCGGATGGGTGACGCCGGTCGCCGCGTGACGAACGGAATCGCCCCGCCGCCCGCGACAAACACACCGGTATCGGCAAATTCGGGGCAATATTTGACGAGGGGGTCGGACAGGGCAACGCGCCCTTCCTCGACCAGCATCATCAGCGCGATCGACGTAATCGGCTTGGTCATGCTGGCGATGCGGAAAATCGCGTCTTCCTTGAGCGCCTGACCGGGGCGCGCCTCACCAATGCAGCTGAGATGCGCGATTTCGCCATGGCGCGCGACCAAAGTCGCGGCGTGCGGCAGGCGGCCTGACCCCACATATTTGCGTTCCAGAAATTCCGGAATGCGGTTCAACCGGTCAAGGCTCAAGCCATGGCTCATACCGCCGTCTGCCCCGTCAACTGGCGCGTGACCGGGTGCGACGAAGAGAGGCCACCGTCGACCGCAATCGCCTGCCCATTGATATAGCTCGATTGGTCGCTGGCGAGGAACAGCGCGACATTGGCCAGCTCTTCGGGCTGTGCGCCGCGGCGCAGCGGGTTGAGGCGGCCGATTTTGTCGGTGACGCCTTTTTCCTTGGCATAATCAAAGGTTGGTTTGGTCATTCCGGTTTCGGTGAGCCCTGGGCAGATGGCGTTGCAGCGGACGTTGGTCGCCGACAATTGCTGCGCCGAAACCTGTGCCAGATTGATCACGCCCGCTTTCGATGCCGAATAGGGCGGGCCGCCCGCGCCCGAACGGATGCCGGCGACGCTGGCGGTCAGGATGATCGAACCGCCGCGCCCGGCATCGGCCATGACCTTGCCCGCGTGCTTGACCATCAGCCAGGGGCCGATCAGGTTGACGCGCAGGACGCTGGTGAAATTTTCGACCGTGTTGTCGAAAATCCCCGCCATTCCGCCGGAAATGCCCGCATTGGCAAAGGCGATGTCGAGCTGGCCATGCAGGTCGATCGCCTTGGCGACCAGCGCCGCGACATCGGCTTCCTCCCCAGCGTCCATCTGTACCGCCGTTGCGGCATCGCCGATCATCGCGGCGGTATCGTGCACCGAAGCTGCCATGTCGCCCAGCACAAGCTTTGCGCCTTCGGCAGCAAAGCGGATCGCCGAGGCGCGGCCGATGCCCGAACCGGCACCGGTGATGATGGCAATTTTGCCCGACAATGCTCCGGTCATACGACGACTCCTCCATCCACTATGATTGTCTGGCCGGTCATGAAGGTCGAGGCATCGGAGGCGAGAAAGACGGCAGCGCCCGCGATTTCGCGCGGCTCGCCGATGCGCCCCAACGCCGCACCCGATGTCGACGCCTTCAGATTTTCGGGATTTTCCCACAGCGCCCGGGCAAAATCGGTTTTCACCAGCCCCGGCGCGATCGCATTGATACGCACATTATGCGGCCCATATTCGCGCGCAAGATTCTTGGTCATCTGGATATCCGCCGCTTTGGTGATCGCATAAGCGCCCAATATCGGCGATCCGCGCAAACCGCCAATCGACGAAATGATGATAATCGACCCCGCGTTGCGTTCGATCATTTCGGGTGCGACCATCTGGATCAGCCAGTGCTGCGCGACGATATTGTGGTCGAGCGTTTTGCGCAATTGCTCGTCGGTAATGGTCGCCATCGGTCCATAATGCGGGTTTGACGCCGCGTTGCAGATGAGGACATCGACCTGGCCAAAGGCGGCCCGCGTGGCATCGACGAGGTTTTGCAAAGACTCCTTCGCCGAGAGACTCGACGCCACCGCAATAGCCGCGCCCGGATGTGCGGCGTTGATGCCCGCCGCCACCGTTTCGCATGGGGCGATGTTGCGCCCGGTAATCGCGACCTTGGCACCATGGGCGGCCAGCTCCTCGGCGATCGCCTGGCCAATGCCGCGCGATGATCCGGTGATGATGGCGACCTTGCCGGTCATATCGAACAATTTCATGCGCCTGCTTTCTGTGCAAAGGCCCAAGCCGTGGCCGCGAGCGGCTGAACACGCGCTGACATATCTTTCGCGTGCTGCGACGAGGCGGTGCCATCGATCACGCGTTTCTTGATGCCCTGGATAATGCCCGCGAGGCGGAAGAAATTATAGGCGAAATACCAGTTCATGTCAGGCACCGAGGCGCGGTTCGTGGCGGCGCAGTAACGATCCACCACTTCATCCAGTTCGGGAATGCCGAGCGCGGCACGGTCAAGGTCCATCACCCCCGAACGTCCGCCATTTTCGGTCACCCACGCCATCGCGACATAGGTGAAATCGGCGAGCGGATCGCCCAGCGTCGAAAGTTCCCAGTCGAGCACCGCCAGCACCTCGGCGCGGTCATGCGCAAAGATCATATTGTCGATGCGGTAATCGCCGTGGACGACGCTGGTGCGTGTCTGTTCGGGCAAGCTGGCGGGCAGGAAGGCGATCAGCTGTTCCATTTCGGGCATCAGCTCGGTTTCGGACAGCCGATATTGCTTGGTCCAGCGATCGACCTGCCGCCCGAAATAATTGCCGGGCTTGCCGAATTCGGACAGGCCTGCGGCTTCAACATTAATGTTGTGGAGCTGCGCCAGCGTGTCGATCATCGCCATATAGGTCGCGCGGCGCGCGCCGGGCTCGGCGCCCGGCATCGCGCCGTTCCAGATGGTGCGGCCATCGACCATGGCCATGACATAGAACCAGCTGCCGATGACGCTGTCGTCGGTGCACAGCCCATATTGGCGCGCGACCGGGAAGCCCAATTTGCCGACCCCCGCTTGCACGCGATATTCGCGGTCGACGGCATGGGCGCTGGGCAGCAGCGCGCCAAACGGTTTGCGGCGCAGGACATAATCGCCCGACACAGCGGCGATTTTATAGGTCGGGTTCGACTGGCCGCCCTTGAATTTGCTGAGGTGGATGGGGCCAGCAAAACCTTCTACATTGGCCGCCATCCAAGCGGTCAGCCGTGCTTCGTCCAGCCTGTCTGCGCCTTCGGGTTCGACCGTACCGGTAAAGGCGGATTGGGCGTCGATATCTCCAGCCATATTCAGTTTCCTACCCCGTCCATCCTGAGCTTGTCGAAGGATTGTCCTTTCCTGCTACCTTCGAAAGAAAAGGACAGCCCTTCGACACGCTCAGGGCGGGCGGTGTGGGGGGATCGTGCAGAGATATCCGTCATTGATCGAACACGATCACGCTGCGCGCGCTGTCGCCCCGTTTCATTTTTTCAAAGCCGTCATTGATCGCCGTGAGCGGAATTCGCTCAGCAATGATGCTGTCGAGATCGAGCAACCCGCGCAGATAGAAATCGACGAGTCGCGGCAGATCGACCGGGAAACGGTTGCCGCCCATCAATGCGCCCTGCAATTTCTTGCTCGCGAGCAGGTCCATCGCGCTGAGGCCGACCTTTTCGGACAAGGGCATCATGCCCAGGATGGTCGCCGTGCCGCCGCGCCGCAGCGAACCCACCGCCAACGCAGCCGAGGCGGGTCGCCCGACCGCTTCGATGGCATGATCAACGCCGCCCCTGGTCAGCTCGACAATCTGCTTGGCGGCATCGGCGTCCGTTGGATCGATGACATCGGTCGCGCCGAGCCTGATCGCTAGCGCGCGCTTTTCGGGCACCGGATCGGCGGCGATGATGCGCCCGGCCCCGGCAATCTTGGCCGCGTTGATCGTCGCGAGGCCAACCCCGCCGCAGCCGACCACCGCTACGGTTTCACCCGGCGTCACCTTGCACGTATTGAAAATCGCGCCCGCGCCTGTGGTCACCGCGCAGCCGAGCACCGCAGCGCGATCCAATGGCATGTCAGGGTTGACCGCGACGCACGCATGTTCGTGCACCAGCATCACTTCGGCAAACGCGCTGAGGTTCAGCATCTGGCCCACCGGCGAGCCATCGGGGCGGGTGATGCGCGGGCTTGATCCCTGCGACCGCCGTGTGTCGCCGCCAAGGCACAGCGACATCCGTCCGGTGACGCAAAATTCGCAGTGCCCGCAAAACGCCGACAAACAGGTGACGACGGCGTCGCCGACTTTGACCGTGCGCACTTCGCTGCCCACCGCCTCGACAATCCCTGCCGCTTCATGGCCGGGAATGGCGGGCAGCGGGTGCGGATAGGTGCCCTCGATAAAATGCAGGTCGCTGTGGCACAGCCCGCACGCGGCGGTGCGGATGCGCACCTCGCGCGGGGCGGGGCCATCGACCACTACGCTTTCGATAGAGAGCGGCTGGTTTGGGGCGATCAGGATGGCAGCTTTGGTCACTTTTTACTTCTCCGTTCGCATCGAGCGAAGTCGAGATGCCCCTCTGTCCAGCACGGTGTCTCGACTTCGCTCGACACGAACGGGCATGGGGCGGCGGGTTAACGGCTCACCCCGACATCGCCCGACGAAAAGCCGGTCGCATCCTTGACCGCTGCGTGCTTCGCCAGCTCGATCCGCGCAATGGCGCGGGCGTGAACTTCGTCGGGACCGTCAGCCAACCGCAGCGTGCGTTGGTGCGCATAGGCCGATGCCAGCCCGAAATCGTCGGACACGCCGCCGCCGCCATGCGCCTGAATGGCGTCATCGATGATTTGCAGCGCCATGTTCGGCGCCTGCACCTTGATCATCGCGATTTCGGCCGCAGCGCTTTTGTTGCCGACTTTGTCCATCATGTCGGCGGCCTTGAGGCACAGCAGGCGCGTCATTTCGATGTCGATGCGCGCCCGCGCAATGCGCTGTTCCCAGATGCTGTGTTCGGCAATCGTCTTGCCGAACGCGACGCGCGTCTGGAGCCGCTTGCACATTTTTTCGAGCGCCTCTTCGGCGACGCCAATGGTGCGCATGCAATGGTGAATGCGGCCTGGCCCGAGGCGGCCTTGGGCGATTTCAAAGCCGCGCCCTTCGCCAAGCAGCATCGCATCTTCGGCATTGACGCGGACGTCCTTGAGCTCGACCTCCATATGCCCGTGCGGGGCGTCGTCATAACCAAACACCGGCAGATGACGGAGGATTTTGACCCCCGGCGTGTCCATCGGCACCAGCACCATCGACTGCTGGGCGTGGCGTTTCGCCCCGAAATCGGTCTTGCCCATCACGATGGCGACCTTGCAGCGCGGATCGCCAACGCCGGATGACCACCATTTGCGGCCGTTGATGACATAATCATCGCCGTCGCGGTCGATGCGGCATTCGATGTTGGTCGCGTCGGACGAGGCGACCGCCGGTTCGGTCATCAGAAAGGCCGAACGAATCTGACCATTCATCAGCGGGGTGAGCCATTTGTCCTTCTGCGCGCGGGTGCCGTAGCGGTGGAACACCTCCATATTGCCGGTATCGGGGGCCGAGCAGTTGAACACTTCGGACGCGAAGCCGACGCGCCCCATTTCTTCGGCGCACAGCGCATATTCAAGGTTGGTAAGGCCCGGACCTTCAAATTCATAGCTTTCATCGACATGATGGTGACCGCCATTGCGCGGCGGCATGAACAGGTTCCAGATACCCGCCGCCTTGGCCTCGGCCTTCAGATCCTCGACCACCTGGATGACTTTCCAGCGCTCGCCCGCCAGGTCCTGTTCCTTATAGGTCGCCATCGCCGGACGCACCTTGCGCGTGATGAAATCGCGTACCCGGTCACGCCAATAGACCTGCCGGTCGGTGAGGTCGAATTCCATGCCGCGCATCCTTCCCTTTACGTTCACGTAAGCCTTTGGACCGATTCGCCCCCGCTTGCCAACCCCCCCGTCGATTAAAACGACCGCGCGTCGTCGCGCAGCGGGTAGCGCGACAGCGCCCAGGCCGTGTCGAGTCCCAGCACGAGAGTGACGGCGGCATAGACAAGGGCAAGCCGAGTGACGACGTCGGCGTCAATCGTTGCCGGATTGGCCCGCGCCGGAAAGCCCACCAGCACCAAAATCTGCCCAGACAGGAAAATGCCGATGCCCGTGACGCATTTCTGCATGAAAAAATGACCCGAGAAGAACACGCCCTCCTGCTGTTTGCCGGTAATTTCATAGTGCGCGGTGGTGACGTCAGCCATCATCGACGCAGCGGTTACCATCACCCCGACACCTGCCGTGGTCGATAGCGCAACGAACGGCAGATAGGCGGCCAGCGATGCCGTCGTCCCGCTTTCCGGGAACAGGCCCACCACCAGCAGCGCATAAGGGATGACAGCGATGACATTGGTTGCAATAGCAAGCCGCACGGCGGCGCCGCGTTTGCCATAGCGTTCGCCCATCGGCCGCGCGATGACCAGCGCAAGCGCCACAGCGAAAAACAGGGCTAAGGCATAAAGCAGCTGTTCCTGCCACCCGAATTTCCACACATAAGCGAGCAGATAGTTGGACAGGGCAAAGGTCACGCCCTGGTTGGCAAAGGCAAAGAACACTGCGAGCAGCAAAATCTGAAACGGTTTGAAGCGCAGGCAAGTCAGCATGTCGCGCAGCGAAGGCTGGTGCATGCCGGCATGCATGGGCCGGGCGAACCGGCGATGCGTTCCGATGGCCGATACCAGCACCGCGCCGAGCATGACCAGGGCCCCGGCGACCGCATAGTCGCGGAAACTTTGCACCGTCGCAAACTCCGGGTCGGCGAGCTGGAACAGGCCATAGGCCGCTGCCAGCATGGCCAGCCCGCCAAACCAGCCAAAGAAAAAGCGCAGCGCGATGATCGACGTGCGCTCATGATAATCTTGAGTCATTTCGGGAGCGAGCGCGAGCGATGGCACTTCGTTGAGCGACAGGCTCATCCGCACGAGCGTTGCAAAGACCAGCAGCCATAGCAGCTGCAGTTCCTGACCGACATCGGGCGGCATCCACAGCGCCAGCCAGCCGAGGAAAATCGGCAATGCAGAGGCATAGAGCCAGGGATGGCGGCGGCCCCAACGCGTGCGGGTGCGGTCCGAAAGATGGCCGACTGCCGGATCGATGAGCGCATCGAGGAGCAAGGCAAGCAGCAACATCAACCCGACCAGCCCAGCGTCGAGGCCGATGATCTGGTTGTAATAGAGCAGCAGAAATACCGAAAAGCCGTTGTCCTTGATGCCATAGGCGATCGCGCCCATGCCATAAAAGAAGCGAGTGGCCAGCGGCACCCCCGGGTCGGCCGCATCGAATGGCGCCGCAGTGGCAGCCTCCACCGTCATGCAGCAGTTCCGGCAACCGCAACAGCGCTGGTGATGGCCGCCGCCCTTTCGGCGAATCGCATCGTCATTCTCTCCCGCTCCTGTCAACTCAGCTTAGGGGCGGGGCCGACCGCGTCAACGGGCCTGTCGTTGCCGCTACGGCGGCTGAAACGTCTTTGCAGCGCCGGCAGTTGACGCTTGCGTATGGGGTGCGAGTCGCTTTACGTTCACGTCAATTGGAGAGGAATTGCGACCATGAACGATCTGGAGAGTTTTCGCACCGAGGTGCGCGGCTGGCTGGAGGCGAACTGCCCCGCCGAGATGCGCCTGCCGATCAAGGACGAGGACGATATTTGCTGGGGTGGGCGCAAATGGGTGTTCAAAAATGATGCTCAGCGCGCATGGCTCGAGGCGTGCGTCGCCAAGGGCTATACCGTTCCCGACTGGCCGAAAGCCTATGGCGGTGCGGGCCTGACCCCCGAAGAAACCAAGGTGTTGCGGCAGGAAATGAAGCGCTTGCACGCGCGCTCTCCGCTCGACAGCTTCGGCATCTGGATGCTTGGCCCCGCGTTGTTGCAATTTGGCACCGAGGAACAGAAGGTCCATTATCTGGGCCAGATTGCGCGCGGCGAAATCCGCTGGTGCCAGGGCTATAGCGAACCGGGATCGGGCAGCGATCTGGTCAGCCTTCAGACCTTTGGCGAAGATCGCGGCGACCATTGGGTCGTCAATGGCAGCAAGATCTGGACCAGCTATGCCGACAAGTCCGACTGGATTTTCTGCCTGGTCCGCACCGACAAGGCGAATAAATATCAGGGCATCACCTTCATGCTGTTCGACATGGAAACGCCCGGGGTGACCACCAAGCCGATCCTGCTGATTTCGGGCAACAGCCCGTTCTGCGAGACATTCTTTGACGATGTGGCGGTGCCGAAAACCCAGTTTATCGGCGAGGTCAATCGCGGCTGGGATGTTGCCAAATATCTGCTCGGCCACGAACGCGAGATGATTTCGGGCGGCGGCGCGGGCGGCGATATGGTCAGCGTCGGCGGGCATTTTGCGCGGTCGCTGGGGCTGAACGCCAATGGCGAGCTCGACGATCCGATCCTGCGCGCCGAAATGGCGGCGTTCGATGTCGAGGTGTTCGCTTATCGCGCGATGGGCGAGCGTTTCATGGACATGTGGAAAACCGGCCGCGCGCATCCCGCATCGTCGAACATGATGAAATATGTCGGCACCGAGCTGAACAAGCGGCGCCACGAGCTGGTGATGGCAGGCGGCGGATCGACCGCGCTCGAATGGGACAGCGCCGAAACCGGCGGCGGCGCGCGCCCGCGCAGCTGGCTGCGCACCAAGGCCAATTCGATCGAAGGCGGCACCAGCGAAGTGATGCTGAACGTGATTGCGAAACGGATATTGGATTTGCCGGGGGCGTGACGTCCCAACATCCGTTCGTCCTGAGGAGGGACTGAGCGGATGCGAAGGCCCGTCTCGAAGGACCCGAGCCGCGGTCCTTCGAGACGCCGCTTCGACAAGCTCAGCGGCTCCTCAGGACGAACGGGATTTGGATAATGCCACTTTACCACAATGACGATCAGGCGATGCTCAAGGACAGCGTTGCGCCGTTCATCGCCGACCATGCGCCGGTGGCGCATCTGCGCAAGCTGCGCGATGCCAAGGATGAGACCGGATTTGCGCGAGAATTATGGGCGAGCTTTACCGAAATGGGCTTGCCCGGCGTGATGGTGCCCGAAGCACATGGCGGGCTCGGCATGGGCCATGCCGAGGCGGGGATTGTGCTGGAGGAAATCGGCCGCAACCTGACGCCGTCGCCATTCCTGTCGACCAGCGTTGGTGCCGTTGCGGCGCTCAGCAAAGCAGGCGGGACGCAAGCCGCGCGCTGGCTGCCCGCGATTGCAGCGGGCGAAGCCATCGCGGCGCTCGCCATCGACGAGGGTGCCAAGCATCGCCCCGAACGCATCGCGACGACCGCGACGCGCAGCGGCAACGGCTTCCGGCTCGACGGCAAGAAGAGCTTTGTGCTGCACGGCCATGTCGCCGACCTGGTGCTGGTTGCGGCCACCAGCGACGACGGCGTAACGCTGTTCGCGGTGCCCAAGGACAGCGCTGGGCTAACCGCCGATCCGCGCCGCTTGGTCGACAGCAGCTTGGCCAGCCATGTCACGCTCGACGGCGTGATGGTCGACGCCGATGCCGTCGTCGGCGAGGTTGGGCAGGGTCAGGCGGTGCTCGACGCGCTGCTCGCGGCAACGCGCACCGGCGCGTCGGCCGAGTTGGTCGGCGTCGGACAGGGTGCGATGGACATGACCGTCGACTATCTCAAACAGCGCAAACAGTTCGGCAAATTGATCGGCGAGTTTCAGGCGCTCCAGCACCGCGCCGCGCATCTCTATGGCGAGATGGAGGTTGCGCGCGCGACGGTGATGAAGGCGCAGCAATTGCTCGACGAGGGCAATGCGGGCGCCCCGCTGATGGTGTCGGTCGCCAAGGCCAAAGCATCGCGCGCGTGCAATCTGGCGGTGCGCGAAGGCGTGCAGATGCACGGCGGCATCGGCATGACCGACGAATATGACATCGGCCTGTTCATGAAACGCGACCGCGCGCTCGCCGAATATATGGGCGACGCGCATTATCATATCGACCGCGTTGCGCGGTTGAACGGTTACTAATCAGACCACACACCCCGCCTGCCCTGAGCTTGTCGAAGGGCTGTCCTTTACTTTGGACTGGGCAAGACAAGAACGACCCTTCGACAAGCTCAGGGTAGACGGAGTTCTCGTTATGGATCTGAACAAACTCTTCGGCCTGCACGGCCGCATCGCGCTGGTCACCGGCGGGTCGCGCGGCATTGGCGCGATGATTGTCGAGGGCTATCTCGCCGCCGGATGCGAGCGCGTTTACATCAGCGCACGCAAGACCGACCAGGTCGAGGCAGCGGTCAATGATTTCAACAGCCGCTATCCGGGCAAGGTCATCGGCCTGCCGATCGACCTGTCGACGGTCGAAGGTTGCCGCGCGCTGGCGAAAGAGCTGGAGGCGCGCGAAGATCGGCTCGACATCCTCGTCAACAATGCCGGGGCGGCGTGGGGCGAGCCGTTCGAGGGCTTCCCCGAGGCGGGGTGGGACAAGGTGATGGACCTCAATGTCAAATCGCCGTTCTTTCTGACGCAGGCGCTCTATCCGCTGCTGAAAGCGGGCGGCGGGGGCAGCCAGCCTGCCAAGGTCATCAACATCGGCTCGATCGACGGCCAGCGTCTCAATCCTTGGGAAACCTACAGCTATCATGCGTCGAAATCGGCAATCCTGTACCTCACCAAGCGGCTCGCGGCGCGGCTGGTGCACGACAATATCATCGTCACCGCGATTGCGCCGGGCGCGTTTCAGTCCGAGATGAACAAGGTCGCGCGCGACCATGGCGATGCCGTCGCGAAGGGTATCCCCGCACGCCGCATCGGCATCCCCGAAGACATGGCGGCGGCGGCCATCTATCTCGCCGCACCGTCGGGCAATTATGTCATCGGCGACACCATCACCGTCGACGGTGGGTTGGTACACGGCGATGTAAGGCACGGGCTGGGGGGTTGAGTAACGAATGCAAGGCATTCCTGCCCTTCGTCATCCCCGCGCTGGCGGGGATCCAACGGATTGATTCGAAGTTTTCACCAGCCGGAGATAGATTCCCGCCTACGCGGGAATGACGAGACATTTTGTTGACGCGATTTCACCCGCTATTCCGCAGCGCTGTCGCAATCGCGTTAATCGTCAGCTGGATGCCCTCGGCGATGCGCGGGTCGGTTTCCCCCGCGCGGTGGCGTTTCATCAGTTCGATCTGTAAGAGGTTGAGCGGTTCGATATAGGGCAGCCGCAGGCGGATTGACGCGTCGAGTGCCGGGCTTTTCTCGAGCAGATGCGCTTGGCCGGTGGCGGAAAGCAGCCCATCATGGGCGCGGTGCCAGCCGTCGGTGATCCGCGCAAAGATCGCCTCGCCGCCATCGACATGCGCGGCCAGCGCAGCATAGCGCGCGGCGATGCCCATGTCCGATTTGGCGAGCACCATTTCCATATTGGCCAGCGCCGAGGCAAAAAAGGGCCATTCCGCTGCCATCGCGCTTAGCAGCCCCTGATCAGGGAAATCGGCGAGCGCTTCGCCCATCCCATACCAGCCGGGCAGCATCGTGCGCGCCTGCGCCCAGCTGAACACCCAGGGGATGGCGCGCAAATCCTCGATCGCGTCGCTTTTGGTCCGGCTCGGCGGGCGCGAGCCGATCTTGAGCGTGGCGATTTCGGCAATCGGCGTCATGCTGCGAAAAAACTGGCGGAACCCCGGCGTCTCATAGACGAGGGCGCGATAGGCGGCGAAGGCGCGCGCCGACAGATCGTCCATCGCGGCGGCGAATTTTTTGCCCGCCACCGATGATACCGGCGGTTCGAGGCTGGCGAGCAGGCTGGCCGAGACCATCGCCTCAAGGTTGCGCACTGCGCTGTCGCGCGTGCCGAATTTCGCCGCGATCACCTCGCCCTGTTCGGTGATGCGGATGCGGCCCTGCACCGTGCCTTCGGGTTGCGCGCGGATCGCGGCAAAGGCGCTGCCGCCGCCGCGCCCGACCGCGCCGCCGCGCCCGTGAAACAGCTGCATCCGCACGCCAGCTGCGGCGAACACCGGGGTCAGCGCGCGCGAGGCCTGATGCAACCCCCAGGTCGACGTGAGATAGCCGCCATCCTTGTTCGAATCCGAATAGCCGATCATCACTTCCTGATGCCCGCGCGCCTTGGTCACGGCCGCGATGGCGGGGAGCGCGAAATAGGCGGCCATGATGCCCGGCGCGGTTTCAAGGTCGGCGATGGTTTCGAACAGGGGCACAACCATCAGCGCATCGTCGGCCCCTGCACCCCGCCGCCACAGCCCGGCCTCGCGCGCGAGGACATGCACCTCGAGCAGGTCCGACAGGCTTTCGGCTTTGCTGATAATCCATTGGCGGATGACCGGCGCACCAAGCTGGGCGCGCAATTTGGCGGCGGTGTGGATGATGGCGAGTTCGCCCGCCGTTTCGTCCGAATAGCTATGCCATGGCGCGCCGAGCGGGCGGTCTTTCTTGAGCTCATGGGTGAGCAGTGCCACGCGCGCCTCCTCGTCAAGCGCGGCATAATCATCCTGCACCCCGGCGACGCGCAGCAGTTCGGCGAGCACGCGTTCGTGCACCGCACTGTTCTGGCGCATGTCGAGCGTGGCGAGGTGGAAGCCGAATATCTCGACGCTGCGGATCAATCGGCCAAGATCGCCCGGCCCGGCCAAGATGCCGTCGCCGCCGCTCGCCAAGCTGTGCGCGATGGCGACCAGGTCGGCGCGCAGTGCGGCGGCGTCGGGATAGGGCGCTCCGGCCAGTTTGGAAGGGCGCTGCGGCGCGCTGCCCGTCAGCGCCACATGGGTGGCGGCAAGCCGCGCATAGATGCCCGCGAGCGCGCGGCGATAGGGTTCGTCGCGGCGGCTGGCGCTCATGTCGCCGCTCGCTTCGGCGAGCGCGGCGACCTCTGCCGACACTGGGGCGAGGCCGGACGACACTGACAATTCGGCGCCGAGCGCATGCACCGCATCGAGATAGTGCGATAATATCGCGCCGGCCGAGGCGCGGGCGGCATATTCGAGCGTGTCCGCCGTGACAAAGGGATTGCCGTCGCGGTCGCCGCCGATCCAGCTGCCGACGCGCAGGAACGGTGCCGGGCGCTGGCCCAAGGCCGCCTCCCACCGCGCATAGAGCTGCGGCAGCACCGGCACGAAGACATCGCGCAAATAGGTCAGCGCATTGTCAATCTCGTCGGCCACCACCAGTTTCTCGGTGCGCAGCGGGCGCGTCTGCCACAGTAGCGCGACCTGGCGCCGGATCGCGGTCTCGATATCGTCGCCCTCTTCGCTGGCCGCCGCGCCGTGGTCGCGCGCGAGCATCAGCCGCGCGATGCGGTTCTTGTGGTCGAGCATCGATTTGCGCCGCACCTCGGTCGGGTGCGCGGTGAGCACCGGGACGATCAGCGCGGCGTCGGTGAGCGCGGCGATGGCGTCACCATCGATCCCCGCCGCCGCCAATTTATCGAGCGCCTCGGCGACGCTTGCGCCGGGGTCGGCAGCGACGCCCTGCCGGTCCTCAGCAAGGTTGGCGAGCATCGAAAAGAGCATGAAACCGCGCACAAAGGCGATGGTGTCGTCGAGCCCGAGGGCGTCGAGCCCCGGATCGATCGCATCGGCCCCCGCCACGCCGCGATGCCGGTCAACGCTCACGACACGGATATATTCGGTCTGGCGATAGAGTTTTTCGCCGCCATAGGCGCGGATCACATCGCCGAGGATGCGCCCGAGATAGCGAATATCAGGGTTTTGCGTGATCGCAGGGCGGGCGTCGAGCGAAGTGGCCATGGCGCGCTTTTGTTGCGCCGCAGCAAGGCGCGGGTCAAGCAGAGGTTGGTTTCAGGGGAAACTTGGGCAGTGACGCGAGTATCGGATTCTTTGGTTTCGCACGAAGACACAAAGGCACGAAGAGCTAAGCATAGGCGGCGAAGCCGCGCTGCAATCGATGAGCGTTGGATCGAAAGCCGCTACGCGGCAAAGCGCCGCATTCTTCGTGTCTTTGTGTCTTCGTGCGAACCGCCTAAACGCAGTCGCGGCGGAAAACGCGCTACGCCTCCAGCTCGACATCCCAGTAGAGCCAGTCCATCCAGCTTTCATGCAGATGGTTCGGCGGGAATGCGCGGCCATTGTCCTGCAATTGCCAGTTGGTCGGCCGCCACGGCTGGCGATAGAGCGGCATATGCGCCTGTGCCGGGGTGCGGCCACCTTTTTTGAGGTTGCACGGCGCGCAGGCGGCGGTGACATTTTCCCAGCTCGTCTGGCCGCCCAGGCGGCGCGGGACGACATGGTCGAAGGTCAAATCCTTGCCCGACCCGCAATATTGGCACTGGAACCGGTCGCGCAGGAACAGGTTGAAGCGGGTGAAGGCCGGGTGCTGCGACGGCTTCACATATTGCTTCAAAGCAATCACGCTGGGGATCGCCATCGTTCGCGTAGGGGAATGAATCTCCCTCGCATAGTTTTCGACGATGATCACGCGGTCCAGGAAAACGGCCTTGACCGCAGTCTGCCACGGCCACAGGCTGAGCGGATAGTAGCTGAGCGGCGTATAATCGGCGTTCAGCACCAGCGCAGGGCAAGCATCGGGATGTCGGGTCAGTTCGGGATGGAACATGGTCGTGCGCGGCTCGCCCCCTGTTAGGGTCAGGACCCGTCAAATGCACATTCGAGGCGTCGAAATGGCGAAGATATCGGAGGAAAATGTCCGCAGCCGGGTAGCATCGCTACCCGCAAGGGCATTTTGCTTCGAGATCGAAGCCATTTCGACGTCCTTCGGATTTGACCCATTTTGCCCATTGCGTCGTTGGCAAGCGTTGCAATATCGACATATTGCCGCCGCTTGCCGCCTAGCACTGAGCAAAATGGCCTCAAACCTCGAACGCGCATTTGATGGGTCCTGACCCTGCTTTCCTGCGCGCCGTTTGACGCGGACTGATGACGAACCCATTACAACGCCATGCGATTCGTGACGTCAAGGGGGCAAATGCCACCAGATGTGGCGATTGCGGCACCGCAGCGGCGCTGTATGTGGATTCTTGCGCGTGTTGACTGATACCCGTTTCGCCCCCAGCCCGAGCGGATTGCTGCATCTGGGCCATGCTTATAGCGCGGTCATAGCACAGGACTGCGCCGCGCGCAGCGGCGGCCGGATGCGGCTGCGGATCGATGACATTGACGGAACACGCTCGCGCGCCGAATTTGTCGACGCCGCCATCGCCGACCTTGCCTGGCTGGGCATCGACTGGGCGCCGCCGCTGTGGCGGCAGAGCGCGCATCTGGCGGATTATGCCGCCGCGCTCGACACGCTGGTCGCACGCGGGCTTGCCTATCCCTGTTTCTGCACCCGCGGCGATGTTGCGGCGAGCGTCGCCGCGCCGCACGGGCCTTCGGGGGCGATCTATCCGGGCACGTGCCGCAATTTGTCGCCCGACGCGCGCGCCGAGGGGGCGGCGACGCGCGCCTATGCGTGGCGGATCGACATGGCGCGCGCCGCCGCCGTTGCCGGAGCGCTGTCGGCAGTCAACAATGGCGCGCTAACAGCGTTCGACCCCTTGCCGCACGGCGATGTCGTGATCGCGCGCAAGGATGCGCCCGCGAGCTATCATCTGGCCAGCACGCTCGACGACGCTGCAATGGGCATCGCGCTGGTTGTGCGCGGGGCCGATTTGCTCGCGGCGACCGCCGTCCATCTGCTGCTGCAAAGGCTGTTCGGTCTGCCAATACCCGACTATCATCACCATGCGCTGGTTTGCGGCGCCGACGGGCGCCGGCTGGCCAAGCGTGACCGGACGGCGACACTCGCCGTGCTGCGCGCCGACGGCATCAACGGTACGGAACTGGCGGCGCGATTACGTGTTCGGCAACTGCCCGCTGGATATTCGTGGGCGAGCGGGTAAAAGGGCCGACATGAACGCACTTTTGATCATCGGCGTTGTCGTCGCCGCAGCATTGGTGCTCGCCGCCCTCGGGCGCGGGCTGTATCATTTTTCGCAAGGCCACCGCGCCGAAATGGACGGGACGCTGAAAGAAAATCAGCTGATGCAGAACCGGATGATGATGGCGCGCGTCAAATGGCAGGCGATCACCATATTGCTGTTGATCCTGATCGGCATTTTCGCCGCCGCCGCCTGAACCGCTGCTCCCTTGGTCAAGCTCAACAAGATTTACACGCGCACCGGCGACGATGGCACCACCGGGCTTGTCGATGGCTCGCGCGTCGCCAAGCATGACGCGCTGATGGCGGCGATCGGCGATGTTGACGAGGCCAACAGCCTGATCGGTTTTGCCATCCGCGCATTGGACGACGCGGGCATGGCCACGCGATTGACGCGGATCCAGAATGACCTGTTCGATCTGGGCGCTGATCTCGCCACGCCCGCCGATGCGGGTGCCGAACCCTTTGCGCCCGGCGAAATGGCGCTGCGCATTGTCGCGTCACAGGTCGCCCGGCTCGAGAGCGAAATTGACGCGATGAACGCCGCGATGCCGCCGCTCACCAGTTTCATTCTGCCGGGCGGCAGCGAGGGCGCGGCGCGGCTGCATCTCGCGCGCACGGCAACGCGGCGCGCCGAACGCAGCGCCGTCGCTGCGGCGGGCGAACGTGCGCTCAATCCGTTTGCTTTGGCCTATCTCAACCGGCTGTCCGACTGGTTGTTCGTCGCGTGCCGCGCCGCCAATGGCAATGGCGCAAACGACATATTGTGGGTGCCGGGGGCGTCGCGTTAGGGCATGAAAATCAAAGATTTTTCCTACCCCGCCCGCCCTGAGCTTGTCGAAGGGCCGTTCTTTTCTCTAAGCGGTGCAAAAGACAAGGGCACCCCTTCGACAAGCTCAGGGTGGACGGTTCTAGGGTTTGAGGTCGTTTCA
Organism: Sphingopyxis sp.; assembly: GCA_013911715.1. Taxonomy (GTDB): domain Bacteria; phylum Pseudomonadota; class Alphaproteobacteria; order Sphingomonadales; family Sphingomonadaceae; genus Sphingopyxis. Next base: position 45,081 of record JACEST010000001.1, on the reverse strand, counting down.
TGAAAACTATCGGCGTCATCGGCGCAGGCCAAATGGGTGCGGGGATTGCACAGGTTAGCGCAGGCGCAGGCCATGACGTGCTGTTGTGTGACATTGATCTCGCTCGTGCGGAGACAGGCAAGGCGGGGATTGCCAAGGCATTGAACCGGCTGGTCACGAAAGAGAAGATGACCGCTGCTGATGCCGATGCGCTGCTGGCACGGATCACCCCGGTCGCCGATCATGCCGCCTTTGCGCCGTGCGGCCTGGTAATCGAGGCGGCGACCGAGCGCGAGGAGGTGAAGCGCGCGATCTTCAAAAGCGTCGGCGCGCATCTGTCGGCAGCCGCCATCCTCGCCACCAACACCAGCAGCATCCCGATAACCCGGCTGGCACAAGCCGCGCCCGATCCGGCGCGGTTCATCGGCGTCCATTTTTTCAACCCGGTGCCGGTGATGGGGCTGATAGAGATTATTCGCGGGCTCGCCACCAGCGCCGAAACATTGGCCGCAGTTGAGGCTTTTGGGCGCAATTTGGGCAAAGAAATCGTCCACGCCAACGACGCGCCCGGCTTCATCGTCAATCGCGTTTTGATGCCGATGATCAACGAGGCGGTGTTTGCGCTGGGCGAGAGCGTCGCCAGCATGCGCGACATCGACACCGCGTGCCGGCTCGGCCTCAACCACCCAATGGGGCCGCTGACGCTCGCCGATTTTATCGGGCTCGACACCTGTCTGGAGATTATCCGCGTGCTGCACAATGGCACCGGCGACCCCAAATTCCGTCCGGCGCCGCTGCTGGTGCAATATGTCGAGGCGGGCTGGACCGGCAAAAAGTCGGGACGCGGATTTTATGACTGGACGGGGCCGGAACCGGTGCCGACGCGCTAGCATTGACAGCTTAGCTAAGTCGGACTAAGTTCATCCCATGGGCTATGTCAATATCCATGAGGCGAAGACGCATCTTTCGAAGCTGATCGAAGCGGTCGAGAGCGGCGCCGAGGCCGAAATCATCATCGCGCGCAACGGCAAACCCGCGGTGCGGTTGGTGCCGATTGCGGCGGAGCGAAAGCCGCGTGTGCTTGGGCGCGCCAAAGGCAAATTCACGTTCGATTATGAAGCCTTTCAGGCGCTTGATGCCGAGGTGCTGGAAATGTTCGAGGCCGAGGCGGAGCGCAAAGCGCGCCTTTATGGCGAATGAGGATATTGCTCGACACCCACATTGCCGTCTGGGCCATTCTCCAGCCCGAGAAATTGTCGCGCGATGCGGCCCAATGGATCATCGATCCGAACAACAGCATTTTTGTGAGTATTGTTGGCTTGTGGGAAATCGCAATCAAGCGGCCCACTGGTCGCCAGGCAATTGGAGACCCGGTTCCGCCAGTGGAACTGGCCGCCACCGAGTTCGCTGCGACTGGCTTTGACCTGTTGTCGATTTCGCCAAGCCATCTGGCCAGCATCGAATCTTTGCCCTTCCATCATCGCGACCCGTTCGACCGCCTGATGGTCGCGCAGGCCGCCGCCGAACGGATGAGCTTCCTGACCGCCGACAGCCAGCTCGCGGCCTATGGCAATCATGTGCGCGTAATGTAATATGGTGAAAGCAGGATTTGATGAACCGCAAGCGCGGCGCGGCATGGACAAGACACTATGATGAAATCGCTTGGCATGATCGCGGCAGTGACCCTGTTTGGGTGCGCTGCCCCCACCATGGCGCAGGACAAGATCCTCGAAGATCCAAAGGTCAAGGATGTCGGCAACACCGTGACCGAACCATTTGATGGCAAAGAGATACCCGCGAAGCTGGCGGCGATTCAGGACAATCCCTACGCGCTGACCGACATGGACCAGTGCACCGCCATTGCGCAGGAGATCCGTGAACTCGACGCGGTGCTTGGGCCCGATGCCAATGAAATTGTCGAAAAATCGCGTGCCGAAAAGCGCGAAGCGACTGCGGGGCGACTGGTGGGTTCGGCAGGCAAGAGCCTGATCCCGTTCAGCGGCATCGTCGGCGAGGTGAGCGGGGCGAACGCCGAACGCCGCCGCTATGCCATTGCGGTGCAGGCTGGAACCGCGCGGCGCGGGTTTCTGAAAGGAGTCGGCCTGTCGCGCGGGTGCAAGGCACCGGCGCGCCCGTGACGCTGGCAGTCGGCGCGCCGCGCCCTTTCACCGTCCATGTCCCCGACAGCGCGATCGCCGACCTGAAGGCGCGGCTGGCGAACACGCGCTGGCCCGAGCGTGAGACGGTGGACGGCTGGGACCAGGGCGTGCCGCTCACCTATGCGCAGGAGCTTGCGGGCTATTGGCAGCACCAATATGACTGGCGGCGGATCGAGGCGCGGCTCAATGCGCTGCCACAATTTCTGGCCGAAGTCGACGACCTCGACATCCATTTCCTGCACTCGCCCTCAGCCAACCCCGCCGCGCGGCCGCTCATTCTGACGCACGGCTGGCCGGGGTCAGTGCTCGAATTTCTTGACGTCATAGCGTCGCTTTCTGACGACTATCATCTTGTTATTCCATCACTTCCTGGATACGCTTTTTCGGGCAAGCCCGCCGCTGCCCAATGGTCGGTCGAGCATATCGCGCGCGCGTGGGACGCGCTGATGCAGCGGCTCGGCTACCCCCGCTATTTCGCGCAAGGCGGCGATTGGGGCAGCGCGGTGACATCGGCGCTGGGATCAAACCATGCGGCAAATTGTGCGGGCATCCACATCAATATGGTAGTCGGCCAGCCCGACCCCGCGACAATGAATGACCTGACGCCGCAGGAGCAATCCTATCTGGCGCGCTTCGGCTGGTATCAGAGCAAGGACAATGGCTATGCGACGATCCACGCGACCCGGCCGCAGACCATCGGCTATGGCCTGACCGACAGCCCGGTCGGGCAGATGTGCTGGATTGTCGAGAAATGCCACGGCTGGACCGATTGCGGCCACGAGCCGGGCGGCCAGTCGGTCGGCGGGCACCCCGAACGCGCGCTCAGCCGCGATGCGATACTCGACACGGTCAGCCTTTATTGGTTCACCGCGAGCGCAGCGTCATCGGCGCGGCTCTATTGGCACAGCTTCCGCAACTTTGTCGGCGCGCCAGTGCATGTCCCGACGGGGTGCAGCCTGTTTCCGCAGGAAATCCTGCGCCTGTCGCGCCGCTGGGCCGAACGGCGCTACACCCATATCGTCCATTGGGGCGAGCCGGCCAAAGGCGGCCATTTTGCCGCGTGGGAACAGCCCCGATTGTTCGTCGCCGAAGTGCGCGCCGCGTTCAGCCTGATGGCGTTGTAACGGCGGCGGGCGGCGGCGGCGCGGCGGGCGCGGTGACCGGCGGCGCAAAGGTCAGGATCAGCCCCGCCAGCGTCGCCGACATGAGATTGGCAAGGCTGCCCGCGAGCAGTGCCTTCAGCCCCAGCTTGGCAATCATCGGCCGCTGGTTGGGCGCGAGCCCGCCAGTCACCGCCATCTGGATCGCAATTGAGCTGAAATTGGCGAAGCCGCACAGCGCAAAGGTGCCGATAGCGACGGCGGCGGGCGAAAGCGCTCCTTGAATCGCGCCCAATTCGATGAAGGCGACAAATTCGTTGAGGACGATTTTGGTTCCGAACAGCCCGCCGATGGCACCCGTTTCCTCCCACGGCACCCCGACCAGATACATGACCGGCGCAAAGACAAACCCCAGCGCGCTTTGAAACGACCAGCCTTGCTGCCCCAGCATATTGCCCAGCCCGCCGAGCAGGCCATTGGCGAGCGCAACCAGCGCTACGAACGCCAACACCATCGCGCCGACCGCAACGGCGAGCTTGACGCCGGTCTGCGCACCCTGCGCCGCAGCCATGATGATATTCGCAGGCTTTTCCTCGTCGTGGCTGGCATCGGGCATGATGACGGGTTCGATGCCGATATCCTGCGGATCGTCGGGCATGATAATCTTTGCCATCAAAATCCCGCCCGGGGCCGACATGAAGCTGGCCGCGAGCAAATAGGGCAGCAATTGTTCGCCGACCAGGCTGGCATAGGCTCCCAAAATCGTCCCCGCGACCCCGGCCATGCCGACGCACATGATGGTGAACAGCTGCGGCGGGGTCAGCGCGGCCAGATAGGGACGGATGACCAGCGGACTTTCGCTTTGCCCGACAAAGATATTCGCCGCCGCACCCAGACTTTCGACCTTGGTGATGCCGGTGATTTTCTGGATGCCGCCGCCGACCCATTTGATCACCAGTTGCATGATGCCCAGATAATAGAGGATCGAGATGAGCGAGGCGAAGAAGATGATCACCGGCAGCGCGGCGATGGCAAAGCTGTTGCCGCCGATTTCGGGACCCGCCAGCGGGCCAAAGATGAAATCGGTTCCCGCCTTGGCATAGCCGAGCAGATTCGAAACGCCTTCGGACATCCCTTGAATCACCGCGCGGCCCCACGGCGTGCCGAGCACGAGCAGCGCAAAGCCGGCCTGGAGCAGAAAAGCGGGCACGACCACGCGCGGCCGGATCCAGCGGCGGTTCGACGAAAACAGGAGGGCAATGGCCAGAATGGCGACGATTCCGACCAGACCAATCAGGCTTTGCATGCTATTTTCACCCCTGCGCTTCGCTGTGCAGGGGTTTAGCCCGACAATTGGCGCTGGCAAGCCTTGGCCAGCAGCGCGCGTTGACGCCGCAGCCGTACAGAAAAATTCGCAGGCCCCCTTGAAGCTGGAAACCGCCCGAAATAAACCACTTGATGGCGCTAGGAGGTTTGCGTGTTGCTACGGAGATGGTAATATGGGTTGGCGGACGATCATCGGGTGGTGTTTGCTATTGGCAGCTGTGGCGGCGGCGACAGGAAGGCCCGTTCATGCCCAGACGGCACCCGCGCCGGCGGCGGCGAAGCCGCTGGAAAAGCTGCCCACCAGCGCCTTTGCCCAATTGCCCTTTATCGAACGGCCGGTGCTGTCGCCCGATGGCACCCACATCGCCGGTCTGATTGCAGCTGACGGCGCGCAGCGGCTGATCATCATGCCGGTGACGGGTGATCGCAGCCGCGCGCCCGTGATCGCGCTGCCCGACCTGAGCGAATTTGGGCGCCTGCGCTGGGTCAATGATGATCATGTCATCGTCCAGCTGAACACTTTGATGCCGGTCGAAGGCGACAATTGGTATGTCAGCCGTTATTCCGCCGTGCATCGCCCAACCGGGCGGATTACCAATTTGCTGTGGAATTTGAAGGGGCAAGGCGCAGATTTATTGTGGGTGCCGCACGATGGATCGAACGAAGTGCTGATCGCGGCGCAAAATTCCATCTACAGCAATTATCCCGAATTTTGGCCGACGGTGTACCGCGTCAATGTCGCCACCGGCAAATGGCGCACCGTCGAAAACGGGCGCACCAATGTTTATGACTGGGGCGCTGACCGGCACGGCCGGGTGCGCTATGCCATCAGCTATCGTGACAGTTCGACGCGCTCGAACCTGCTCTATCGCCGCGAAGGCGGCGGTTCGATGGATATCACCGAGCGCGCGACGCTGCGCGATGATGAGGAGCTGACCTATCCGCTGGAGTTTATCGACGGCACCGATCATGCGCTGGTGCTGACCCAGAGCGACAGCGGCCAGACGGTGCTGGCCGAAGTCGATATGGCGAACGGCACGCAGCAGCGTGTGGTTTTTGCCCCCGACAAGGGCAACGCCGAAGGCATTTGGACCACCCGTGATGGCAGCCGCGTGCTGGGCGTGTTCACATCGGACCCCGACCGGCCGATCCAGTGGCTGGACCAGGCATTGGCCGAAATCCAGAAAGACCTCGACGCCAGCGCGCCTGCGGCCAATGTGTCGATCATCAGCATGAGTGCCGACCGGACCAAGATGCTGGTGCGAATCGAGAGCCCCGACAATCCTGGTCTGCTGTTTTATTTCGACAGCGTGGCCGGCGATCTGGCGCGGCTCGCGGCGATGAACGATATGATTGGCAACAAGCGATTGTCGCGGACCAAACTGGTGCGTTACAAGGCGCGCGATGGTCTGGAGATCGAAGCGGTGCTGACGCTGCCGCGCGGACGGGCGGCCAAGGCGCTGCCCTTCATCGTCATGCCGCACGGCGGACCATGGGCGCAGGACAGGCTGAGCTATGATTATTGGGCTCAGTTTCTGGCTGAGCGCGGTTATGGCGTGATCCAGCCCAATTTTCGTGGTTCGACCGGCTATGGCCAGGCCTTCGTCGAAAAGGCGCATGGCCAGATTGGCCTTGCCATGCAGGATGATCTGACCGACGCGCTGGGCTGGGCGGTGGGCGAGGGGCTGGCTGATCCGGGGCGCGTGTGCATCGTCGGCGCATCCTATGGCGGCTATGCCGCCATGTGGGGGCTCGCGAAGGACCCGGGGCTATATCGCTGCGCCATTTCGATCGCGGGCGTGTCGAATATGCGCAAGGAAGCGAGTGATTTCGGCGGATCGTCGCGCGAGAATCTTTATCGCAGCCAATGGGCCAAATTGAGCCATGATTTTGCTGCCGTGTCGCCGATCAACGCCATCGACCGCATCACGGCACCGTTGCTGCTGATCCATGGCAAGAAAGATGTGACCGTCAATCACAGCCAGTCGGACAAGATGCACGCCGCGATGCGGCGCGCGGGCAAATCGAGCGAATTTCTCTCGCTCCCGCTCGCCGACCATTATTTCACGCGCGAGGCCGACCGCTTGGCGCTGCTCGAGGCGATGGGAGAATTTCTGGCGCGCCACAATCCACCCGAGTGACGCGCGCCGCCGCCGCGCGGCGCTTGGTTGCATTCGCCACGCAAATGGCGATAAGCGCTGGTGATGACCGAAACCACCGCTTCGCCGCCGCTGCGCGGCATTTCCCCGTCGATGCTGCTCTTTGCCGTGGTCTATGGCGGGCTGGTCGTCGTCGCAGGCGTGCTCGGCGTCAAAATTGTCGCCATCGGGCCGCTGACGGTCGAAGCGGGGATTTTCGCCTTCCTCCAGCTCGTCGTGCTGTCGAGCGCGGTCAATGAACTCCACGGCCCCGCCGCCGCCAATCGGCTGGTGCGCTTCGGCTTCATCCCGCTCATCCTGTCGGCGCTGCTGATCCAGCTCGTGATCGCGCTGCCCGCCGCCGGTTTTTGGGACAAGCAGGCCGAATATCAGCTGATTTTGGCGCAAGGATCGCGGCTGATGGCCGCAGGGCTGATCAGCTACGGCATTTCGCAGACATTGAACGTCTATATCTTCGACCGGCTGCGCAGCGGCACGGGCCGGATGGTGTGGCTGCGCGGCGGGATTGCCGCTGTCATCAGCCAGCTCGTCGACACCACCCTGTTCATCACCATCGCATTTGCCGGGGTCGAGGGTTATGACTTGCCACAATTGCTGATCGGCGCGCTGACCGCCAAGATTTTCCTGTCGATCATCATGGTCCCGCTGTTCGTCCAGCTTGCCGTCGCGCTCGGCCGCTGGGTCGACGCGCGCTTCGCATGACCGGCGGCGCTGACCCTGGCCGCATGGCCGAGCTGCTCGCCAAGGCAGAAACGCTCGTCGAGGCGCTGCCTTATCTCCAGCGCTATGCCGGGCAGACGTTCGTGGTCAAATATGGCGGCCATGCGATGGGTGACCCCGAACGCCAGCGCGATTTTGCCGAAGATATCGTGCTGTTGCGCGCGGTCGGCATCAACCCGGTGGTCGTCCATGGCGGCGGGCCGCAGATCGGCAAGATGCTGGCGCGGCTGGGCGTTGAATCGCAGTTCGTCGGCGGGCTTCGCGTCACCGACGCCGAAACCGCCAGCGTTGCCGAAATGGTGCTGGGGGCGATCAACAAGGATATTGTCAGCTGGATTGCCGAAGCAGGCGGCCGCGCGGTGGGACTGTCGGGCAAAGACGCTGGCCTCGTCATCGCCGAAAAGGTCGGGCGCGATGCCAATCCGCAAATCGGCGTCGAACGCCATGTCGACCTCGGTTTCGTGGGCGAACCCGCGCGCGTTGACCGGCGCGTGATCGACACATTGCTGTGCGCCGACCTGATCCCGGTCATCGCCCCCATCGCGATTGGCAGCGACGGTCATACCTATAATATCAACGCCGATACGATGGCGGGCGCAGTCGCGGCGGCGCTGGGCGCGGCGCGACTGTTTCTGCTCACCGATGTGGCGGGGGTGCTGGGCAAGGATGGTATTTTGCTGACCGACCTTGATCCTGCGCGCATCGCTGAATTGATGGCCGACGGGACCATCAGCGGCGGGATGATCCCTAAGCTCGACACATGCGTTTCGGCGGTCGAGGACGGGGTCGATGCCGCCGTCATCCTCGACGGCCGCGTCCCGCACGCGATGCTCATCGAAATTTTCACGGCAAGGGGTGCCGGGACGCTGATAAGGCGTTAAGAGCGGTTGCAACGTCCCTTTTCGAGCGAGTTTGCCAGTGCTGCTGATGCTTCTAAACATTGTTGATATTCTGCTTTACGTCGCTTTTGCGTTTATCATCACCCAGGCGATCATGTCCTGGCTAATCGCGTTCAACGTAATTAATACTAGCAATCAGTTCGTTGCGCAGATTTGGATCACGCTCGACCGGATTACTGAGCCACTTTACAGGCCATTTCGTCGCATCATGCCCGATTTTGGTGGGCTAGATTTAACGCCAATGGTCGTTCTGATCTTGCTCTGGATTCTACGAGGTCCAGTAATGGAGTATCTAAAGGGCATCGCGCAAGGTCTGGGTGGTTAGCCTACCCATGGCCGCGATGCCGCCCGCTGTGCTGATCGATGGCAAGGCTTTCGCGACGAAGCTGCGCGCGCGGATAGCCACCGTCGCAGCCGAATTCACGGCGCAAATGGGCCGTGCGCCAGGACTTGCCGTCGTGCTCGTCGGCGACGATCCGGCGAGCCAGGTCTATGTCGGCTCAAAGGGCAAGGCCGTGGCCGAAGCCGACATGGCGGGGTGGGAACACCGCCTGCCTGCCGATACCGACGCCGCCACACTGCTGGCGCTGATCGACACGCTCAACGCCGATACCGCCGTCGATGGCATATTGGTGCAATTGCCGCTGCCCGCGCATCTCGATGACAAGGCGGTGCTGGACCGGATTGACCCCGCCAAAGACGTCGATGGCTTTCATGTCGTCAACGCCGGACGCCTCGCCGTCGGCCTGCCTGCGCTGGTGCCGTGCACCCCGCTGGGGTGCCTGATGCTGCTCAAGGACCAGCTCGGCGATCTCAGCGGCCTCGACGCCGTCATCATCGGCCGCTCCAACATCGTCGGCAAACCGATGGCGCAGTTGCTGCTGGCTGAAAGCTGCACCGTCACCATCGCGCACAGCCGGACACGGGATTTGCCCGCCGTCGTGCGCCACGCCGACATTGTCGTCGCCGCCGTCGGGCGGGCGGAAATGGTCCGGCAAAGCTGGGTCAAACCCTGCGCGACCGTGATCGACGTCGGCATCAACCGCGTGCCCGCCGCCGATCCCGGCAAGACGCGACTGGTCGGCGATGTCGCCTTTGCCGAGGTGGCGGCGATTGCCGGGGCGATCACCCCGGTGCCGGGCGGGGTCGGGCCGATGACCATCGCCTGTTTGCTGCGCAACACGCTCATCGCCGCGCACCGCCGTGCCGGGCTCACGGAACCGGAGGGATTATGATGCGCCGCGCTGCACTAACCGGACTCATCCTGCTGACGCTCAGCGCCTGTGTCAGCCCGCAAACCCGCGCCGAGCGCAACCGGCCGCTCGCCGCCAACCCTAGCGCGATCATCGCCGCCGAAATCGCGTTCAACCGGCTGGCACAGGACAAGGGCATGATCGCGGCCTTCCGCGAAACCGCCCACAAGGATGCTGTGATGTTCAAGCCGCAGCGCGTGCGCGCGCTCGACTGGCTGAAAACCGGCAATTTGGGCAGCGGCATCAGCTGGGCGCCGCACGCGGTTTACACCAGTTGCGACGGCAGCGCCGGGGCAACAACGGGCGCCTGGAACGGCCCGGGCGGCAGCCATGGCACTTTCACCACCGTGTGGCTGCGCGAGCGTGATGGCAGCTTCAAATGGGTGCTCGACCATGGCGCGCCGCTGACCGGGAGCCCACGCGAAGCGCCTGAATTTATCGAGGGGCGGCAGGCGGTATGCGGATCGCGCCCCTCCGTCGGCATCGAAACCGGGGCTGAGGGCGATGATCTGGCGATCGGCCTCGCGGCGGACCAGAGCCTCAGCTGGCGCAGCCAGGTACGGCGCGACGGATCGCGGCGGATTACGGTCCGCATGTGGGACGGCAGCGCGATGCAACCGGTCATCGACGATGACGTCACGGCAGCACAAGCGCGGAGCCAATAAGCCCATGCTCGACCTGTTCTTCTCGGCTTTTATCACGCTGTTCGTGGTTATCGATCCGCCCGGCTGCGCGCCGATCTATGCCAGCCTGACCCACGGCGCGAGTGCGGCGCAGCGGCGGGGCATGGCCATTCGCGCCGTGGTGGTCGCTGGCCTCATCCTGATCGTCTTCGCGCTGTTTGGCGAGCAATTGCTGGGCGCGCTGCACATCGAGCTCGACAGTTTCCGCATCGCCGGCGGGATCATGCTTTTCGTCATCGCCATCGACATGGTCTTCGAAAAGCGCACCCAGCGGCGCGAGGAGCGCGCGCAAAAAATCATCGACACGCCCGAGACCGAGGATGTGTCGATTTTCCCGATGGCGATGCCGATGATTGCAGGACCAGGCTCGATCGCCTCGATCATGTTGCTGGTGTCGCAAAATGACGGGATCGACCGCGCGCTGGTGATCCTCGGCGCGCTCGGCGCAGTGCTGGCAGTGACGCTGGCCGCGCTGATCGCAGCGGGACCGCTGATGCGCGTGCTGGGCGAAAAGACCGAGGCGGTTATCACCCGGCTGCTCGGCGTACTGCTCGCCGCGCTCGCCGCGCAATTTGTGATCGACGGCCTGCGCGCGAGCTTTGGGCTGGGTTAAGCTTCCCAATCCATTCGCCGGTAATCAGGGACAGTTCCCAATAACCAGCCGTCGACGCCGTTAGCGAGGCTTGTCGGGGACTGTCCCTGATTACCCCAGCCGCTGCGCAACCGCCGCCTGCAAATCGCTCTGCGCGCGCGGGCCGATCTGCGCAATGATCACGCCTGCACACACCGCACCGCTGATCAGGCAGCCTTCCATGCTTTCCCCGCGAGCCAGCCCCGACAGGAAGCCCGCCGCGAACAGGTCGCCCGCGCCTGTTGTGTCCACCACCGCATGCACGGGCTCGGCATCGACGGTGGTGCGCACGCCGTCTGCCACCGCAATCGCGCCATGTTCGCCGCGCGTCACCACGAGCAGCGGGACCAGCGGAGCAATGGCGGCGACCGCGGTTTCGAAATCGTCGGTGCGCGCCAGCGCGCCAATCTCGCTTTCGTTGGCAAAGAGAATGTCGAACAGCCCTTCGGCGAGCAGCTTGCGGAAATCATCGCCGTGGCGGTCGATGATGAAGGCGTCGGACAGGGTGAAGGCGACCTTGCGGCCATTGGCGCGCGCGACATCGATGGCGCGGCGCATCGCGGCGCGCGACAGTTCGGGATCCCAAAGATAGCCTTCGAGATAGAGGATAGCGGCGTCGGCGATCATTCCCTCGTCGATCATTTTCTGTTCGAGCAAATGGCTTGCGCCCAGAAAAGTGTTCATCGTGCGCTGGCCGTCAGGGGTGACCAGGATCAGGCATCGCGCGGTCGGTGCACCTTCGCTGAGCGGCGGCGTCGTATATTCCACCCCCGTCGCGGTCAGATCGTGGGTGAACACCGCGCCCAACTGGTCATTGGCGACCTGGCCAATGAAACCGCATTGATGCCCCAGCGCGGCCATGCCCGCGAGCGTGTTTGCCGCCGACCCGCCCGACACTTCGACCGCCGGGCCCATCGCCGCATAGAGCCGCTCGGCCTCGGGTGCGTCGATCAGCCGCATCGATCCCTTGGTCAGCCCTTCGGCGACGATCAGCGCGTCGTCGGCACGGGCGATCACATCGACAATGGCGTTGCCGATGGCGACAACGTCGAGGCGGGCGGAGGTGGTCATAATGGGCTGGGCCTTCGGTTAGGAGAATCTTCCCCGTTCGCCTCGAGCGCAGTCGAGAGGCCCATCGGCACGGCTCCATGCTGCAGGGTGTCTCGACTTTGCTCGACACGAACGGAAGTTGGGGGAGGCCCTAAGGTCCGGCAGCGGTTCGCGCAAGCCGGTTGCATCAGCGCGGCCCGCCGTGGCACATCACCCCGATGGTCGTGCGTGCTTTCACCCTGTCGCTGCGCCAGCTCAATGACGCGCGCACTTTTCGGCTGATGGCGGCGGTGGCGGCGCTGTCGCTGCTGGTCTTTGTGCTGCTTGGCGCAGGGCTTTGGATCATGCTCGATCAGTGGGTGATGCCGCGCTGGTTTGCCGATGCGGGCGAAATTGCCGCGCTGGTCGCCATCGGTCTCACCATCCTGCTCGGCTGGTTCCTGTTCCGTGCCGTCGCGATGGCGGTGATGGGACTGTTCACCGACGGTATCATCGAAAGCGTCGAAGAGGATCATTATCCCGCCGCCGCCGCGCGCGCGACGCCGGTCAGCTTCGCGCGCGGCGCGGCGATGGGCCTGCGCTCGGCGCGGCGCGCGATCGGGTGGAATCTGGTCGCGGCGCCCTTTTACCTGCTGCTGCTGGTGACGGGGGTCGGCACCTTGGTGCTGGTGTTGCTGGTCAATATGCTGGTGCTTGGCCGCGATCTCGAGGCGATGGTACTCGCGCGGCATCCTGGCATGGCCGCCCTGTCCGCGCGCGACCGCAATCTGCTGGGGCTTGCCGCTTCGGCGCTGTTCATGGTCCCCGTGGTCAATCTGCTCGCCCCGGTGCTGGGCGCGGCGATGGCGGTGCATATGCTGCACGGGCGGCAAACGAAACCAGCCGACTTTTAATACCCCGTCTGTCCAGAGCTTGTCGAAGAACGGTCCTTTCTTGGCAATATCGAAAGAAAGAACGGTCCTTCGACAAGCTCAGGACGGACGGGGTAGGGTTAGGATTGGGCTTCCTTAATACGGGCCAAGGCCCACGTGGCCGCCTCAGCTACCGCCGCATCCTCGTCATGTGCCAACGAGCAGAGCTGCCCCGAAAACCCCGCATTGCCGCTATTCCCTGCCGCAATCGCGGCATTGCGCACCATCCGTGCGCGTCCGATGCGCTTGATCGGCGAGCCAGCAAAAACCTGGCGGAACCCCGCATCGTCGAGCGCGAGCAAGTCACCCAGTGATGGTGCGGCCAGTTCGGCGCGCGGCAAAAAGGCGCGGTGGCGCGCCGCCGTGTCGGCAAATTTGTTCCACGGGCACACCGCGAGGCAATCATCGCAGCCATAGACGCGGTTGCCGATGCCAGCACGCAATTCCAGCGGAATCTCCCCCTTATGCTCGATGGTGAGATAGGAAATGCAGCGCCGCGCATCGAGCTGGTACGGCGCGGGAAAGGCATCGGTCGGGCACGCCGCCTGGCACGCGGTGCACGAGCCGCAGCGATCGCGCCCTGCCAGCGACGGCGACAGCTCGAGCGTGGTGTAAATCGCCCCCAGAAACAGCCAACTGCCATGGTCGCGGCTGACGAGGTTGGTGTGTTTGCCCTGCCACCCCAGCCCGGCGGCTTCGGCGAGCGGTTTTTCCATTACCGGCGCAGTATCGACGAACAATTTCACTGCGGAATCTGGCACCAGCGCCACCAGCTCGCGCGCGACCGCCTTGAGCGCGCGTTTGATCACGTCATGATAGTCGCCCCCTTGCGCATAAACCGAAATCCGGCCGCGCAAGGACTGGTGCGCCAGCGCCAGCGGGTCGGCAGCGGGGACATAGCTCATCCCCAGCATGATCACCGAGCGCACGTCAGGCCATAATCCCGCCGGGCTGCCGCGTTCGTCGGCGCGCGCCTCCATCCACAGCATATCGCCATGGCACCCCGCATCGAGCCAGCGGCGCAGCCGTTCGCGCGTTCGCGGGGCTGCATCGGCGCGCGCAATGCCAAAGGCGGCAAAGCCTTGCGCACGCGCCACATGTTCGAGCAGCGTGGCCACATTTTCAGGGGCAGTTGGTGGAGAGGTCATTAACTTCGCTGTCATTCCTGCAATTTAGGTGCAAGACCCAATCGGACCGCTCGTGTCGAGCGAAGTCGAGACACCCATCGGCATGGCACTGTGCCGCGCCTTGTCTCGACTTCGCTCGACATGAACGGTTAAGGGACGTTGCATAATTGCACGGGGCGAAGGAAGCAGTTTGTCTGATATCGTTGTCGAGGCGACCAGCCTTACCAAATTTTATGGCGATCATACCGCCGTGAACGCTGTATCGCTACGCGTTGCCCGCGGCAGCATTTATGGCGTGCTCGGCCCCAATGGCGCGGGCAAGACCACCACGCTGCGCATGCTGCTCGGCATCATCGACCCCGATGGCGGCACCCGCAGCCTGCTGGGCAGTTCGCGTCCTTCGTCGGTGCGCGCGCGCATCGGCTATCTCCCCGAAGAACGCGGACTCTATCCCGGCATGAAGACAACCGAGGCGATTGCCTTCATGGGCGCGCTGCGCGGCCTTGACTGGGCCGAAGGGCGGCGGCGCGGCGCGGCGATGATGGAGGAATTGGGCCTCGCCCGCGCCATTGACCTGAAAATCCGCAAATTATCCAAAGGCATGGCGCAGATGGTCCAGCTGATCGGGGCGATTGTGCACCAGCCCGAACTGATCGTGCTCGACGAGCCTTTCTCGGGGCTTGACCCTGTCAATCAGGAACGATTGGAAGCGCTGGTCCACCGCGAACGCGCGCGCGGCGCGACGGTGCTCTTTTCCACCCATGTCATGGCGCACGCCGAGCGCTTGTGCGACCGTCTCGCCATCATCGCGCGGTCGGAGCGGCGTTTCGAAGGCACGGTCGATGATGCCCGCGCGCTGCTGCCGATGCAGGTGCGCTATACCCCGCGCGCCGGGGCCGACCCCGCTGCGGTCGCCGCGCTGTTGCCGCCGGGGGCCGAGCCGGTCCACGACCAGTGGCGCTTTGCCATCGAGGCCGATGCCGTCGAACCGCTGCTCGTGCGGCTGACCGGCAGCGGCCTGGGCGTCGCCGGGCTCGCCATCGCGCGGCCCGCGCTGCACGACGCCTTTGTCCATATCGTGCGCCAGTGCGAGCCCGATTATGTCGACGAAGAAAGCGACGATATGGCAACGGAGGCCGCGCAATGAGGGCCTTTCTGCGTATTGTGGGCGTAATCGCGCGGCGCGATTTCCTGTCGATTGTCGCGACGCCGACTTTCCTGCTGTTCCTGCTCGCGCCACTATTCATGCTGGCGATGGGCCTGGTCGGCGGCGCCGGTGCGGCGGGCCTCGCCGAATCGAACCGCGACACGGGGCGCATTGTCGTGCTCGCCGAACCCGCACTGCTTGACGATTTGCGCGGCGCCGACGCGCGGCTGCGCACGGCGACGGGGCGCTTTGCCGCGCCGACGCTCGAGCTGCGCCCTGCCGCCACGACCCCCGATGACGCCGCGATCCGCGCTATTTTTGCCGAACGCGGCAGCGATACGCTTGCGGTGATGGCGGGGCCGCTCGGCACCCCGCGCATCTGGGAACGCGAAGCCGATGCGCTGCCCGGCCGCTATCTCGCGCTGCTCGCCGATCAGGCGCGCCAGGCGCAGGATGCTGGAGCCAATGCGCTGCGGCCCGTCCCGCAATTTCGCCAGATCGCCAGCCGCGCGCCGAGCAACGCGCTGCGCCAGACTTTGGGCTTTGGCGCGGTATTCGTGCTCTTTTTCCTGACGTTGCTGCTTGCAGGCCAGACGGTGAGCAGCCTTGCCGAGGAAAAGAGCAACAAGGTCATCGAAATTCTCGCCGCCGCCGCGCCATTGGAGGCCGTGTTTGTCGGCAAACTGCTCGGCTTCCTGGGCGTTGCGCTGCTTTTCATCTCCTTTTGGGTCGGCCTTGGCGCGGCCGCTACCCTCGTTGCCGCTGGAACTATGACGGGGGCCAGCACCGGCAACGCCGTTTCCGACGCGCAGGCCGCCGCATTGCTGCTGCAATTCGCGCCCGCCACCGGCTGGGGCTTTTTCCTCGCCGTCGGCTTTGCCTATTTCGTCATGGCCTTCCTGTTGCTGGGGGCCATTTTCCTTGGCGTCGGATCGCAAGCAGGCACCGTGCGCGAGATTCAAATGCTGTCGCTCCCGATCACCATTTTTCAGGTCGGGATGTTCGGCCTCGCCTCGGCGGCGTCGAGCACGCCGGGCAGCGCGCTGGCGCGCTGGGCAGAGGCCTTCCCTTTTTCATCGCCCTTTGCGATGGCGGCGCGCGCCGCGACCGACCCCGACCGGACGATCCATTTCGCCGCGCTGGGCTGGCAGGCATTATGGCTGACGCTCGTGGTCTGGCTCGCCGCGCGGCTGTTCCGCAGCGGCGTGCTTAGCGGGCGATCAAGCTGGGCCTTCTGGAAGCGCGCGCGGCGTCATTGACATATTTGTCAATAGTGGCATTCTGCAAGTGATTGTCCGCGCCGCGCCGGACAAGTGCGAGGAACTCCCCCATGGCCACCCAATATCGCGTCATCCCCGAAACGCCGCACCCCTTCGACGTCTCGCGCGCCGAACTGTGGGCCGAGGACCGTTGGCAGCCGATTTTCCGCCAGATGCGCGCCGAGGCCCCGGTGCATTATTGCCCCGAATCCAAATTTGGCCCCTATTGGTCGATCAGCACCTATAAACCCATCCAGCATATCGAGGCGCTGCCCAAGATTTTCTCGTCCTCGTGGGAATATGGCGGCATCGTGATCGCGGGCGATGCAGTGGAAAAACTGCCCGAGGGCGCGATTCCGATGCCGATGTTCATTGCAATGGACCCGCCGCAGCACAGCGCGCAGCGCCGCACCGTCGCCCCCGCCTTTGGCCCCAGCGAGACCGAGCGGCTGCGCGCCGACACGTTGGCGCGCACCAGCGCGGTCATCGACAGTCTGCCGATCGGCGAGCCGTTCGATTGGGTGCAGCATCTGTCGATCGAGCTGACCACACAAATGCTGGCGATATTGTTCGATTTTCCATGGGAAGAGCGCCACAAGCTGACCCATTGGTCCGACGTGCTCGGCGATATCGAAAACGGCGATACGCTCGAACAACGCCACGCGCGGCTGGCCACTGCGTTCGAAATGGGCGCGGCGTTCAAGCAATTATGGGATCGCAAGGCCGCGAACCCCGGCCAGCACGACCTGATATCGATCATGCTCCAGTCTGACGCGATGAAGGAGATGAGCGAACAGGAATTTATGGGCAACCTCATCCTGCTGATCGTCGGCGGCAATGATACGACGCGCAATTCAATGTCGGCCTATGCTTATGGTCTGTCGCAATTCCCCGACGAGCGCGCGAAATTGGAGGCCAATCACGACCCCGAACTCGCCGTCAATGCGATGCACGAAATCATCCGCTGGCAAACCCCGCTGGCGCATATGCGGCGCACCGCGACCGAGGATGCCGAGGTCGAAGGCCAGCTCATCCGCAAGGGCGACACGGTGGTGCTATGGTATGCTTCGGCCAACCGCGACGAAAGCGTCTTCCCCGATGGCGACCGCATCATCGTCGACCGCGCCAACGCCCGCCGCCACCTTGCCTTCGGCTATGGCATCCACCGCTGCGTCGGTGCACGTGTCGCCGAACTCCAGCTCACTGCGCTGATTTCCGAAATGCAAAGGCGCCGCTTGCGCGTGAATGTGCTTGAAGAGCCCCAGCGCGTGCCGGCAAGCTTCGTCCATGGCTATAAAAAGATGATGGTCGAGCTGGAGCGCTATTAGCGCAGCATGAAGCTTGCGATTCCGGCCGCCGCGCCAATTGCCGCTGCAAACAGGAAAATCAGGAGCACGCGCCGGTCGATACCCGTGCCGGCCGGGTCCGCTTGGCGGGAATCGCGCGTCAGTTGCGCCGGTCGGGCACCATCTGCCTGGCCCGGCCCGCCCAAAACCTGGGCAATTCGTGTGCTCTTGGGACGCGCCGCCGGGGTGCCGATCACCCAGCTTTGTGCAACCAGCATCGCTTCGACTTCCTCCAGCGCCTTGGGATCGACATGATCACCGCGCAGGCTAAGCACCAGCGCCTTGGGCAATTTCTCCTCAAACTGGACGCCGATCATGTTGCCGCGCGCCCACTGGACCGTGCCAAAAACTTTCGCTTTGCCCAGCCACAACCATAAGGATTCGCCAAGATCGACGGGTTCAGCTGTTTCCAGCTGTGCGCCGCCGAGCGAAAGGTCGATAACCGTGCAGCGAGCCCGGCCCAGCGGCGTTTCAAGATTGGTTTGCAGCGCCACCCTTGCCCGCCCATAGCTGCGCAGGCAGGATGTTTGTCCACCAAATCCCAAGGGTTCGACCGACGCCATTGCGCAAATGTAACCGAGCAAGGTTAGCCAGAACCGGTTGGTCACCTATGGGGTTCTACTGAGGTAATTTTTCATGCGCGTTCGACGGCCGTCGGCAACGAATGAGATAATTTGATGCGGCGCGTGAAACCAAACACCGGTCTGCTCCGTATATGCCGACATGAACCGACGCACCCTTTTCTCCGCCGTCTTACTTGCCGCATCCACCGCTCTCCTCGCCCCGCGCCTGCTCGCGGCCACGCGCCCACGCGCGCGAAAGGGCTGGCAATTGTCCGACGCCGAATGGAAAAAGCGCCTTTCGGCCCGGCAATTTTATGTGCTGCGCGAGGCGGGGACCGAACGGCCGTTCAGCCACCCGCTCGACAAGGAAAAGCGCAAGGGCCGCTTTGCCTGCGCCGGGTGCAAATTGCCGCTGTTCGACAGCAAAACCAAATATGACAGCGGCACCGGCTGGCCCAGCTTTTATGCCCCGCTTGCCGGTGCCGTCGGCACAATGACCGATTATGACATCGGCTTTCCGCGCACCGAGGTGCATTGCAAGCGTTGCGGCGGGCATCTGGGTCATGTCTTTGACGACGGCCCCAAGCCGACCGGCAAGCGTTATTGCATGAACGGCACCGCGATGGCCTTCATTCCGGGCTGAAGCCTGTTTTGCGCACTCGCCAAACCTTGATGCCCTTGCCTCTGTCGGGCATCGGCTCAAGCCAGTCCGGGCCATTATCGCTCATCAACTGCGCCCACAGACCGTCTGGGTTTTTTGTTGCATAGAAGTGAAGCTCAGCCTCGCCGTCACAAGCCGCCAGATAGTTGATGCCGCGCGCCTGCAACAACCGCCACGCCGAAGTAGGTGGCGAGCGGAAGATCTGGATATGATCGTACATCGCCTGTTCGTTGCGATGATGGCTGCTGGCGAGAACCTTGTGCGGCGTCTGCGCCAATATCATCGGCCCCATATCGAATGGCGCGATAAAGCTTCCTTCAGGGAGTGCAGACAGCGCGCGGATGGACAAGGCAGACTGGCAGAGCTCATTGGCCATTGCAGCCGACTCTTCCTTCTGCGCAGCTTCACTGGGCACGGAACGGATGATCGATGACGCTATCGCGCCCGGAACTAGCAGGGCCAGCATTGCCATCACCAGCCCGATTCTGGTCCAAGGGGTTTGCGACTGGCGATATTGTTCGAAGAGCGATGCTATCAACGCCGCCGTCACCGGAATGGCAAATGCCGTAGCGACCGAAATTGTCCGGATGATGAGAATCGACAGAACCAGTCCGAAGATCAGGAAAAAGCCGATTGTGCTCAACTTCTGCCGGTCTTCGCGCGCGAGTCGGACGCGGAGAATAATCCAGCTGATCGCGCCGCAGGCCAGGCCCGCGCCGAGACTGACCGCGATGCGCCAAGGCTGGTGCCAGATGGGCAAACCTTCGGTCACCTTTACATACCAATATTCGTGGACCAGCGGGTTCAAGGTGCCGAACGCCCCCCCGGCGCATTGCGGAGCCAGCAGAAAGATCACAGCCAGTGCACCGGCTCCGCCCAGCGCCGCCGCGCAAAGCCGCAGCCGTTGGTCGTCTGGCAACAGACGAATGGCAGGAAGCATGACCGACGCTGCAATCGCAATCGCAGCAACATGCGGCGGCGAGATGGTGTCGCAATAAATTGCAGCAGCCAGGCCGCTCGCCTGCGTGCCGAAAAACAGCAGAAATGCGCAACAGGCAAAGCTCAGGATCGTCCAGAACAGCCGCTCGCCCTCGCCAGCGGAGCGTACCCAGCGGAACCCGAGCAGCAGGAAGAAGGCGGCGGTCATTGGCGCACCTTCGAGGCTGATATGGAGCCAGAGCGCCAACGCCATCCCGAGCATGAGGCCCGCTTTGCGCGCATTCGGCCAAAAAATGGTCGACAGCGCCAGCACCGCCATCGCCAACTGCCAGCCATGATGGTCGATCCGCATCGGCCGCAGCTGGAACAACAAGGCTCCTGACGACAATGTGATCATCGCCGCCGCAATGCCGGCTTCGCGGCCCGACATGCGCTCGGCGATGCGCGACAGCATGAAAGCGATCCAGCACAAAAGCAGCAGCGGTATTGCCGTTCCTGCTATCATTTCGGCGACCGGCTGGCCGAGCATTGGCCGCAGCAACAATATGATCAGCGCGAGCGGCAATTCGACCAGCCGCGACCAGTGCATTGGCGCGCCGCCTGGCGGGTTCATGCGATATTGTGTGCTGTCGAACCAGCTTTGCCCGTCCAGAAAATCGCGCAGCTGGACCAGCCGCAACGCGTCATCGGGATCCCAGCCGGACAGGGTGGTAATCTCGGCCCAGCCAGACCAGATCAGCCCGCCCGATACCAGCAGCCACAGTCCGCCTAAAATCAGCGAAAAACCCCCGCGCCGCCGGGAATTTTCGGTCGCGATCATGGGCGCACCTTCCAGATACGGAATGGTCCTAGACGAGGCTGTTCGACAAGCATTTCATAACGATCGCCTGCATGCAGGCGGGCCCAATTTCCGTCCGGATTCATGTCGCGATAGAAAATAAATTCGGGCGCAGCAGCGCAAGCGACAACATAGTCTATCTTCCGCTTTTCGATGACCGCGGCGAGCCTATCGGGTGTCGCTACAAACGCCAGGATCGAATCGCGCATCGCGGCTTGATTGCGATGGTGGCCAGATGCGACCACGCGATGTTCGGTATGCTGCAAAATGCCCGGTGCCGCGTCGAGCCCGGACAAAAGGTTCGACGGAGGCAGGTTGCGGAGCGCCTTGATCGACCCACTGTCCTGACAGCGTTTCGCTGCGGAATAGTCGATAACGAAGCGAACTGATTTCGTTGCGGCCTGAACAGGCTGAAGCTTGGCAATCGCGGTCGCCACCAACTGCCCGGTCATGTATGGCAATAGCAGCAATATCGCCAGAAAGCGCAACATCTTCTGCCGCGCGATGCTGTCCGCATCCGATCTTTGCGCAAACAAAGCGGCAGACAGCGGGGCAATTATCACCGAGGTCACGACGATAAAATACACCAAAGTGCGCGAAACATAGGTGCCGACAAGTGCAGTCGCAGCAAAAATCAGGATGAGCGCTATTTTGGTTTCCATCGAAACGTCATTTGACCGAATAAGATGGGCGATACCCAAAAAGCCAAACAGCATCACCACACCAGCGATCACCATTTGCTCAAAACCGAGTTTGAAAACCGGCAAGCCTTCAGACGTGCGATTAAACCAATATTGCCTCACGACCGGGTCAAGATTTTCAAAACTGTCGCCCGCGCATTGCGGTGCGCCAATGCCGATCACGGCCAGCGCCGCGACACCCGCGAACGCGCAAACGGCCAGCTTGACCCAAATGCCGGGCTGTAACCGGACCGATCCAACCATGGCCAATATGGCGCTCGATACGATGGCGCATACAGCAAACGCCGAAACATGGACCGTGGACAGCGCATCACAATCTGCCCGAACAAGGCCATCCAGCGGTTTGAGCGTGAGGAGCAACACGCCCGACGCAAGTGCCGTCAAAACGGTCAATATGTTGAACGGTGATAACAGCAGGCTTCGGTTCCGGACGGGTGCACTTAGAAGCCACCGCAGACCCATGGTGCCGATAAAGGCGATGACGAACGGAAATGCCTCGATGGATATTTCAAGCCAGATGGCCGACACCGCGCCAAGCAAAGCAGCCGACCGGAGCGGACGTTCCTTGTCGAGCAGATAATGCAGGCATAATGTCATGCACACCAGCTGCCAGCCATGGTGATCCACGCGCAGCGGGACCAATTGGATGATGATTGGAACAGTGGTCAGCAATCCAGCGGTCGATGCGAGTGCGGCGGTGCTGCCGAAATGGGTTCGAACAAGCCGTGCATAGCAAAAAAGGAACGCGCCAAGCGTCAGCATCGGAACAATCGCCGCAGCCCAAAGCTCGGCCTTGGCCTGACCAACCAACGGCGTCAGCGAGCCGATAACCAGCGCCAAAGGCACATCGACCAGCCGCGACCAATGCATATCCCCGCCAGCCGGCGGATTCATGCGATATTGGGTTACGTCCGACCAGGATTGACCAGCCAGCCAATCGCGGACTTGCACGATCCGCAGCTGATCATCGGGGTCGCCGACCTTCCACGACACGATGGCGTCGCGCGCTAAGAACAAGAGCACGGCGACTTCCAGCAGCCACAAGCCCGCAAGAATTCTGAAAAAGTATCTGTCGACGAAATTCGTCATGTGGCCCGCCCCGGATACTCGCCGATTATTCCGCTTTGGCGTTCAATGGCGGCCTGGAGGCGTGTTCGGCGAGCGTTTGCGCGCCTCCAATCACCTGAATACACCCCATTTGCGCATCGCATAGACGGCGACAAAGCTGATGCCGATGGCGACGCCTTTGGATGGGATCGGGTGCACGCCGAAACGCCCCAGTATTTCGACTGTCGCCACCGTCAACCCCAGCCCAATCATGGCCGACCCCGCAAATAACGCGCGTTGCACATGCCGCGCAGCACCATCACGGGTCTTGCCGGCGAACACAATGTTAGCGCTCACCAGCCAGTGAACCACAAT
This sequence comes from Sphingopyxis sp., assembly GCA_013911715.1. Taxonomy (GTDB): domain Bacteria; phylum Pseudomonadota; class Alphaproteobacteria; order Sphingomonadales; family Sphingomonadaceae; genus Sphingopyxis. The sequence continues at coordinate 22,208 of JACEST010000001.1, read as the reverse complement.
GCCGGCGCAATAACCCGTTGCCGAAGCAATCGTCGGATCTATTCCAAGCGCGACAATGCTCGAGAACAAGGCGACATCGAACGCGAGCGCGATCATGCTCGCCGCCAGATAGCGGGTGATCGTAAAGCGGTGCCACAGCACCAGTGCCGAGGCCATGGCGCGACCCATTTGGTTCAGGCCGCTTTGCGGGCGGATTCGCCCTTCGCGATCCGCGTCGGCACTTCGCGCACCGATGCCAGCGCCGCCTGTTCGCCCTCGTTACCGCTTTCATGATATTCGGCGTCTTCGTTGACGCCCCAAATGTCATAGATGCGTTCACCTGCCTCGATGTTGCGTGCGGTCAGCATCGCGGTCATCATTGCATGATCCTGGTTGTTATAGCGGTGCATGCCGTTGCGCCCGACCATGTGCAGCGTGGGATAGCGCGCTTCGAGTTCGGCGCGCATCACCTCGACATTGGCGGCATAATCATCGTCATAAACCGGATAGGCTTTTTCCTGCCGCACCACCGCGCCGCCGACAACATGGTCCGGGTTGCACAGGCCAAGGATCGCCATTTCGCGCTTGGCGAGCTCAACCAGATCGGCGTCGCTCGATGACCACAGCCCGTCGCCTTCGAAGCAGAAATATTCCAGGCCAACGCAGGCAATGTCGGGGTCGGGCACCATTTCGGGTGACCAGCTGCGGAAATTCTGGACGCGGCCGACTTTGACCTTGCTGTCGTGGATGTAAATCCAGTTGTCGGGGAACAGGTCGGGCGACTTGATCATCAGTGCGACAGTCAGAAAATCGCGATATTTGAGCTGCGGCGCCGCGGTCAGCGCACAGGCGGGCAGCGGATGGATCCGCGCCGCCAGCTCGCGCATCGGTGCCGAGCTGATGACATGTTCGGCGTCGATTACCACCTCGCCGCCATCGGCCGACGTCGCGGTCAGGCGCCAGCGTCCGCTGACCTGATCCTGCGTCAATTGCTTGAAACTATGGCCCATCAGCACATGGTTGCCTCCCGCAACGACATGATCGCGCGCTGCATCCCACATCATCCCCGGCCCCTGCCGCGGATAGCGGAAGGTTTCGAGCAAAGTCTTGGTCGCCATCCCGTCATTGGGCCGCTTGTTCATCCCCAAGCTGCGTTTGAGTCCGTCGAGCACCGCGGCACCGAGGCTGAGCCCCTTGATGCGCTGCGCCGCCCAGTCGGCCGACATGGTGTCGCACGGCATGCCCCACACCTTCTCGGTATAGGTTTTGAAAAAGATCGAATACAGCTTCCAGCCGAACTGGTTGACGGTCCAATCCTCGAAGCTGCGGACCTTCTTGTTCGGGAACGCCTTGGCCTTGACATAGCTGGCCATGCACAGGGTTGAGCGCATCACGCCGAGGTTGAACAGCGCCTCGAACGCGCGCAGCGGATAGCTGTAGAATTTGCCTTCATAATAGATGCGGCTCATGCGCGGGCGCTGGATGAAATCATCGGGCAAAATCTCGTTCCACAGATCGACAACTTCCTGACTTTTCGAAAAAAACCGGTGGCCGCCGATGTCGAAGCGAAAGCCTTCATGTTCGACCGTGCGGCTGATCCCGCCGACATAGACCGGGTCTTTTTCGATCACGGTGACGCGCTTGCCCGCCTTGGTCAGCAGATAGGCGGCGGTCAGCCCCGCTGGCCCTGCTCCGATGATCGCGACATCCGCGCTGGTTGCCGAATTGGTCATATTGCTAGCCCCTTGATTCCATTGGTCTGTCATGCATGTTCGGGCGCGGCGCACCGCTGCTGCACCCTCTCTCAACCATCGTGGCTAATTAAAGGTTAACGCCGCGCCCGCTGTTGCTTGGTCCAGCGGCGGTGGTCCGCGTGCGCTGGTGTCCGCCGTGGGCGGCGGATCGGGCGAGGGTTCGCCGCTGCGCGCCAACGGCGGATCGCGGCCTGGCAGTGTCAGTGTGCCGAGCCGCGCGCGCGGCCGGTCGGGCCCAGGCGCTGCGGCGATTGAAAATGTTGGGTCAACGCGCACCGCATCGGCCGACGCCTCCGCAATACGCACCGTGTAGCGCCCAAAGGCGACGCTTTCGAACAGGAAATAGCCGTCAAATTCGCTGAGCGTCGTCGCTCGCACCCGGCCTTCGACATCGACCAGCTCAAGCGATACCCCCTCGAGCGCGGTTCCGCTTGCCCGCACGAGTTTGCCATCGATATCGCCCGCTGCGACCAGCGGCAGCGCGATCAGCGTCGCGACGCCCGGGCGCGGCGTCACGACCACACCGGGCAGCGCAGGTTGCACATAGGGATCGGGCAGGCTGCCAGCATCTATGCCGATCAGCACCGGGCGGAAGGGTTCAAGCCCGTCGATCATGGCGCGGCCATCCGCATCGGTTGCCGCATCGACAAAATGGGTACCCGCAGTCAGTTCGACCCCCGGCATCACCGGTTCATCATCCTGGCGTATGCCGTCGGCGTTGCGGTCCTGCCACACCAATGCTTCGACTTGGCCGCCGCTGGCGAGCCGCCTGCTCGACGCGCGCACCCCGCCGCCGGCCTTTGGACCAAGGCTGAAGGCGACCGCGAGCGATGCTGCCAGCGAGCCGTCGCTGGCAGCCTCGCCCGAAGCCGTGACTTCGATCTGTTTGAAACGCCGTGTATAGCCGAGGCCTGCGCGCGCACGATCGAGCCCGCCATCATAGCCGAGCTCGGCGCGCCATTGGGCGTCCTTGCCCGCAGACCATTCGCCGATCATGCCGAAACGCGTGTCGGACTGCGCGCCCGACAACGCAAATTGCGCCTCACCGCGCAAGCGGAGGCGCCCGATACTGGCATTGGCAAGCAAACGCGCGGTGAGCTGGTCGGGCGGATCGGGCCCGAACGGCGAATTGCTGCGCGACCAGTCGACCTGGCCGGTCAGATTGATGCGGCGAAAGCCGACCGACGCCCGCGCCGTCGCTTCAACACTGCGTACCCCCGACGTGCGCGTGATGTGGCGCAGATCGAAATGCAGCGGCAGGATGGTTTGCCCCAGCCGCACCGATTGATCGACGCCGATCGAATAACTGCCGCTGATCCCGCGGATCAGCCGGTCCGAGACAAAGCCGCCAAAGCCGCGCAGTGCTTCAACGCGGATATAGGTGTCGGCAAAGCCCGCCAGCCAATTGGCGCGCAGCGCGCTGCCACCGTCCGAAGCATAGGCCCCCGACAATTCGAGCAAGGTCGGCCCGATCGCGCGGCGCACTGCCACCTCGCCATAGTCACGGCGGACATTTTCGATGAACAGGCTGTGGCCATAGGCCGCGAGAGACGTTCGGGCATTAATCCCGCGTTCGATGCCCACCGTGCCGCGCCAACCGCGCCGAAACGGCCCCTGACCGCGACCCAGGTTGATAAGGTCGCGATCTTCTTCGGCGATGCCGGCCCAATACCAGGTCTGACGCGGCGGGATCGAATCCATCCCCACCTGCAATTGTTTGATTTCGCGCCGCACTTGCCCCTGGGGACCATAAAGCACAATTTCGAAGCGGTTGCTGCCATATTGGAGTGCGACGTCCAGAAATTCATAACGCCCCGCCGCATTGGGCGTCGCAAAGGCCAGCAGCTGGCCGTTGCGATACAGTTCGGCGTCCCATCCGGCAGGCAGATCGCCGCGAAAATCGGTACGGTCAAAACTTTCGGGGCGTTCGATCGGTCGGTTGGTCACCACCGCGCCGCGCCCGACGCTGCTTTGCGAAACCAGGCCGGTCGCGAGCAGGCTGACATCGCCCAGCGCGTAATGGGTCGCGTGCAGCGGCCCCAGCAGCTGGCCTGTCGGGTCCGAACGATAGGCGCGCAGGCGCAGGCTTTGCGGCAGGCCATTTTCGTCCGATGCCAGCCGCGCGTCGAAACTGTGGCGCAGCAACTCGCCGGCAGCGAATATTTCATAGCGTGCCGACAGGTCGCGCCCGCCGCGCTTGTCGTTCACAAAGGCCAGCGAGGCGGCGACGTCGATCGACGGCGTTTGCCACAATTTATAGGGCCGCGGCGCGGATGGCAGCTTGGCAAGGTCAAAACTTTGCGCAGGCCGGATGCCAGCGGCGCGGGCCCGGCGTTCAGCGGCAAGCTGAAAAGGCAGCTTTTCCTTTGTATCAAGGCGCAAGATGGCATTGGACTGGTCTACCGCCAGCGGCAGTTCGAGCCATTGCGCCAGGCTGCTCACCTGGATGCACCAGCCTTCGGGGGTGTCGCGGATGGTGCCAGGCGCCAGAGTGAAACTGCGGCTGCCGACCCGAACCGACCCGGCATCGCGGTCGAGCGTCAAGGTGCGGCGCTCGTCGAACAGCCAGCCCGTTGCGCGGCGCAACTTTTTGTCGATCCGCACGGCGAGATCGAGGCCGATGACCATGTCGGCCAGATCGACACATATTCCTTCCGGCGTCTGATAGCCGCGCACGCCGTCACCGAGCCGATATTGGCCCGAACGCAAGTCGAACAACCATTGGTCATCGTCATTGGCCTGCCAGCTGTCGTTGCCAGGCGGGACCGGCGGTGAGACGGGGTCGGCCGCAGCAACGCCGACCGGGCGAAACCCGATCAGCGCCATTGCGGCAAAACCGGTCAACCGGCTCCAGCCCAACAGATTGTCCGCAGCCATCTGCGCTATGCCCTCGGGCGCCGCTGCTGCCTTATTCGACTGTCAGACTGGCTTCGGCGATGGTGCCGCCGCCCAGTTCGCGATCTTCGGTGTAACGGATGCGCACCGGCCCCTTGAGCGCGGCGGCCACATCGGCGGGCACGGGAATTGCCACGCGTCGGTCGGTCACTTCGGGATAAACGGCGATTCCGCGCGCCAGAAATAGCGGATCTTTGACCCCCGGCCGCGTCACTTCGATGTCGCCGTAAACCGAACGGTTGCCCGCGCGTGCCAAATCAAAGGCGAAATGCGGCTGACCGCCTTCATCAACGATCGCCGCCTTTCCGATGCTCGCGGTCGCCGAAAGGTCGCCAACCCGGACGATGACGGGGATGGTGATGCCGTAAATCGGGGTCAATGCGACCGATACCCCGCCCGACGAGGCCTTGACCTGATCGGTGGCGGCGACCGTGTCGGGAATGGCGCGGAACAGCATATGGACCCGATATTCGCCCGGCGCGATGCCTTCGGGCAGGCGCACGCCCACCCGGATAACCTGCGGCTGGTTGGGCGGCAATGTCACGCGCCGCGGCGAAAAACTGATCATATCGAGCGCGGCGCGCTCGGCAGCGTTGACCTCGGTCTCGGCGATTTCTTCAAGGCCACCCTGCCCGGTCATCCGCTTGACCTCAAGGCTGATGCGATAGGTCGCGGCTGTGCTTCCGATATTGTTGAGCACCACCTCGGTACCGCGCGATCCGTCAAGCACCACACGGGTCGGCGCGACAAGCAGGTCGCCAGCGGCAAAGGCGGGCGTCGTCGGCACCAGCAACGCCAGCACGGTGAGGCAAGGGACAATCAGGCGGCAGGTCATCAACTTTCTCCGGCAATGGCGCGCCAGCGCCGTGACCGGCCCCGCGCGAACCCACCCGGGATGCCCGCTTATGGTTGATATTTTGCTAAGCATATTTGCGGAGAGATGGGTTAACCAAAAAGCAAAGGGAGCCACCGGCCATGACCGGTGACTCCCCGCAAAGGTTCAGCATTGGCTGACTAGCCCGAAAAGCTAGTCAGCGCAAAGGCTTACTGATAGTCGGCGGTTACGTTGAAGGTGCCGGTATAGTCGCCCGGAGCCTGGTTGGCGCTGATGTTCAGCGTGCCACCGACCTGGAAGCTGCCGCCAACGGTACCCGGGCCAGCGCTCAAGGTCACCGAATTGGTCGAATAGTCGAGCGATGCCGCCATCAATGCCGACGAAATCGGTTCGGTCAAGGTTACCGACGTATCGCCGCTGACGAGCACAACCGCATTGTTGGTGCCCTGGATGTCAAAATTGGCAGCCGTCGTCGTTCCGGTGCACACCAGGCCCGAACCACAGGTTGCGGCGCCCGCCGTGGACACAACCACGGTCGAAGCGGTCGCGCCGCTGATGATCGTGGCGAATTGCAGGTCGCTGGTGTTGGTGAGGGTGATCTGGCGCAAAATGCGCGCCTTGGCCTGACCGGTGGCCGATGCGGCGTGCGCGGTTCCGGCGCTCAGCGCCACGGCTGCAACCGCTGCGCCGAGCACGGCGCGATTCAAAAACTTCTTAGCCATGGAAATTGGTCCCTTGCGAAAATGTTGGCGAATGGAAATCCCACCCCATTCGAGCGCCGGTTTAGCGCCGAAGTGGTTCCATTTTTGCAAGCGAGCGTAGTTAACAGCGAGTTACGACGGCGGCGCGAATATCCGGAAAAGACTATGGTTTTCAATAGCCAACGTAGCAACATCGGCATCCGGCCCCGCGTGGCTAGTCATTTCATTTCCCATGCTGGCGCAGGATATTGCACCGATTCGCCGCCAATGGCTGCGCGCGCTCAAATCGATTCGCCGCTCAGCCGCTGGCAAATCATGTCGAGCTGGTCGAGCGTGGCGAAGCGCAGCGTCAGCGCGCCGGTGCCTGCGCCCTTATATTGGATCGCCACCGCCACCCCGAGCAGTTCAGCCAGATGGCGTTCGACCGCGGCAATATCGGCATCATGCGCGCGCGGGAGCGACCTTGCGCTGCCCTTCGCACTTTTCGTCTCGATCCGCCGGGCTAGCGCCTCGACCGCGCGCACCGACAAGCCGTCGCGCACCGCCTGCTGCGCCAGAGCGACGGCGTCGTGATGGCCGATCAGCGCGCGCGCATGCCCCATCGACAGCGCGCCTTCGACCACCAGTTGCTGCACCGTGTCGGGCAGGTCGAGCAGGCGCAGCAAATTGGCGACATGGCTGCGCGATTTGCCGACCAGCTTGGCCAGTGCCTCCTGCCCATGACCAAAATCGGCGATCAGGCGCCGATAGGCCAGCGCCTCTTCGATCGCGTTCAGGTCTTGCCGCTGGATATTTTCAACCAGCGCAATTTCATAGGTTGCGCCGTCGTCGAGCCGCCGCACCAGCGCAGGAATATCGTGCAGCCCGACACGCTGCGCCGCGCGCCAGCGGCGTTCGCCCGCCACCAACTGATAGCCGTTGCCGTCGGGCGCGGGTCGGACGATCACCGGCTGGAGCAACCCGCGCAGCCGGATCGAATCGGCGAGCTCGGCGATGGCTGCTTCGGCAAAATGGCGGCGCGGCTGGCCGGGCAGCGGATGAATGGCGGCGACTGCAATGCGGGCCACGCCGCGCTCCTCACCCGCAGCCGGACCCGACGGCGCGGTGCCGGCCCCCATTCCGCCCGCGCCGACGCTCACCTCGCCCAGCGCGTCACCCAGCAACGCGTTGAGCCCCCGGCCCAGCCCCGTCAGGCGCTTACGCGGCGCTTCAGGTTCTGGCTTTTCATTATCATTTTCAGACATTTAAGCGGCCTTGCGCAGATCGGGGAGGCGACCGATCAACTCGCGCGCGAGTGCGATATAGGCCTCGGACCCCGAGCAGCGATGGTCATAGATCAGCGCAGGCAGGCCGTGACTGGGCGCTTCGGACAGGCGCACATTGCGCGGGATTACGGTCGAAAAAACAATGCCACCGAGGCAGGCGCGCACATCGTCGGCAACCTGGTCGGTCAGCCGGTTGCGCCGGTCGAACATGGTGAGGGCAACACCCAAAATCGACAATCCGGGGTTAAAACGCCCGCGAATGCGCTCGACGGTAGTGAGCAACTGGCTGAGTCCTTCGAGCGCGAAAAATTCGCATTGCATCGGCACCACCAGCGATTCGGCGGCGATCATTGCGTTGAGCGTCAACATCCCGAGCGATGGCGGGCAATCGATCAGGCAAATATCCCACTTGGCCGCCTCCGTCCCCGTGAGCGCTGCGCGCAGCCGGTGCAGCCGGTCCTGAAATTCAATCAGTTCAATTTCCGCACCAGACAAATCCACGGTCGCGGGCACGATAGCGAGGCGCGGGATCGACGTCGGCACAATTGCTTCGCCAAGTGTTACGTCGCCGCGCAGCAGCTCGTAGGATGAAGCATGGCGCTGTGCCTGCTTGATGCCGAGCCCGGTTGAAGCATTGCCTTGCGGGTCGAGATCGATGATCAAGGTGCGCCAGCCCGACGCGGCGAGCGCGGTGGCGAGGTTGATCGCCGTGGTGGTCTTGCCCACGCCGCCCTTCTGATTGGCTATCGCGATGCGAATCATGTGTTTTTCCGCCGATCTTTCCCCGTGCCCGTCCCGACAATGATCCCGCTGGCGGCATCGGTCAGGCTCTGTTCCACGTGAAACAGCTTCTGCCATGCCGGTGTCAGCAAAGCCAGTTCCTTTGCGGCATTTTGCCCCTTGGGGAGCAGCCAACGCGTGTTATCGGTGGAAAAACGGGCGGATAAGTCGATCAGCCGGTCGAGCGGGGCGAAGGCACGCGCGCTGATCGTCGCCGCGCGCGTGGTGGCGAGTCGCGCCACCGGCATGGCTTGCACCGTCACCCGCCGTGCGAGCCCGAGCGCCGCGATCGCCTCGTTCAGAAAACGACAGCGCAGCGCACGCGATTCGACGAGCCACACCGGGCGCGCTGTCAATATTGCGATCACCAGCCCGGGCAGTCCCGGCCCGCTGCCCAAATCGAGCCACAGCCCTTCGCTGGCGGGATCATCATGGCACAGCAGCTGCGCACTATCAGCGATATGGCGCGCCCACAGCGTCGGCACTGTGGATGCCGCGACCAGATTCTGTGTGGCATTGGCATTGACGAGCAGCGCGGCATAGCGATCAAGCGCAGCCCATTGCGCGGTATTGGGCGCAAATCGCTCCACCAGCCAGGCCCGCGCCGCACCATCGTCTGTCACCAGCGGCGTCGGCGTCACGCCGCCGACCGCTTGCTATGCACCAAGATCGCGGTCAGCGCCGCCGGGGTGATTCCGGCAATTCGCCCCGCCTGCCCCAAAGTTTCGGGCCGCGCCTGCGCGAGTCGTTCGAACATCTCGTTCGACAGCCCACCGATGCCGCGATAATCGAGCGCTGGGTCGAGCAGCACCGCCTCATTAACGGCGAGCGAGCGCAGCTCAGCGTCGTGCCGCGCAATATAGGGGGCGTAGCGGATATCTTCGGCAACCTCGGCGACAATAGTCTCAGGCACGTCGGCCAGCGCCGGGTCGAGACCCGCGACCGCCGCAATGTCTGCGCCCTGCGCTACCAGTTCACCACGCGAGCGCGCGACACCGTCCGCAGGCCAGGCGAAGCCCAGCCGCGCATAATCCTCGCGGCCGGCCGTCACCGCGAACCGCTCGGCAACCTGCTCGCTTTGGCTGTAGCGCCGCGCAAATTGGGCCGCAATTTCACCGTCAACCAGCCCGATGGCCAGCCCACGCGGCGTCAGCCGGGTCGCTGCATTGTCGGCACGAAGCCGCAACCGATATTCGGCGCGCGCGGTGAGCATGCGATAGGGCTCGGTCACGCCCTGCAACACCAGATCATCGACCATCACGCCGATATAGCTTTCACTCCGGTCGAGGATGAATGTGTCGCGGCCGAGCGCTGCTTGGGCCGCATTGGCTCCTGCAATCAACCCCTGCGCCGCCGCCTCTTCATATCCGGTCGTCCCGTTAATCTGTCCCGCGCAATAAAGCCCGGCTATCGCGCGCAATTGCAGCGTGCGATCGAGCGCGCGCGGGTCGACATGGTCATATTCGACGGCATAGCCCGGCACGACCATTTCGACGCGCTCGAGCCCGTCCATCGTCCGCAGCATCGCCAGCTGAACATCGGCGGGCAGCGAGGTCGAAATGCCGTTGGGATAGACCAGATGCGTATCGAGTCCCTCGGGTTCCAGAAACACCTGATGCCCATCGCGGTCGGCAAAGCGGTGGATCTTGTCCTCAATCGACGGGCAATAGCGCGGGCCAACCGCGCCAATCGCGCCGCTGAACAGCGGCGAACGGTCCAGATTTTCGGCAATAATCGCATGGCTGCGCGCGTTGGTACGCGTGATCGCGCAGGCAATTTGCGGCACGCTGCGCCGATTGTTCCACGTGGAAAAAGTCCAGTCGTGGTCGTCCGATGGCTGCTCCTCGAGCGCCGCCCAGTCAATCGTGCGCCCGTCGAGGCGCGGCGGTGTCCCCGTCTTGAGCCGCGCCATCGGCAGGTCGGCGGCGCGCAATTGCGCCGCCAGCTGATGCGCGCCGTCCTCGCCGATGCGCCCGCCGACCATCCGCTCTTCACCGCGAAACATGGTGCCGCCCAGGAAGGTTCCGGTGGCGAGCACTACCGACGGTGCGTGCAATATTTCGCCGCCCGCCAGGCGGATGCCCGCGACGCGACGATCACTGTCCTCCAGCCTCAGCGCTGCCACCTCGCCCGCAATTACACGAATATTCGGCTCAGCCGCCATCATCGCTTGAATTGCCGACCGGTAAAGATTGCGATCCGCCTGGATACGCGGCCCGCGCACCGCCGCGCCCTTCGACGCGTTGAGCATGCGATAGTGAATTGCGGAAGCATCGGCCGCGCGCGCCATCCAGCCGCCCAGCGCATCGACCTCGCGCACCAGATGGCCCTTACCCAGCCCGCCAATCGCCGGATTGCACGACATCGTCCCGATCAGCGCGGGATCGAAGCTCACCAGCGCGACGCGCGTGCCGAGCCGCGCCGCGGCAGCCGCGGCCTCGGTTCCGGCGTGGCCACCGCCCACGACGATGACATCAAATTGATTGCTGAGGTCCATGATTGGCTGCGCCCTTAGCGTAATGGCGCTTGAAAATCCACTGCGCGATCCCCGCCATAGTGTTTCACGTGAAACGCTCCGCTACTTCCCAATACAAAAACGCCCGAACAGCGCATCGAGCATATCCTCAACCCCGGCGCGCCCGGTGATGCGATCGAGCGCGCCGCGCGCGAGCCGCAGCCGCTCGCCAAGCAGCACCGGATCGCGCGCCTCGAGCGAATCGACGCCAATCGCCAGCCAGTCGGCGGCCTCGGCAAGCGCCGCACGCTGGCGCACGTGCAGCGCCGCTTCCCCCTCGGCGGGCAGCAGCGTTCGCGCCATCGCCACAATCGCGCCATGCAGCGCCGCCATCCCCGCACCACTTTGCGCCGACATTGCGAGGTCCGCCGCAGTATCCACCGGCAAGCGATCGCTTTGCGCCGAAATGGTAATGACATGCGGGTGGGCCGGGCGATCGGCCACAGGCCCCAGCCACAGCACAATATCTGCCGCCGCCATCGCCTGCGCTGCGCGCTCAATGCCGATCTTCTCGATGACATCGACCGAACTTTCGTGCAGCCCCGCCGTGTCGGCAAAGCGCATCGCAATCCCATCCAGCGCGAGCGGCACCTCGACAATGTCGCGCGTGGTACCCGCCAATGGCGACACAATCGCCACCTCTCTCTGCGCCAAAGCATTGATTAGGGTTGATTTTCCGGCATTGGGTGGCCCCGCGATGACCACCACCAGCCCGTCGCGGATGCGCTCGGCGGCGGGCCGGGCCAGCCAGACCTGCATTTCAGTGTGAAGTTCGGCAGATTTCTGGGCAATTCGCGTGAGCACAGCTGCCTCGGAAGCCACATCCTCCTCGTCGGCAAAATCCAGCGCGGCTTCAGCCTGCGCCGCCAGCAGCAACAAGCTCTGCTGCCACTGCGAAATCTGCGCGGACACCTGCCCGTTCACCGCCAGCAAGGCCTGACGCCGCTGGCTCTCGGTTTCGGCCGCCAGTAAATCCGCCAATCCTTCGGCCTCGGCCAGGTCGATCCGGCCATTGATCAGCCCGCGCCGGGTGAATTCGCCCGCCTCAGCCATCCGCAGCCCCGGCAACGCACCGAGTTCCGCGAGAACTGCGGCGACCACCGCGCGCCCGCCGTGCAGATGCAGCTCGGCCATATCTTCGCCGGTCGCGTTCGCTGGCCCGGGCAGCCACAGCACGAGCGCGCGGTCGAGCAGCGACTGATCTTCCGGCCGGCGCAACGACCGCAGCACCGCCCGGCGCGGCGGCGGCGGTGGCGCGCCCGCGAGCGCGGCGAGCGCGCTCGCTGCCGCCGGACCACTCACCCGCACGACCGCAACGCCCGCGGGCGGGCTCCCGCTCGACAGCGCGAAAATTGTTTCTTTTAAAATAGTTGGCTCCGTCAGCGTTTCCGCGCAGCTGACGGCTTGACGTCATCGTCGCCGGCTTTCTTGCCTGCGCCCAGCATAGCGCCGCCAAATTGACCGAGCAACGACTGGACCAGCCCCATCCCCGCCTCGCCCATCGGCACCCAGTTTTTGACCATGCTCTCGGCCAGATCGGGGGTAATGCCCTTCTCCATCAACTTCTCGACGCGCGACAGATAGATGGCGTGCAGCGGGGTCAGGTCGGGCAGGCCGAACAGGCGGCGGGCTTCTTCGGGCGTGCAATCGACTTCGACGTTGATTTTCATGTGACTTCTCCGGTCGCTGCGCCTTCCCCCTTGAGCGGCGCGGCTTGCTCCTGCTAGCTTCGCGCGGCCAAGCCGCTTTGGCAAGCACGCAGGATGATATGCGCGATGTTTGAGATGATAGAAGCCCTCCACGGCGAAGGCCAAATCCCCGCCTACGTCGCCCACCCCGCTGCGCCGACCGGGCGCGCAATCATCGTCGTCCCCGAAATATTCGGCATCAACGCGGGCATCCGCAGCAAATGCGACCAATGGGCCGCGAAAGGCTATCTCGCCATCGCGCCCGGCATTTTCTGGCGCTTCGCCCCCGGGGTTGAGCTCAACCCCGACGTTGAAGCAGAGTTTCAGGAGGCGCTTGGCTATTTCGGTCAGTATAATGCCGATGACGGCGTCAAGGATATCGAAGCCACGATCCGCTGGGCGCGTGGCCAGGGCGCGTCCAAAGTCGGCCTCGTCGGCTTCTGCCTTGGCGGTCGCCTCGCCTATATGGCGGCGGCGCGCACCGATATTGACGCGTCGGTCGGCTATTATGGCGTGATGATCGACGCAATGCTGGGCGAAGCCCACGCTATCGCTAACCCGTTAATGCTCCACATCCCCACCGCCGACCATTTTGTCGGGCCAGCCGCACAGGCCGCAATCCACGCCGCGCTCGACCCGCATCTGCGCGTCACGCTCCATGATTACGCCGGGCTCGACCATGGTTTCGCCGCCGAAACCGGCAACCGCCGCAACGAAGCGGGTGCGCGCCTCGCCGACAATCGCACCGAGGCATTTTTTGCCGAGCATTTGCGGTGAGCGGCGCGGCAACAGCGGGACTCGCCGCCTGGCACGCCTATATGGCGGGCGGCGAGGATCCGGCAGCGCTGCGCGCGATGCTCGCGCCCGACGCGGTGTTCCACTCGCCGGTCGTGCACACGCCGCAGGTCGGCGCCGACAGGGTGTTCGCCTATCTCCACGCCGCCGCGCATGTCCTCGGCGGCGGCGATTTCACCTATGTCCGGCAAATTGTCGACGGCGATCAAGCGGTGCTGGAGTTTACCCGCACTGTCGACGGCATCCATGTCAATGGCGTCGACATCATCCGCTGGGATGCGGGCGGTAAGATTACCGATTTCAAGGTAATGGTGCGCCCGATGAAGGCAATGAACAAGCTGTGGGAGATGATGGCGGCGCAGCTGGCGGCGGCGCAGGGCGGCTAAATCAGCGCCAGATTGCTGAGTTCGCGCGCCAGATGCGGTGGCAACGCGCCAACGCCCGACGCCGCATCGAGCGGCAACGGCGCATCCTCCGCCGCCAGATAGCGCCACCCCTGATGCGCGCGGCGCGGTGTCGGCTGCACCAGCTCGAGCTGGTCACTGCAGACAATGTCGGTGCGCCCTTCGGCAGCGTCATCGAACCGCAGGATTTCGGCGCGCGCAACCAGTGTATGGCGGATAATGAAATGGAGCTGGCCACCGATCAGCTCATCGGCACGGCGCGGGCGGTTGCGCGTGGTGAAGCGCACTTCGCCCGCCACCGCCCGCGCCGCGATATTGGCAGCTAGCACCGATGTATCGGCAGCACCAAAGGCAACACGGGTCAGGTGGAGTGCGCCATTGACTTCAGCGTCCAAAATTAATCATCCAGCTCGCATCTGGTTTCATGCTCAATGAACAGCGCTTCAATACGTCCATTCCCAGAATTACGTCAAAGTCCTTCTGTTGCGGCCAACCGAAGCCGTTCAATTCGTCAAAGACATATGGCAAGCTGTTCGCTCCGTCATCCGCGAAAAGCCCAAGCCGAAAAACAAAGAATGGCAGCTGCCTCTCTTCAGTCGCGGAGCCAAGCGGTCGCTTAGTATGCGACCGTAAGTGCAATCGCTTTACCACCGCCGGGCCAAGGCCGCTAACGGTTGCCCCAGTGTCAACTAAGGCAGAGAAAATCTCAAATGTAAGGTCACTTGGCTTGTCTGATCGCAAGACGGCGACGGGAAGGGTTATTCGGCGCCCGTCATGCCTACCGCTAAACGAAGGCAAGTGACATGAATCCTAATTCGACAGGCTCGTCGATGACCTGTTGGATGGAGAAAATTTCATCCGGAAATTGCCCAAGGCCCGCTCGATAGGCTTCGCCTACCGTTGGGAAAAAGGCTACAAGCTCCGCGTCGCGAAGCAGCGCAAATTCCGCTTCATGATCGACAAGGTAGGACGCCAAGTTGCGCTGAAAGAAGTCGTAGTTTCGATCAACTTCTGCGTTCAAACTACGCACGGGCAAAGCTCCGAAATCCCCATATCACCAGGATGTCAGAACCATCGACCAACCGAAAGCTTTAGGCGATGAAGCGAGTCCTATTTGAGTCCAACTGTTGCCAATCGGACTCACTTTCAATCAACCCGCTTTACCCGAACAATGTCCCCATCCCGACGCGCGGGTCGACCCAGCCGTCGTAGATCATCTTGCCCGCGACATAGACGATCACCAACAGGCCGACATAGGCAATCCATTTATATCGCTCGATATATTTGGCGATAACATTGGCCGCCACGCCCATCAGCGCAACCGCGAATATCAGCCCGACAATGAGGATGCCCGGATGCTCGCGCGCTGCGCCCGCGACGGCGAGAACATTGTCGAGGCTCATCGACACGTCGGCGACCGCAACGGCCCAGGCGGCGCCCGCAAAGCTCTTGGCCGGACGCAGGCCGCTATGTTCGTCCCCGGCAATTTCGGGCGAGCCCGCCGACTGGCCCCCATGATCGCGCAAATCGCGCCACATTTTCCACGCCACCCACACCAGCAGCAAGCCGCCGATGAAAATCAGACCGACAATCTGGAGAAGCTGCGTCACCACCAACGCAAAGGCGATGCGCAGCACCAGCGCGGCGATAATCCCGATCAGGATCACTTTCTTGCGCTGCTCGGCGGGGAGTCCTGCGGCGAGCGCGCCAACGACAATCGCATTGTCGCCCGCCAGCACCAGATCAATCGCCAGCACCTGCAAAAAGGCGGCGAACGCCGACGGCTGGGTGATATTCGAGAAATCCTTGACGATCGCCGCCCACATTTCGGCAGGCCCGCCAAAACCCTGCGCCGCTCCGGTGGCGGCCATCAGCAATTCAAACATGAATAAGTCCCCGAACTCTTATTGGTTCATCGAATCAAAGAAATCGTCGTTGGTCTTCGATCCCTTGATCTTGTCGAGCAGGAATTCCATCGCATCGACGGTGCCCATCTGCATCAGGATGCGGCGCAGCACCCACATTTTCGACAATTTGTCCTTGTCGAGCAACAGCTCTTCCTTGCGCGTTCCCGATTTGCCGACATCGAGGCTCGGGAAGATGCGTTTGTCCGAAACCTTGCGGTCGAGCACGATTTCGCTGTTGCCGGTGCCCTTGAACTCTTCGAAAATCACTTCGTCCATGCGGCTGCCGGTGTCGATCAGCGCGGTGGCAATGATCGACAGCGAGCCGCCCTCTTCGATGTTCCGCGCCGCGCCGAAGAATCGCTTTGGCCGCTGCAGCGCATTGGCGTCAACACCGCCGGTCAGCACCTTGCCCGACGACGGGACGACGGTGTTATAAGCGCGGCCAAGGCGCGTGATCGAATCGAGCAGGATGACGACATCCTTCTTGTGCTCGACGAGGCGCTTGGCCTTTTCAATGACCATTTCGGCGACCTGGACGTGGCGCGTCGCAGGCTCGTCGAAGGTAGAAGACACAACCTCGCCCTTCACGCTGCGCTGCATGTCGGTGACTTCCTCGGGCCGCTCGTCGACCAGCAGGACGATCAGATACACCTCGGGATGATTGTCGGTGATCGCTTTCGCAATATTCTGCAGCAGCACGGTCTTGCCCGTGCGCGGCGGCGCGACGATCAGCGCGCGCTGGCCCTTGCCCTGCGGGCTGACCAGATCGATGACGCGCGCCGATTTGTCCTTTTCGGTCGGATCGAGCGAATCGAGCCGGAGCTTTTCGTTGGGATAGAGCGGCGTCAGATTGTCGAAATTGACGCGGTGGCGGACGGCTTCGGGGTCGTCAAAATTGACGCTGACGAGCTTGGTCAACGCGAAATAGCGTTCGCCATCGCGCGGCGCACGAATCTCGCCCTCAACCGTGTCGCCGGTGCGCAGACCATATTTGCGCACCTGGTTGGGCGAGACATAAATATCGTCCGGGCCGGCAAGATAATTGGCCTCTGAACTGCGGAGGAAACCAAAGCTGTCGGGCAGGACTTCAATCGTGCCGGAACCGATGATTTCCTCACCCTCTTCGGCGAGCTCTTTCAGGATCGAGAACATCAGATCCTGTTTGCGCAGCGTCGAGGCGCCCTCGACGCCCAGCTCTTCGGCCATTTCAACCAGCTGCGCGGGGGCCTTTTTCTTAAGTTCTTTAAGATGCATTGGGTGGTTTTCCAGATGGGGAAAAGGTCAGACGAAAGTGCCGCCGCTGCGGCGCTGGTGGAAGTTGGGACACGCTGGGGCGGCGATGCGCCGAAATCTGTCCCGGCCGCGCGAGGACCGCACGCCAAGCCGATTGCTTGCGCCGGATGTAGGCCCAGCGCGCGCCGAAGTCAATCAAACTGGGTTCAGAAAGGCCGCACCACCGCCAATATGACAATCACCGCCGCCGCTACCCCTGGCACTTCGTTGAGCAGTCGCAGCGCTTTCTCGCTAAGCGGCCGCTGCCCGGCGCGCAATTTCTTGAAATAGCCGCCGAGCCAGCCGTGGTAGGCGCTGAGCCCCACGACAAACAGCAACTTGGCGTGAAACCAGCCCTGGTTCCAATAACCACCGTTGAAGGCGAGCAGCAGGCCGAGCGCCCACACGACAATCATCGCCGGATTCAGAATGATCCGCCGCAACCGGTCTTCGCGCTCAATCCATTTGGCGTCTTCATCCGACCCTACGGCACATTGGTGATGATAGACAAAGAAGCGCGGCTGCATGAACAGGCCGGCCATCCAGAAGATGACGAAAATCACATGCGCCGCCTTCACCCACAGCATTGCTGGCCCCAATATTCCAAGAAAAGCGTCCATAACCTACCCACCGCGCAACCGTGCCAGCAACGCCTCGACATGCGCGACGGGCACTTCGGGCGTGATGCCATGACCAAGATTGAAGATGTGCGGGCGACCGGCAAAGGCGCTAAGGATGGCATCGACCGCTAAATGGAGCGTGGCACCGCCCGCCAGCAACGCCAGCGGATCCAGATTGCCCTGCACTGGCAGCCCTTTGGGCAACACGCTGTCGGCCCAGACCGGATCGACGGTTTCATCTATCCCCAGCGCATCGACGCCGGTCTCGCGCGCATAGGCGATCAGCTTGCCGCCCGCCCCCTTGGGAAAACCGATGATCGGGGTTTCGGGATGGCGCGCGCGCAGACGGCGGATAATTTCGGCATTGGGCGCAATGACCCAGCATTCAAACTGGGCCGGGCTCAGCGTCCCCGCCCAGCTTTCGAACAATTGCACTGCATCGACGCCCGCGCTGATCTGCGCCGACAGATAATCGACCGTAGCATCGACGATGGCGTCGACAATAGCGCCAAAGGCAATGGGATCAGCATAAGCCAGCGTCCGCGCAGCGCCCTGATCTTTCGACCCCTGGCCCGCCACCATATAGGTGGCGACGGTCCAGGGACTGCCGGCAAAGCCCAGAAAGGTCGTGGTGGGCGGCAAAGCGGCAGCGACGCGGCGGACGGTTTCGATCACTGGCGACAATCGCTCCGGCATTGCAGTTAGATCGGCTAGCAGCGCATCGACCAGCGGCGGGGCGAGCCGCGGACCTTCGCCCGCCTCGAACCACAAATCCTGCCCCAGCGCATGCGGAATGACGAGGATATCCGAGAAGAGGATCGCACCGTCGAAAGCAAAGCGGCGGATCGGTTGCAACGTCACCTCGGCCGCAGCCTCAGGATCATAGCAAAGTTCAAGAAAGCCGCCCTTTTGCGCACGCAGTTCGCGATATTCGGGCAGATAGCGCCCGGCCTGACGCATCAACCACACTGGCGGCGGATCCCGGCGTTCACCTTTGAGCACCGCCAGCAAATTTTTGTCCGTCACGCCGCCCGCCCTCCTCTTCCAAACATCATGATATTTATATCCTTGTGGTGGATTGTTGGTGGCCGTGCCAGCGGGGATTTAAACAGCTTCCCCACCTTTGCCAACAGCTTGACTCGCCGGGCCTTGGGCCTGTTGAACGAGTCGCGCGCGCACCGCAAATTTATCCACAAATTGGGGATGATCTGTGCGGGCTGTGGACAAGGTGCTTGATGAAATCGGCGCGGCGGTGGGTCTTTTTCTGCTGCCCGACCTATCCACAGCTCTGTCCGCCACGCTATCCCCTGCTGCAATCGCGCTTGCCAGCCGTGCATGCACGGGCAAAGAGGTGGCGATTATGCGATTGCACGTCCATCTTATATCCGATTCCACTGGGGAAACGCTGGAAAATCTGGCTAAAGCGGCGATTGCCCAGTTTGACGATGTCGAAGTGGTGCGCCATTTCTGGCCGATGGTGCGATCGGAGGCGCATCTCGACCGCATCATGGCCGAAGTGGAAGCGAGCCCCGGCCTAATCCTCTTCACGCTCGTCAATCTCGAGCTGCGCGCCAGCCTTGAACGGCGTACCGCCGCCCTCAATCTTCAGGCGGTGGCGGTGCTCGACGCCGTCACCGATGCCTTATCGCGGATGCTGGGGCAAAAGGCCAAAGCGCGGCCGGGGCGGCAACACCAACTCGACGCCGCCTATTTCGCACGGGTCGAAGCGATCCAGTTCACCGTCGCGCACGATGACGGTATTGCGTGGGAGGATTGGGAGGAAGCCGACATCGTCCTTGCCGGCGTGTCGCGTACGTCGAAGACGCCGACCAGCATCTATCTTGCCAACCGCGGTTTCAAGACCGCCAATATTCCGATTGTCCCCGAATCGCCGCCGCCCGACGCCTTGTTTCGCCTCGAACATCCGCTTATCGTCGGCTTGACCACGGGGGTTGACCGGCTGGTGCAGGTACGGCGCAACCGGCTGCTGTCGCTTAACCAAGCACCCGAAACCGCCTATGTCGAGGAAGCTGCGGTCAAGGCCGAGCTTGCCTATGCGCGGCGCATGTTTGCCGACAATGGCTGGCCGGTGATCGACGTGACGCGCCGCTCGATCGAGGAAACCGCTGCTGCAATCATCAAACTGGCCGAAGACCGGCGGGCAGTACACGCATGACGCGAATATTGCTGGCGTCGCAAAGCAAAGGTCGCGCGCAAATGCTGCGTGACGCCGGGGTCGATTTTGTCGCCGAACCGGCGCTGCTTGACGAGGCCGCGCTGATGGCCGCGCTAGCGGGCGAAGGGCAATCGCCGCGCAATATCGCCGATGCGCTGGCCGAGGCCAAGGCGATCAAAATATCGGCGCGGCGGCCGGGGCAGCTGGTGATCGGATCGGACCAGCTGCTCGTGCTCGATGACGGCAGCTTGCTCGCCAAACCGGCGACCCCGGCCGAGGCTGAAGCGCAGCTGGCCCAGCTCTCGGGCCAGCGCCACCGCTTGCTCAGCGCGGTGGTCGTTGCTGAAAACGGGGCCGTGCTGTGGCGGCATGTGTCCGAGGCGAGGCTGTGGGTGCGGCCGCTCAGCGCCGATTTTATCGCGGCCTATGTCGCGCAGCACTGGGACCGCATTTGCTGGACCGTCGGCTGCTACGAAGTCGAAGGCGCGGGTGTGCAACTCTTTTCGCGCACCGAGGGCGACCGCTGGACCATCATCGGCCTGCCCATGCTGCCGCTGCTGGGCTGGCTGCGCGAGCGCGGAGAAATTACGCAATGACAGTTTCGCGACCCTTTGCCGAGGTGATCGGCGATCCGATTGCGCACAGCAAATCGCCGCTCATCCACAATTTCTGGCTCGCCGAACTTGGCATAAACGCCGAATATCGCGCTTGCCATGTCCGCCCCGACGGACTCGCCGCTTATATCGCTGCACGCCGCGATGACCCGCTCTGGCGCGGTTGCAATGTCACTTTGCCGCACAAACAAGCGGTAATTGAACATGTCGCCGACCCCGGCGGGGTGGAGCAGAGCATCGGCGCGGCCAACACGATCTTCTGGCAAGGCGATGATCTCGCCTGCACCAACACCGATGCCGCGGGCTTTTATGCGCCGCTCGCCGATGTGCCACTCGCCGATGCGCCGGTGGTCGTGGTGGGCAGCGGCGGTGCGGCGCGCGCGGTATTGTTCGCGCTTGCCCAAATCGGCGTAGGCTCAGTTTCCGTGCTGGCGCGCAATGCGCTGAAGGCAAGCGCGCTGCTCGCCCATTTCGGACTGAAGGGCCAGGCGCGGACCCTCGATGCGCCGCTGCCGCCTGCCGCTTTGCTCGTCAACGCCAGCAGCCTCGGCATGGCCGGACAGCCGCCGCTCGACCTCGACCTCGGCAATTTGCCGGGCGACGCGCTCGTCTATGACTTGGTCTATGCGCCGCTCGAAACGCCCTTGCTCGCGGCGGCGCGCGCGCGGGGGCTGGCGACTATCGACGGCCTTGATATGCTGATCGGCCAAGCCGCCGTGGCATTCGAACTTTTCTTTGGTGCAGCCCCGCCCGACGATCCCGATGACCGGCTGCGCGAAATTTTGCTCGCGCCATGACCCACCATCCGCGCCCCGCCTCGCGGCTGCGCCGTCCGTTTCTGCTCGGGCTGACCGGCTCGATCGGCATGGGCAAATCAACCGCAGCGGCGATGTTCGAGGCCGCAGGCGTGCCGGTGTTCGACGCCGACGCCGAAGTACACCGGCTGCAGGCGCGCGGCGGTGCTGCCGTGGCGGCGATCGAGATGCGTTTCCCCGGCACAACGAATGCACAGGGCGTCAACCGTGCCGCGCTTGGTGCCCGGGTCCTTGCCAACCGTGCCGAGCTCGCGGCGCTGGAAGTCATCATCCATCCACTGGTGGCGCGCGCGCAGCAGCGCTTCCTGCGCCGTCACCGTTCGCGCCCGCTGGTGGTGCTCGATATTCCCTTATTGTTCGAAAAGGGCGGCTGGCGCAAAGTCGGGGCGATTGCGGTCGTCAGTGCGCCCTTGTGGGTGCAACGCCGCCGCGTGCTGGCGCGCAGCGGGATGACCGAGACGAAATTCAGGGCTATCCGCCGCCTCCAAACGCCCGACCGGGTCAAACGCGCGCGCGCCGACTTTCTGATCAACAGCGGGCGGCCCAAAGCGGCGATGCGCGCGCAAATAAAGTCCATCGTGTCTTGTTTCCAGCGCTGAACGGGTCAATATTACAAATTCAATGCGTGAAATCATCTTCGATACCGAAACCACTGGCCTCGACCCTCGCAGCGGCCACCGACTGGTTGAAATCGGCTGCATCGAACTGGTTGATCGCCGCGAAACCGGACGCAGCTTCCACGCCTATTTCCACCCCGAACGCGACATGCCGCCCGATGCTGAGGCAGTGCACGGCCTGTCGATCACCTTTCTGGCCGACAAACCTCTTTTTGGCCAACGCGTGGGCGAACTTATTGATTTTCTGGGTGATGCGCCGCTGGTCGCGCACAACGCTGCGTTCGACTTTGGTTTCGTCAACGCCGAACTGGCGCGCGTGGGCATGGCTCTGCTCGATATGGATCGGATGATCTGTACCGTGCAAATGGCCCGCAAACTCCACCCGGGCGGCAAACACAGCCTTGATGCGCTGTGCGTGCGTTACGGCATCGACCGTTCGCACCGGATCAAACATGGTGCCTTGCTCGACGCCGAACTGCTCGCACATCTCTATATCGAAATGACCGGCGGGCGGCAGATCGGGCTGGGACTCGCCGCGCAGGCAATTGGCACTGCGTCGGCCAATGCGGAATTTGG